>NZ_JBEYVM010000005.1:0-469599 GCF_040643995.1 Streptomyces sp. NPDC047049 | reverse complement strand
GACCCACTACGAGGACGACCCTCCGCCTTGCGAGCGCACGCACCAGACGCCGCGAGCCCCGCCCTCCGGGCGAACGACGGGACTTTGCGGACACGCCCTAGGAGTTGAGCATTGTCGATCATGATGCATGGGCCCGACTGAAGACGCATCTACCCAAGTCCGGGCAGCGTGGTGGGCGTTGGGCCAGCCACCGCAGGATCATCAACGGGATCCTGTACCGGAACCGGACCGGGGTGCCGTGGCGGGATCTGCCTGCGCGGTTCGGCAAGTGGAAGACCGTGTACGAGAGGCACAGACGCTGGTCGGCGGACGGTACGTGGGACAGAATCTTCGCGGCGGTCCTGGCCGACGCGGATGCCGAGGGCCGCATCGACTGGTCCATGATGAGCGTGGACTCCACCACCTGCCGAGCCCACCAGCACGCCGCCGGAGCACGCAAGAAACCACCGCGGGTGCCGGGAAAAGACGCACGCCCCGGCAGCACCGCCCCGATGAGGGACTCGGACGCTCCCGGGGCGGCCTCACCTGCAAGGTTCATCTCGCCGGGGAAGGAAACCGCCGCCCACTGGCCCTGCTGATCACCCCGGGCCAGTGGGGCGACGCCCCGCAGCTCATCCCCGTCATGGAACGCATCCGTGTCGGCCGGCTCGGCGGCGACAAGGCCTATTCCTCCCGCCGTAACCGCCGTTACCTGCGCAGACGGCAGATCAAACACACCATCCCCGAGCCGAAGAACCAGCGGGCCAACCGCCGACGCCGCGGCAGCAAGGGCAGCCGACCCGCCGGCTTCGACAAGACGATCTACAAGCGCAGAAACGAAGTCGAGCGATGAGCAACACCCTCAAGAACTCCCGGGCCGTGGCCACGAGATACGACAAGAGGGCGTACACCTTCCACGGCGCCATCACCCTCGCCTCGATCCGGCTCTGGCTCCGCCCATGATCCGCCGGGTGGAACCTGGCGGTGAGGTGCTCGAAAACCAGTAGATCAGCGCCGCTGTGCGCCATTACCGTGCTGCCGAACCAAGTTGTCTAGGCAAGGACGCTCCGTTGTACACCCTGTGAGACCTCCCGAGTGCTGATTCGTCGCGCGTCGCGCATGTGCGCCGCGCTTCTTTTTGCTGCGGACTTCTCACTGAAACCGGTGTACTTCTGTGCTCAATAACTGGGTGGTCATGCCCACCTGCCTGCCGACCGTTCTCCGCCGTTGCCACGCGTGCGCGTCCGAGCGCTTCCGGCCCAACGGCAAATTTCGCGTCAACGCGAACCATAAGCTCATCGACGCCTGGCTCCTCGTGCTCTGTACCGCTTGCGGGGACACGGCGAAGCTCACGGTCCTGGAGCGTATGAACGTGCGCTCCGTACGACCTGAGTTGCTGGATCGGATGCATGGCAACGACCCTGGTCTGGCAGCCGAGTTGCTTCAGGATCCGGTCGTACGGCGCCGTAATCGCATCGCCCTCGACTGGGACAACGCCTGGCGCCTCGACACCGGCGGTTCGGATCACCTGGACCGCGAGGTGATCGACGTCTTGGTTCGGTTCGTGGCGCGGATCCCTGTCCGGCCGGTGCGACTGATCGCTGAAGGTTGCGGTCTTTCACGGGCCGAGGTCGAGAGGCTCATCGCGGAAGGGAAACTCGTTTCGGCAGTCCGGCTGAGCGGCAAGCTCTCCAGCGACTTCACCTTCACGCTCAAGCGCTGAGCCCCGGGGACCAGGGCCTGTCCGGCATGATCCGCCGGACAGGCCCTGGTCGCCCCGTAATTGCCGGGCAGATGCGGGCTCCCATTCCAGGCGGACGCTTGAAGGGCCATCACACCATCCGGACTTCGCGGCGCCACGAGTGAGCAGCTGTTCCCGCCATCAGGCCGACCGCATTGGTGGATTCCGGCGCTTCCGCCGCCTTCTCCACCGTTTCGCCTTTGGCTCAACCAGTACGTACTCATCGCCGACGTCCAGGCCCTTGAATCTGGCGAGCTTCGTGCTGCCGGAGACCGGTGCGCTTGCGGAGACGGGTGAGCCCGCCCGTCCCTACGTACTGCTCGACTCACAGGGCGCCGTGGCCGTTCCCGTGATGACGTTCTTCGCAGAGTTGCGGGCCTGTGCACGCCCTGCGGCGACGATCCGCCCGTATGGGATGGACCTGTTGCGGTGATGGCGGTTTCTGTCTGGTTGGGGTGCCGCCTGGAACCGGGCAGGCAAGCACTCGGCCATGACTGAGGTTAAAAGACAAGCTGTCAACTTGTTCTCGATCTCGGTTGATGGCCGTGCGGCAGCCCACCTTCGCGGGTTCGTGGGCAAAATGCGGTGCGTGCAGGCACCGCGCCGGTCAGACTCACGGACATGACTGAGAAGATCACCCGCATCAACCCTGAGCAACTGCATGAGACGCCCGGTTACCACCACATCACCGTGGTGGAGGCCGGCCGTACGGCCTATCTGGCGGGGCAGTGCCCGCTTGATCAGAGCGGTGACCTCGTCGGTTCCGGTTCCCTCGAAACACAGGTCGACCAGGTTGTCGCGAACGCGCTCGCTGCCCTGGCTGCAGTGAGTGCCCCACCACAATGCGTGGTGCGGTCAGTGATCTACGTGCGGAGCGACGAGAGGGAGGTTCTCGCAGCCGCGTGGTGCCGGCTCGCCGACTCTGCCCTGGGTCCGGCGTTCACCACGGCCAGCACGCTGCTGGGCGTCGCCCAGCTGGGCTTTCCCGGACAGCTCGTCGAGGTGGACCTCACTGTGGCGCTGCCTGACTGAGGTTTCTCACAGGTTTCGATCGGCTTCTCGAACTGGGTGGTCCAGCTGAGCATTCGTCAGACGGTGGGGCGGCCTTCGTCTGATCATGCGCTCCGACCAAGGACACACGTGACCACGCCGAAGGCCGTGAAAGGTGGGCTTGCTGCCCGACCATGCTCCGGGGGGGGAAGCGTTCACGACAGCGTCACGCTTCCCGGAGAACTATTCGACTGCCTGACCGCACGCGGGGACGAACCGTTCGACCTCACTGGCGCGTTGCTGTGCGCGGACGGGCCGGTGAGGACGCCGGTGGATCTGACGCTGGTGGCTGAGCACCGGCGCGATCACGGCGCCATGTATGACGCGCTGAACTGCGGGAACGTCGATGTGCCGAGCTGCGGCAGGTGCTGGCCGGCCTGCCCGTGCCGCAGGCCGCCGACGGCCGCCTGGCCCTCGCCGTCGACATCAGCAACTGGCTCCGCCCGGGTGCCCCCACCAGCGCAGAACGCCTCTTCTGCCATGTCTACGGCCGCAGCGGACAGCCCTCGGAGGTTCGTGCCCGGCCGGCCGTACTCGTTCGTCGCCGCCCTGGAATCGGGCCGGACGTCCTGGCGTGGATACCCACGGACCGGGTCATGCGCCGTCCAGCGCCTTCCCGCAAGGAGTTCTACCTGGCCAACCCCCGCGGAGGCCACCCGCCCAAGCACGGCACGGAGTTCCGCTTCGCCAAGCCGGAAACCTGGGGCGAGCCGGACGCGGCGACGGTGCAGATCACCGACCGGTACGGCACCGCATGCGTCAAACGCCCTTCAGAACACGGTCAAGTGCCGCCCGGCCTGCAGGTCCCCAGTTCGGCTTGCCGCCGGGAAGGCCCCGATCTCCGTTCTGCCCCATGAGCATCAGGAAGAGGCTCTTCAGAGCGGCCAGCCCACGGGCGCGCTGGATCGCCGCCTCGTCTGCCTGCGCGTACATGTCGAAGAACCGTGAGGCCGTTCCCGCCGGCAGCAGCACCCATGCGGCGGCGAGGTCCCATGCCGGATCGCCGGCGAACAGGTCACCGAAGTCGACGATGCCCGAGAGCGTTCCGTCCGAGACGACGACGTTCGCGGGATGGAGGTCGCCGTGCACCCACACCGGCGGGCCCTCCCATGCGTGGGCCGCAACCGCGTCGTCCCAGACGGCCCGGACGTCGTCAGCGATGTCGTCGGGGGCAACGGCCTGGAAGAAGTTCTCGAAGCCGTCCGTGCAGTTCCTGGGATGGGCACCGCGGTCCGTAGTGATCGGCGCCTCGGCGGGCGCCTCCACATGGAGCGCCCGGAGGAAGCCCGCCAGCGCGTCGGCCGCGTGGGTGCCGCGGCTGATCGAGCCGTGGTCCAGCGGCTCGCCGGGAACCCACGTCATCACGGTCCAGTGCTTGGGGAAGCGCTCGGACGGTTCGCCGAACCGTACCGGGGTCGGCACCGGGAGCGGCAGGCGCGGGGCCAGCACGGGTAGCCACCGCCGCTCCTTGAGCTGGAGCTCCGGGGTGGGGTCCATCCGCTGCATGCGCACGGCCAACTCGTCCCCGAGGCGCCACATTTGGTTACCCCAGCCGCCTGCCACCTCGCGGATGGCCAGCCCTGCAAGGTCTGGATGTTGCTCCTGCAGCAGTTCGCGGACCAGGTCTGCGGTGATCTCGGTCTCGGTCATGCGAAGTCACAGTACTGAGGCGGCAGGCGGAGCGGGCGGAACAGCTCCAAAGTTCAGAGAAGTGACCAAGCCAAACGTCAGGGAACCACTCCACACCACGCGCGCCGCCACGCGCGCCACCACCCGCACCTCCCGGCACCGAGCCTCCTGTTCCGCTATCCCCTCCATGGCACGCGCGAACACCAGTGATCGCATCCGCTGCCGGACCAGCACACCGCTCCCCCTGCAAAACAGATGCCCCGGACTGCACGGCGACGTAAGGTGTGGTCCCGGCTGATGTCTATTACCCGGCCGTTGGTACGGCCACAGCTTCGGGAGGGATTGATGGTTGCGGACCTAGTCAGGACTTGGGTGGCGGGCTGGGCTGTGTCCCGGCGGACGCCTCCGCCTGTCGAGAAGCCCTGGGGGAGCTATATCGAGGTGGCCGGCAACGCCGACGAAGTGGGACGCCATGTCCTGCCCGAGGCCGTGGAGTTGTTGGTCCGCCGCGCCGCTGCCTCGGTGTCCGTGCCGCGGACTTGGATGAAGATGCCCGCAGAGCCGGAGGAGATCGAGTCCTGGCTGCCTCAGGGGTGGGCCTGGGAGGAAAGCGGCCATCTGATGGCCGTTGACCTGACGGCCACGGACCCGGTCGCGCCTGAGGGGTACACCACGACCGTGGAGACCATTGGAGCCGTCACCTACGCCCGGGTGCTGGATGCGGCGGGCGAGCAGGCGGCTCAGGGGCAGATGGCATCCCTCGGGGAAGCCGTGGTCGTGGACCGGGTGGTGACCGAGGAGGACCATCGGCGGCGCGGGCTGGGCAAGTTCGTGATGCGTACGCTTGCCGACCGCGCCCAGGAGGAGGGCGCGGTCCTCGGCGTTCTCGGCGCGACCGACGCCGGACGCGCGCTGTACGAGACGCTGGGCTGGAAGAAGCACGCGACGCTGGCGGAGTGCGTCTACCGGCCCTGAAGCAGGAGCATTGGCCGTACGCGCCGGGGTGCCCGAATCCCGAGAGCGCCAACGGCCCCCGGACGGTCGCCGCTCTGGCCTTCACACAACTGCGGAAAGCGCGGCATCAAGCCTGTCATCGCGCTGGTCTCGGTACCGCGCCACTGAGCGAGGCTGCGTGTGAGGGAGGCAGCTTGGTACATACAGCGTGGGTTCCAGCGCTTCCAGCGCTGCCCCGTAGTTCTCGAAACCAGTGCGCCCGCGGTAGCAGCGCAACCTGCGTCGTGGGCGTAGCGGAGGCTTGCCCTAGTAGAGGCTCTCCCGTGCCGTGCACATGCCGTTACACCGATAAGTCCCTGATCAGCCGGCGCCGGGAAGCCTCACGCATACAGTGCCGTCCTCGTCCACGTGTGTTTCGAAGGAAGGCTGGGGCGCAGTGGCCGGGCCTCGCACATTCCACCCGTCGGAGAGCCGGAAGACACTCCCGTGCCAGGGGCATTCCACACAGCCGTCAGCGAGCTTCCCTATGGCTCGGCGTGAGCTGAGCTGAGAGCCGTATCTGCCGGCCGCCAATGACGCTCTCCTCTCGGCCGCCGCCCCTCGGTCCCCGGAGCATGCTGAGAAAGCGCTGTTCCTCGACGGACGGATAATGCTCCGAGTTGCCCCCTGCCCGGACGGACGACGGCGTTGAGCGGCGTACGGCTGTTGCGTTAGCGGCGGAAACTCCTGCGCCTCCTGGCCCGCTTCGGGGCAGAGGGCGCCTCCACGGCACCGGGGCGCCTTGCCGGCACACATGGGCCGCTCCTGGGACGAGCGAGGAGTCCAGGGTGTGGTCATGGCCATGGCGGGTAGGCGGCTGGCGACGGGGGCTCAGCAACCGGAGGGAGCCGGTCATGAGCACCAGCGCCAGCGCCATGACGGTCGGAACGACCCAGGAGACCACGCCGAAGGTGTGTGCCGTCCCGGCCCCGACGGTGCTGCCGCAGATCCGGGAACCTCAGCGCATCGCTCCCGCTGATGCGCGTGAACTCACAAAGATCTTTTTGCTGCGACTTGACGCGCTGGAAGAGGGCACGCACGAATATCAGTACGTGCGCAACACCCTCATCGAGATGAACCTGAGCCTGGTGCGCTACGTCGCCCGGCGCTTCTCCGGACGCAGGGAGTCCACCGAGGACATACTGCAGGTCGGCACGATCGGTCTGATCAAGGCCATCGATCGCTTCGACATCTCGCGTGGCGTCGAGTTCACCACCCTCGCCGTCCCGTATATCCAGGGGGAGATCCAGCGGTTATTCCGCGACACCACCTGGTCGGTGCACGTCCCCCGACGACTGCAGGAACTGCGCATCGAACTCGCCCGGGCCCGCGAACAGCTCGAAGGGCAGGGCGTCCACGAACCGTCCGTCGCCGACCTCGCCGCCCACCTCGACGTGGACGAAGCAGAGGTGGCGGAGGGGCTCGTCGCCGCCAACGGCTATCACAGCGATTCCCTCGACCGGCCCATCCCGGCCTCCGGTCCCAAGCAGCAGGCCGGGTTCGTCGCCGACCTCATCGGCACCGAAGATCCGGCCCTCGCGCTCACCGAGAACATCCAGGCCCTCAAACCACACCTGGCCGAGCTCGACGACCGCGACCGCACCCTCCTCGAACTCCGTTTCGGCGCCGAGATGACCCAAACCGAGATCGGCAAGGAACTCGGCCTCTCCCAGATGCACGTCTCCCGCCTCATCACCCGCGTCTGCAGCCGCCTACGGGAAAAGATGCTGGCCACCAACTGAGCGGACGCCACGCAACTACCGCATTTTGTCCGCCACTTGCCTCGGTGCGGAGTCTCCGTGGAACGGGCCGCACGCACGGGGCACGCCATCGCGGTCTGGACGCCGAGGTCCGCGGAAAGCTGAGGACAGAAGGGAAACGAGCTGCCCTCCGCCGGAAGGACGAACTCGCTCGGCTCACGATAGTTCCGCCCGGCACTCCGCGCATCACGACGAGCGGAAGCCCGGTGTCTGAGGGCGGAAGCTGATGGGTGGTCTCGCGGTGTGCGAGCTCCCCCTATCGCACTCGGTGTCCGCAGGCTGATCCCCGGTACCGCGCCCGTGATGAACGCCCCTCCAGGTGGGGTCGGTCATCTGTCCGGGGGCTGCCAGACGATGCGGCTCGTCGAGCAGGACGGGAGCGTCCTGCACGAGATAGCCGACGATGGCACACGCGGACGCCCCGAGGTGCAGCGCGGGGAGCTGCGATGGATCCTGCTCGACTCGCTTCCGGCCGAAGCCGTCCGGTGGGGGCACAAGGTGAGCGGCACCCGTGCCCTCGGCGGGGGCCGCCATGAGGTGGCGTTCGCCGACGGCAGTACCGTCGTCACCAGCCTGCTGGTCGGCGCGGACGGGGCGTGGTCGCGGGTCCGGCCGCTGCTCTCCGACGCCACACCCGAGTACGTCGGCACGTCGTTCGTCGAGACGTACCTTTTCGACGCCGACACTCGGCACACCGGCTCGGCGAAGGTGGGGGGCGGCGGGTCAATGATCGCGCCCTCGCCGGGCAAGGAGATCTTCGCCCACCGGGAAAACGGTGACACCCTGCACGCCTACGTGGCGTTGTCCAGTCCGCAGGACTGGTTCGCCGCCATCGATTTCACCGACGCCTCCGCCGCGGCCACGCGCATCACGCGGGAATTCGGCGGCTGGGCGCCGGAGCTCACCGCGCTGATCACGGACGCCGGCATCCCGCCTGTACTGCGCCCTCACTACGCTCTGCCGGCCGGCCACCGGTGGAGCCGGGTGCCGGGGGTGATCCTGCTCGGCGACGCGGCCCACCTCGCCGCCCCGAACGGCGAAGGCGCCAGCCTGGCCATGCTCGACGGCGCCGAACTCGGCAAGACCCTCGCCGCGTACGCCGACGGCACCGAGGCCGCGCTCACTGAGTACGAACAGGCCGTGTGCGCCCGCAGCACCGAGCCGGTCGCTTTCGAAGGCACCGAGACCCAAAGGATCGACTCCGAAAGCAACACACCCCAGGCCATGCTCAAGATGATCACTGAGCAGAGTCACTAAGAACCCCTGACGGAAGGGCTTTTTCGGGGTCGACGGCCCGGCGTGGGGTGTTGTCGGGCCGGCAGGGAGCGATGCACTTCGATCAGCCGCCGCCTCACGAGGCAGGGGCCCCGTAGCACTCGGGAGAACTCTGGCGGACATGCCTCGGCAGGCTCCTGACCAGGGGATCGTTGAGGTTCTGGTAGGAGGCTGCCGGGTGGTCGCTCCGGTGTTCACGGATGAGGAACTGGAGAGGCTGAAGGCGCTGCGGCGGGTCCTGGTCCTGGTCGACGGCCGCCCCGGCCGCATGCGCGACGCGGTGGCCGAGGTGTGGTCGCGCCGGCGGGAACAGCTACAGCTGCGGGCGGACCTGACCTCGGCGGCGGAGAACGGCGAGCCACCCGCCGGGGTCGACACCGACCAGGCGCTTTTCGAGAGCGTCGCCGCCGGTCTGGCACTGAACGCGGCCATGCGGCTCCAGCACGACCGGGCGGCCGCGGCCCGGGCCCGCCGCGCGCTCGAACGGGCCTTGGACCGGTCCTGACCGCACGCCGGACCGGGATCTGGCCGAGCACACCAAGGGCGATCGAGCAGGCCCCACCGACTTCGCCACCGTGGATACGACCGCCTGACTGCGTTCCTGCTGGTCAGCCCGTATCAGAGGTAGCCGCGCTCACCAGAGAGTCGAATGTATGAGCGCATCCTCGCATGGTCGGCAGACGAAATCCCCGAGACGTGAGAGATCGCCGAAGCGGGCCCGAGACCGCCCTCGAACGGGTCGAGGTCAGGGAAAAACCGTGCTCGGGTGGTCAGTGCGGCAGATACCCAGCAGGCTGAAGAAGACGCGCGGACCATCCAGACGTCGTTCGCGGTTCGCGGGGCGGAGGTGCCCTATGAGCATGTGGCCGGCCCCGCTCGCCCGACCTGTTCCGCTGGTAACGCTTCCCGGTGTCTATCTGCCGCAGCACGACACGCGGCTTTTGTTGCGCGCCTTGTACCGCGAAGGCGTGGGACCAGGGACCGAAGTCCTGGATCTCGGATCGGGTAGCGGGGCCGTGGCGGTGGAAGCGGCGCGACGTGGCGCTCTGGTCACCGCCGTCGATATCTCCTGGCCGGCAGTGCTGTCCACCAGGCTCAACGCCTGGCTTTCCCGGCAGCGCGTCACGGTGCGCCGCAGCGATCTGACAGCAGCGGTCGGTGGCCGTTCCTTCGACATCCTCGTCAGCAATCCGCCTTACGTCCCCACCCCCGGCAGTCGGATGCCTCGGGGGCCGGCCCGCGCCTGGGACGCAGGTCGCGACGGACGTCTGCTCGTCGACCGTATCTGTGACTCCGCGCCCCGCGCGCTCCGCCCCGGCGGCGTTCTGCTCATGGTCCACTCCGGCCTGTGCGGCACCGAGGACACGTTGGAGCGGCTGGCCTCCGCTGGGCTGCGGGCGGCGGTGAGCGACCGCGCAGTCATCCCGTTCGGCCCGGTCCTGCGCTCCCGTGTGGCCTGGCTGCGGCGCCAAGGCTTCCTGGACGAGATCCAGGAGACAGAGGAATTGGTGATAATCCGTGCCGAGAAGTCCTGAGCGGCCACGCCGCATCACCCTCGTCCGAAACGGCCCGCTCCTGGTGGAGGGACCGGTGGAAGTGGTGGGTGAGGACGGTGCGATAGCCGTCTCCCGACGCTTCACCGTCGCCATCTGCAGGTGCCGACGCAGCCGCCGCTACCCCTGGTGCGACACCAGCCATCGCCAGCGCTCGAAGCCCACCTCCGACCCCGCCGAAAGCACCGGCTGCCCGACAGCGGACCGGAGCAGCGAAGGAGACCAGCGATGAAGGCCGGCCTCGGAGCTGCCCGGCTCGGCAGGCCGCCGCTTCCGCGACCGCGCGGCGCTCTGTCCGACACAGTGATCTCGTGGCTTCGCACCGGGGAAGGGCCGCTGCCTGCCCGGGAGAAGGTCCAGCGCGAGGGCCCGTACGGGGCAGATCTCCACCTCGCGCTATACGTGCTGTACGAACTGCACTATCAGGGCTTCGAGGGCGTGGAGGACGACCTCGAATGGGCTCCCGCACTGCTCTCGGCGCGGCGCTGCCTGGAGGAGGCGTTCCTCCAGGCCCTTCGCGATGACATCCCGTTGCTCAGCGCACAGGAGGCGATGGCCGGCCTGCTGATCGAGCGCACCGCCGACGATGGCAGCAGTGTCAGCCACTATTTGAAACGCGAAGGCCTGCTATGGCAGCTGAGGGAGTACGCAGCCGTCCGCTCGCTGTACCACCTCAAGGAAGCCGACCCGCACGCCTGGGTCCTCCCCCGTCTGCGGGGCCGCGCCAAGGCCGGCATGGCCGCCATCGAATTCGACGAGTTCGGTGCCGGTCGCGCCGAGGACATCCACGCTCAACTCTTCGCCGACCTGATGGCGGACCTCGCTCTGGAACCCGCTTACGGGCACTACGTCGATCTGGCGCCCGCCGAAACACTCGCTCTCGTCAATCTCATGTCCCTGCTGGGACTGCATCGTTCCCTGCGCGGGGCCTTGATCGGTCACTTCGCCACGGTCGAGGTGACCTCGTCGCCAGGATCACGACGCCTCGCGGAAGCCATGCGCCGCACAGGTGCCGGCTCCGCCGCGGAGAGGTTCTACGACGAGCATGTCGAAGCCGACGCCGTCCACGAACAGGTCGTCCGCACGGAAGTGGTCGAGGGCCTGCTGACGGACAACCCGGAACTGGAGCCCGACGTGGCCTTCGGAATCGGCGCCACCGTGCTTCTCGAAGACCGACTCGCCGCATATCTCCTTGCCGCCTGGCGTGAGAACCGCAGCGCACTGCCCGCCCCGTTGCCGCCCGTCCGCGCCCCCACGCCCTCACAGGGCCGGACCTGAAGCGCGTCTTCCCGGCCGGACACGGTGAGACGACAGGAGGGTGTGACATGGACGAGAGGGCCAAGAACCTCACGGAGAGCACGGCTTTCCAGCAGTCTCCCACCGCCGTGGCAACGGCCCGCGAGTCCGTGGCCTCGGCGGGTGCCCACCTCATGCCCGCGGCCACCGTGCGGGCTTACGCCGGCGCCGGAGAGGAAGAGTGGGCACGCTTCGCCGCGTACTGGAGGACCTGTCCCGAGACCCGTACGCCTCCGAACGCGGCACCTGCCGACTGCGCCGCTACGGACAGTTCGCGCTCACCAACAGAGATCGATGCGGACCGCCCCCGCGCCATTTGATTGCGGTCGCGGTGTCGGTCCCGCGGAGGACTACCGCGGTGCGGGTACCTGGCGGAGATGGTGACTCACATCGCCGACGAGGTTGACTCGGACCCGCCGCTCCGTGAAGAGCCACTGCTCACCACGGCGCTCGAAGCGATCGTGGTACCGACCGCCGACGATGGGTTGCAGCGGCAGGTCAGGCAATGCCTGCAACACGGTGACGTACGAACGCGAGAGCGCCGTGCTCGCCTGTTCGTCGACCTCGATGGCGATATTGGTCGTGACATGCTGGGTTCGCGGCGTGCACCGTGCCCTCTTACGGCAAATGCCCTCAGCCGTACGCAGCTTCGGCTGAGGACACCGGCGAGCGGTCCGTCATGGCACGGGACGACACGGCGCTTGCGCTCGCATGGTCGTGGCCACCTTCCAGGCTCGGTGTTCGAGTCGCGGATCCCGGAAGCGGGCCGTAGACAGTAGGTATGAGCGAACGAACCCAGAGGTTCCGGCCCGGCGAGAGTGTTCCCGAGAGTGGGATCTACGAGTGCGACTGCGGAAAAGCCCATCGGTGGAGCACCAGCACCAACGTCAAGGACCACACCTTCCCGCCCCTGCCCGAAGACTGCTCCGGCGGCGCATGGATCATGAAAGATCCCGCTCACCCCGCCAGCTGACGGCCCCGTGCCAGGCCGAGCGGCCCGCTCTACGTCCTGTGGGCGGCGTAGGCCGGGCGCCCCGCGTCGAGGAGCGCGAGCCGCACCCCGGCGGGGTGTGCGCCGAGAACATCCAGGCCCTCAAGCCGCACCTGGCCGAACTCGACGAGCGTGAGCGCATCCTCCTTGCACTCCGCTTCGGCGCCGAGATGACCCAGACCGAGATCGGCAAAGAGCTCGGCCTCTCCCAGATGCACGTCTCCCGCCTCATCACCCGCATCTGCGCACAGGGGACGGCGTGACCCGCCACGCGTCAGGCGGAGATGGCTTCGAGCAGGTCGCCGACCTTGGGGTCGGGCAGTGCGCGTGCGACGTCGGCCTGCGCGACGATGCCGACCAGCGTACGACCGTCGATGACCGGCAGGCGGCGTACCTTGTGTTGGCTCATGGTCTGCAGGATGCTCTCGGCTTCGTCGTCGGCACCAACGGTCACCGCTTTCCCCTGGGCGAGGTCGCCGGCCTTCACCTGGGCGGGATCCTTGCCCGCGCCGATGACCTTCACGACGATGTCGCGGTCGGTGAGCATGCCCTTGAGCCGGTTGTTGGTGCCGCAGATGGGCAGCGATCCAACGCCGAGTTCGGTCATCTTCTTCGTCGCGTCCAGGGCAGTCTCATTGACTCCGATACATGTGGCGTCCGGCGTCATGAGGTCACGTGCGGTCGTCTTGGTGGACGTCTCGTCCTCAGTCGTGGCGGTGTCGGTGCTGGTCTCGCTTGCGGTGGTGGGTGGCGGGGCGGCGAGGACGCCGTCGCCGCGGCGCAAAACGGCATAGCCGACGCCGATGCCGATGGCGACGGGCCACTCCAGTATTTCTGCGGCGCCGAGAATGCCGAGGCCCAGGTAGATCGGGAGGCCCTTCTTGGCGGGAAGGATCTGGCGGGCGACGGCGACGGGCAGCATAGCGGCGTCCAGGGCGCCGCTTGCCACCTGGCGGGGCGAGGGCATGCTCAGGGTGACCGTGCGCTTCGTGGCCGGCGGGGCGGGCCCGGCCCGGCGCTCACCTGAGGTGTCGCTTTCGGTGGACGGGGAGTTCTTTCGGGGTGCGGAGGTCACGGGTATCGCCTCGTCTGTTCGGTCATGAAGATATAGCCCCTTATCGATAGGTCTACCCCCTATCGCCCCTTTCATGGGCTTCGGTGACACTGCCTCTGAAGGTTCATTCGCACCCACCGCTCTGATGCGAGGAGGCACGCTTCATGTCGGCGGAGCATGCCTCGGCGCTCGGAATGCCGCCCTTCTTGCGGTCGGTCGTCTCCACTGTGGTGTCGCATACGTTTTCCGGCGCCCGGACCGTCTGGGGGGTGGCCGAAAGCCTTCTGGACGGGGGCGACCGTGAGGTGTGGTGGACGTCCGAGCGCTGTTACATCGCGGTCTTCGGAGTCCACGGCGCGGGAGGCGAGGCCGTAGCCAGCCGCGTGGAGCGGGCCGTGGAAAGACATCCGGGCGTGCTGTGGGCGCGGGTGAACGCGCCCATGGAACGGGTCATCATTGCGGTTGATTCGCCCGCTCCCCCCGCCAGTGAGCTGGTCGCCCTGGTGGAGCAAGCTGAAGGCGACCATGCCGCGGACGCAGAAGCATTCGACGAGTGGCAGCCGGAACCGCATCACCCGGCAGAGGGCCCGCCTTTCCCGGCGGTGCCGGCTCTGGTGGCGGACACCCTGGGGCTGGCTCTGGTGACCTTCCGGCAGCTCGCTCCCTGGTTCGGCCTGCCGCCGGAGGTCGCCGGTGGCATCGACGCCCTTCGCTACCATCCGCGGCTTCGTCACCTGGTCGAGGACATCAGCCCAGGTGAGCAGGCTGACTCGCTGCTCCCGGTGATCGGAGCGCTGGTACAGGGCGTGGCCACGGGCGGTGCGGGGATCGCCCTGGACGTGCTGCAGCGTCTGGCGGCGTGGCGGGAGGCGAGCGTCGAACGTACTGCCTGGCGCGAGCGCGAGGCCGGGCTCGTCCGGGGACCGGAAGAAGCCTCGGCCGACGCTGTCACGCCCGGCCGGACGGGCCTACCGCCGCAGGACGGCGCCGACCTGTATGCGGAGCGTTCGATGGCGGCGGGCGTCGCCGCCGGGATGGCCGCCTTGCCGTTCGCCGGCATCCGCAAGGCGATCGCGGTCGGTGTGGCCTCGGTGCCGAAGGCACCCGGCGCGGGACGTGAAGGCTTCGCCACGGCTCTGGGGCGGTATCTGGCGCTGCGCGGTGTCGTGACGATGGACCGTACTGCGCTGCGGCGCTTGGGGCAGGTGGACACCATCCTCCTGGAAGAAGAGGCTCTTCGGGGAGACCGGTACGAGCCGGTGGACCTGGAGCTGCTGGGAGGCGCTGACCCGGAGCAGGTCTCCGAGCAGCTGTTCGCGCTCTTCGACTCCGATGCGCCGCTGGCCGTCAGCCGCGCGGGCGGCTGGGTGCTGGGGCCCCTGGAGGAGCTGGATCTGAAAGGGCGGACCGGTCGCAAGGCGGCGAAGCATCTGCGGCGGCGCGGCAGCGAGAAGACCATCGGGCTGGCCCAGGGCCGGCGGCTCCAGGCGGTGGCGGGGCTCGGCACCCAGACGGCGCCGGGAGCCGAGGCTGTCGCCGCGGCAGCTCGACGGGCCGGCGCACGCATCGTGGTGGCCTCCGACCGTGAGGTACCCGGCTTCGCGTTCGCCGACGCCATGGTTCCCGCGGGCGACCGCCTGGCAGCCTCCGTGCGTGGCCTCCAAGCCGACGGCGCGGTCGTTCTGCTGATTTCCGCCGATCGCCGCGCGCTCGGCGCGGCCGACTGCGCGATCGGTGTGCACCGCGAGGGGGAGCACACCCCCTGGGGCGCCCACGTTCTGGTGGGAGCAGATCTCGAGGCAGCGGGCCTGATCGTCGACGCGGTGGGGGTGGCCGCGGTGGTGGACCGCGACAGCCACTACCTGGCCGCGGGCGGCAGCGGCGTGGGCACTGTCGCCGCCCTGCAGGGGCCGGCCGGACGAGCGACCGCGCGGGTGCTTGCGGTGAGCGACACGGCGGGGGCGGTGGCATTTTTCCTCGGCAGCTGGCGCGCCCGGCAACTGCTGCGCCGCCCCCTCACACCTCCGGTGACCCAGGTCCCCTGGCACCTCATGCCCGCCGAGCGCGTCATGGAGCGTCTGCGCACCCGCCCCGAGGGACTTTCCGCACAGGAAGCCACCGCGCGCGGCACCGAGGCGCACGCAGGGGAGCCGGCGAAGCTGACCCTGCCGCACGCCTTCATCGAAGAGCTCTCCAATCCGCTGACTCCGATCCTCGCCGCCGGTGCCGCTCTCGCCGCGGCGGTGGGCTCCCGGACCGATGCCGCTCTGGTCACCGCCATCACCGGTGTTTCTGCACTTGTCGGCGGCTTCCAGCGGGTGAGGACCGAACGCGCACTTGCCGAGCTGTTCGCCCAGTCGGCCATCGGCGCCTGCGTGCGCCGCGAGGGGCAGGAGCATCTGGTCACCTCGGGCAATCTGGTGCCCGGCGATGTCGTGTCTCTGGGGCCGGAGGATGTCGTCCCCGCGGACTGCCGTCTGCTGGAGGCGGAAGGCCTCGAGGTCGACGAATCCTCTCTCACCGGGGAATCCCTGGCCGTGAGCAAGGATCCCGCGCCGGTGGTCGCCGCGCACCTCACCGGGCGCCGCTCGATGCTCTATGAGGGCACCACTGTCTCCGCCGGACGGGCCGTGGCCGTCGTCGTGGCCACCGGCTCAGCCACGGAGGCCGGACGCAGTCTCGCCACTGCCCGCCAGGCCGCACCGGAAACAGGCGTGGAGGCCCGGCTCTCCTCGCTCACCCGCGCCAGCATGCCCATCGCCCTGGGGTCCGCCGTCGCGGTCGCCCTCTCCGGGCTCCTCCATGGCCGACCCCTGACCGACAATCTGGCCTCCGCCGTCAACCTGGCCGTCGCCTCCGTGCCCGAAGGCCTGCCCTTCCTCGTCAATGCTGCCCAACTGGCCGCCGCGCGCCGCCTGGCCGGCCGCGGTGCCCTCGTACGCAATCCCCGCACCATCGAGGCACTCGGCCGCGCCGACGTCCTGTGCTTCGACAAGACCGGCACACTCACCGAAGGCACTCTGGAGCTCTCCGGCGTCAGCGATGGCGAGGGCGCCCTCGCCCTCGACCGGCTCGACGCGCCCTGCAAGGAAGTCCTCGCCGCCGCACTGCGCGCCACGCCGCCCGCCCGCCAGTCCGAACCGATGGCCCACCAGACCGACCGGGCGATCGTCGACGGCGCCCACCGGGCAGGGATCACCACCCGCGCCGGCGCGCCCCGTTGGCGGCGCACGGATGCCCTCCCCTTCGAGCCGGCCAGGGCTTACCACGCCACCGTCGGCCACACCGGCCGGCATGTCCTGCTCAGCGTCAAGGGAGCACCCGAAAACGTCATCGGCCGGTGTACCCGGCGCCGACGACCGGACGGGGTGGTGGCCCTCGACGACTCAGCCAGACGAGCCCTCGCTGAAGCGGCCGAGGAGCTGGCGGCAGCGGGGCGAAGGGTCCTGGCCGTGGCCGAACGCCGCATGAAGGCCGGTGCGGATCTCACTGACAAAGGCGTACAGGGCATGGTCTTCCTCGGGTTCCTCACCCTGGGCGATCCGGTACGCGACAGCGCCGCGCCCGCGACGGCACGCCTGCGCGAGGCCGGTGTGCACACCGTGATGCTCACCGGCGACCACCCCGCCACCGCCGACGCCATCGCCTCCGCCATCAGTGAAGAGGTCGCAGAGCCCAAGGTGTGCACCGGCATGGAGATCGACGAACTCGACGACGACGCACTGGACGAACTGCTGCCCACCGTCGACGTCATCGCTCGCTGCAGCCCCAGTCACAAGGTCAGGATCGTCCAGGCCTACCAGCGCGTCGGCCGAGTCGTGGCCATGACCGGCGACGGAGCCAATGACGCTCCCGCCATCCGACTCGCCGACGTCGGCATCGCACTCGGGCGCCGCGGTACTCCGGCCGCGACCGCGGCCGCGGATCTGGTCGTCACCGACGACCGGCTGGAGACCATCGTCTCGGCCCTCATGGAAGGCCGCGCCATGTGGACCACTGTCCGCGCGGCACTCGCCATCCTCATCGGCGGAAACCTCGGCGAGGTCACCTTCAGCGTCCTCGCCTCCGCACTTACCGGCACCACGCCGCTGAACGCACGTCAGATCATGCTCGTGAACCTCCTCACCGACCTCGCCCCCTCCCTCGCCATCGCGGTACGCGAGCCGTCCGGCCAGACCGGCGAGCGCCTCCTCGCTGAGGGACCCCACCGGTCACTGGGCACCGCCCTCACCCAGGAAATGCTGTTGCGAGGCGTCATCACCGCGCTCGGCGCCGGCCTGGCCTGGACCGCGGCCCGCCTCACGGGCCGCAGCCGGCGCGCGTCCACTGTCGCCCTCGCCGCCGTCGTCGGCACCCAACTCGCCCAGACCCTCACCACCGGGGGCACCGACCGCAACGTCCTGGTGGCCGGACTGGGCTCCACGGCCGTCCTCGCCGCCATCATCCAGACCCCAGGTCTCAGCCAGTTCTTCGGCTGCACGCCACTCGGGCCCGTCGCCTGGGGCCTCGCCCTGGGCGCGATCACCACCGCCACCCTCCTCGGCCACTTCCTCGCGCCTTTGATCACCACACGCCTCACACCGCATCGAGAAGTGAGGGGCAGCAGCACGGAGACGCACACGGTGCGGTCAAGTTGAAAGGAGACGCGCTTCTCCCGGAGCACGCTCCGCAGGCCCTCGTGGCTGATCGGCCTGTCGCAATGAAGGTTGAGCGTTTCTCATCGAAGAACGTGTCGGCCTTGGCGATGACAAGGCGCCGGAGCTGGAGCACTGGGGCTGGGTGAGGGCGAACGACGGATCAGGTCTCCGCCGATGTCCAGCGATGGGTCGAGTTCACGAATGCCGGCGCGGATACCCGCGGGTTCGTCGACCAGCGTGCCGAGCACGTCGAACACGACGGCATCGATCTCCAGCTCTGACATAGGAGAGGTCTCCTGGATGAAGCAGGGGCGTAAGAGCGGCCGTTAGCCGAACACAGCGGAAGCCACCCGAATTCCCCGACCACAAGACCGGTGCACCACCCCCGCATTTGCCCCGTAGCGAGCGACCGGCCGCCACCATCATCCCGAATCCGAAGGGACGCCGGCCGCGGCTCGGCACCTACGCGGCGTCAACCAACCTCTACGGACCGCCGCAGGGCCGCGGCACGGCAGCAGCGGGCAACCTGCCTGTGACCCCACATCAGCTAATTCAATTCTCCGTGAGGTGACGCGCCGCCGGGTTCCGTGCCGAGCGGCGCGTCTGGTCAGGGTGCTCGGATGGCTGAACGTGTGCGCGTGGCGCGAGCTCCGAGAGATTCGGCAGTCTTCAGCGAGCGCGCGGCAGGAAATTCCGCGCGAAGCACACTGGCGCGCCCCAGGAGTTCGCGTGGGTGCACTGAATCACTGGTTCGCCGAACACGGCGTATCAGCAGACAAGGTCACGCGATCCGATCTGCCAGTTCGACGACGGCGATCAGGTTGCGGGGGCAGCGCATCGCTTCGGCGAAGTCGGATTCGTGCGGAGGTTCGTCGTCCGGGACATCGGGATCGGGTTGCCAGTCGTCCATTTCCTGGGTGTAGGACATGAGGCCCAGCAGGTCGGTCGGGACCTGGAGCGGCTCGTCGTCCACGCACGGGTGCGTGTCGTGCCCACAGGCATGCATGTGCCGGCGCAACTCGGCCCCGGCCTTCGCCAGTGCCGCGTCCGCGCGCGGCCTGAGCCCCCGCTCGTCGTACCAGTACATCCACGGCAGAGAAGCGACGACCCCGAGCACCCAGTAAACGGTCGCATCGCTGCCCAGGTCGGCTTCGAGTTCATCGACACATCGCTCGATCGGTTCGTGCGGGTCACCGCAGGGGTGGTCGTACAAGACGCTGGAGAGATCGCTGAGGAACTCGTTGACGTCCTTCCAAGATCCAAACATGGAGTGAAGGACGCGACAGGCCCAGGCCCGGTTCCCGCGATGGGCACGTCCCGTGGCGCTCGCCGGCCGTCCTGCGATGCCCCGACCCGTGCCGGGGCAGTTGATATCGAAGCCGGAAGCGGTCACGGTGTTCGGTCATTGTGCGGGCCAGCTCGGGCTTGGTCCCGAAGACCGTGTTCTCGCCGAGCCCCGCCGCCTTGCACCGCCTCCTGGTCATGCAGGTGCTCGACGGCGTACTCACGGACATCGTCACGAACGGCGTCGGCATCCCACGAGGCCCGGCACAGCAGATGCTGCATGCCGTACGGGCTGCCTTCTCCGGCCCACTCCGCGATGGTCCAGCAGTTCTTGCGCGGCAGGTCCGACAACAGGCCCAGCACCAACCGCCTGGACCGAAGCCGTGGTTCGACCCGGGCGAACCGGCCGGCGATGCGGCCCATGGCCACCTCGTGCGTCTCCCGACAACGAACGGGATCTATGCTGTGACCTGCGGCCACCGTCTCATCGTTACTCCACGCAAGTCATGATGGTCAACGGTGGCCGAACCCGGCTGTGTTCGCGAGTCAGTCGCGAACGAGGCAGAAAGGGTGACCTGCCGGGTCTGCGTAGATCCTCCAACTGCGCTTGTCGTCGCCGGCGTCGAGCAGGGATGCCCCGAGCTTGAGAACCTGTTCCTGGGCCTGGTCGAGATCCTGGACACCCAGGTCAAGATGGAACTGTTGCGGGTGAGCGGGATCCGGCCACCGCGGCGGTTGATGGTTCTCCGCACGCTGGAAGGCGAGCACGAGCCCCGAGTCGGTGTGGAGGGTCGACCAGTTGCCGTCAAGGGACCATCGTGGATCCGGCTGGTCCACCACGCCGCCGAGAAGCGACCGGTAGAAGCGGGAAAGCTCACGCACATCACAACAGTCCAACACCACGCACTGCAGCTTGGCAATCATGAGGAGCAGCGTAGAGCCGCCACCCGCGGGGCTCCCCGTCGTCCTTGATCACGATCTACAGCTGGACCACCAGAGCTCGCTACCGTCCAGCTGGACGGTGATGAGATCGGGCGGCGTGTCCGCGGTCAGTGGGGGGCCGTCATGCCGCCTCTGGCTGTAAGTCTTATCAGACAACGCGCAGGCATTACCTGAGGTCACATGTTTCCGGGGCTTTCCGGAACAAGCCAAAACTGTCCCGGACAACCCTGCCCATTGCCGGACACACAGCCACCTGCCATCCTCTCTCGCAGGTGCGAGGACTGTGAGGGGACAGGGACTCGCGGCCTCACCCAGCCCGCTCCACCATCCCGCAGCCAGCTGGAGGTTCCATGAGCTATCGGCAACACAACCCCGCGGAACGCTGGGTCCTGGCTTTCGATGAAACCTGCGGCACGTGTTCGGCCGTGTCGACTGCCGTGGCGAGAGCAAGCGACGACAAGTTCGAGGTACTGCCGCTGGCCCACCCCCAAGTGCAGGAGTGGCGTCGGCTGGGCTCGGGGCCCGAACCCGCTTGGAAGCCGACGTTGCTGCGCGTCCGGGATGACGACGTGCGCGCATGGACGGGGCCTGCCCTGTCTCTGACATTGGCGCGGCGACTGGGTCTGCGCTCAACTATGCGTGTTCTCCAGGCGCTTGGCGAGTTGCGCGAGGAGGTCACCGGCGGCCCGGACAAGGCACCTCGGATCGGAGGCTCGGTCAGCCGCAAGAGGTTCCTCCATCTCGTCGGCGGCACAGTCGCCGCGGTCGGCCTGTCGACGGTCGGCCAGACACCCGCGTTCGCCAAGGCATCGGAGCCCGCGAGAGCCGCCTCCTGGGTACGGGAGAACATGAGCACGCTGCCACGTTCTTACGAGGCGATCGTCCAGCACCCGGTCGCGTACCGCAGAGCGATCTTCCAGGTGCTGACGCCCGGAGAGCGGTCACAGGTATGGCTGGACCACTTCGCCACGTACCGCGCGACCCGTCCGAAGCTGTCGCCCGCTCAGGAGCGGGTCATGACGCAGCTGACGAGGCTGACTCCCAAGGTCTTCGCCGAACCCGATCGGCGCAGCGCCGAACTGGACGCTCTCGCTGAGCAGGCGCGCCGCGTCTTCGGCTTCGACGAGGCCGCTGCCCTCCTCGCCCGCCTCGGTCCGGACGACGGCAGCGAGGTGCGCAGGGCAGACTGCCAGTGCAACCAGAGTGACTCATGGTGCGGCGTTATGTACTGCGGCCCGATCAGCTGCAATTACGACAGTTGGGGCTGCGGCACCCTGGGGACGAAGCCCTGCAACGGCATCTGCATGCGATAGCCTCCCGCCGAGCCGCCTGCCTCGGCTCACCCGAGGCAGGCGAGACTCCCCCGCGTTCGGCAGGACGGCGAATCACGAACTCCTACACCGTGAGGCCCTCGGCTATCCAGCGTGATCAGCCACCGACACGAGCCGGTCGCCCGGCCCGCTGACCCCGTGACCGGCGTTCCGTCACCCTGCGAGCCACATTTCGTCGTGGGTCCAAGCAATAGCGATGAGTCCTGTCCGGTTCCGCGTGTCTGCCTCCGGAATTGACGTGGTGGGTGGTCATGCCGTCCATCCGGTGTGGTGCAGCCAGTCCTTGAAGGTCATCAGCTCGGGGTGCACACGGCGCAGGAGGTTGATGTCCCGGTCTCGGGTGTAGAGATCACGGTTGGCGAAGAACTGGAACATCGCTGCGTAGTCGTGGCCGAAGCCGGGGATGGTGGCGCGCAGTTCGTCATGGGGCATCGGGATATAGGTGCTGGGGGTGCCCGTGACCTGAGCGAAGGCAGCGGCGATCTCGCGGCCGGTGAGGCTGTCGCCGATCACCGCGAGGTCGCGGGCGCCCCAGGACTGCCAGTCGTCGAACATGTGGCAGGCGAACCAGGCGATGTCGTCGAGGGCGACGAGCGGGTAGTGGGCCGCGCCGAGGGGGAGCTGGAAGGTCAGGCCGCCCCGGCCGTCGGGCCGGGGGGCGAGTCGGTCCCGCAGGTTCTCGAAGTACGGCGCCGTGGTCAGCACCGAGACGTGGTTCGTGTACCAGCCGTCGGTCTCCTTGCCTGCGGCTTTGCTGTCGAAGTGCGGGACGGGGTGGCCGGTCAGGGACACCGCGCTGTCCAACGAGGACCAGATAAAACGCTCCACGCCGGCCCGCTCGGCGGCGGCCAGCAAGTGCAGCCCTTGCTGATACTCGCCCACGGCGCTGCCCGTCGCGAAGAAGTCGGTGTTGGCGAACACGCGGTCGGCCTGCCCGGTCAGGACCTCGAGGGCCGCCGGGCCGGAACGGACCAGTCGCACGCGGTCGGGCGCGAGGGCGGCGAGTTCGGTGGCGTGAGCGGACTCCGGGTGGCGGCTGGGGACGGTGATGGTGGCGTCGGTGGTGGCCAACAGGTGTTGGATCACGTGGCTGCCCATGGCCCCGGTGCCGACGACGAGGACGTGGGTCATGGCGTTCTTCCCTGTGTCAGGACGTGTTCGGCCACCTGGGCGTGGGTGGCAACCCAGACGTCGCCGGACTCGCGGAGGTGGTCGAGGATCTGGCCGACCATGGCCGGCCGCGGCGAGCATCTGGTTCAGTAGCTCACGGTGCAGGTCGCGGTAGGCGTACGGGCCGGCCGCGGCGTCGCGGACGTCGGAGTGGTCGCTGTGCATGAGGGAGACCAGAGGACCGTGAGCGGTGGACAGGACCTGCGGAAGGTCATGGTCGCCGTGGTCGCCGGTCCAGCGGTAGCCGGCCTCGGCGAGCAGGTCGTCAGTGTGCCGGGAACCGGTGGCTCGTGGGCTCATCCACCCCGTCGGGCGAACGCCGGTGACGTGGCCAAGGATGTCGGTGCAGCGACGGAGATTGGTCCGCTCGGCTTCGACATCGAGGAGCGCGGGCACCACGTCCTGGGCCCAGGAGTGTGCGGCGATCTCGTGACCCGCCTCATGCACGGCCAAGACGGTCTCGGGGCACCGCTCGGCGACCAGTCCATTGACGCCGACGGTGGCGGGCAGGTCACCGAGGACATCGAGCAGCCGCCAGATGCCGGTGGTGACGCCGTAGTCCGCCCAGGAGGTGCTGTGTGTGTCGTCGATGCCGGGCAGCGGCCACGCCGCTGCCATCGGCGCGTAGGCGGGCCAGTGCCCTGGTGACCACAGTTCCAACGCGACGGTGACCAGCGCGACGACCTTCCGCCCGCCCGGCCGGCCGGCCGGTTATTGCTCTCATTCGGTTCCCCTGCTCGTTGGCTTCCGCCGTGGACGCTACGGAGGCGGCAGGTACCTCCAGGTTCCTGGCAGTGGGCTACCGTCGGGGCATGCGTGAGTACTCCGGCAGCGTCTTCCTCGCCGACTGCCCGGCTCGGCTGGCGATCGAGATCATCGCCGACAAATGGGCGGTGGTCGTACTGTTCGCGTTGAGCCGCGAACCGTGCAGGCACGGCGAGTTGGTCGACTTGATCGGCGGAATCTCGCGGAAAGTGCTGACCCAGACGCTGCGGCGGTTGCAGGGGTACGGGCTGGTCGACCGCCACGCCGAGGCCGGGAAGGCCGAGTACGTGCTGACGGACCTGGGCCGGACGCTGGTGAAGCCGATCGCCGTGCTGACTGAATGGGCTCACGAGCACGGCGCGGCCGTGGTGGGATTCCAGGAGTCCAGAACGGGCTGAGCCTACGCGGCCTCCCCCCCACGTCCGACACCGCCGTTTGAGGGCTCCCCCGGAATGTCCACCAACGGGCCGGCTGGAGCGGAGGCGGGCGGGGGCGGCGCTGTGCCGGGTTCCGGGAGCCATCCTGTTGCGGTGAAGTAGGCGACGCAGCGGCCGAACAGTTCCCGGTCGATCTCGGGGCGCACTATGTCCGTTGGGGCCAGCGCGGCGTCGGTGGCGGTGGGGTCGAAGGCCAGGCTGCCCTCCGATCCGCCGCCGGTCAGTTCCGCGGCCAGCGTGCCGAGGAGCGGGAACGCCGCGTTGCCGGGGTTCGCGCCGATCCGGTCCAGCCACGCTTGCGGGGAGACTTCTGGCAGGTGGTAGCCCATGGTTCGCAGCCAGTTCAGCGTCGTCTCCAGGCGCAGCAGGCGGCCTGCGGCGAGGTGGAAGGTCCGGCCGGTGGTGCCTGGGAGCAGGGACAGGGCCACCATGGCATCAGCGACGTAGTCCACCGGTGTCAGGTCGAAGGCGGTGTCCACCTGGGCGGGTGCGGTCCGGGCCTGGATGCAGCCCTTGAGCATCAGCCACAGGTAGTCACCTGTCTGGCAGGCGCCGGTGCGGCTGTGGCCGGCGATGCGGGTCGGCCGGTACATCGTGACGGGCAGTCCTCGCCGGCGGGCTTGTTCGACGAGCCCTTCGGCCACCCATTTGCTTTGGGTGTATCCGTGCTCCAGCGCTTCGGGTGGCCCTGTCAGGTGTTCCGGGCCGATCGGGTGCGGGGACCTGCCGGCGTACACACCCACGGTGGAGACGTGGTGGACCGGGACGGTGCGGTGGCGTGCGGCCAGCCGGAGGATCTCGGTGGTGCCGCCCACGGTGGCTGCCTTGAGCTGTCCGTACGAGGAGACGAGGTTGACCGCCGCCCCCACGTGGTGCACCGCTCCCACGGTGCGGGCGAGGTGGTCGAAGGCGTCCTCGGACAGGCCCAGCGACGGCCGGGCGAGATCACCGTGGGCCACGGTGACCCGATGAGCGCAGCGCTCGTCCCACAGCCCGTAGGTCTCCAGGGATCTGCGCAGCCGCTTCGCGGCGTGCTCGGGGTCGGTGCCGCGGACCAGGCAGTGCACGGTGGCCTCGGTGCGGTTCAGCAGGGCGCGCAGGGTGAAGGCGCCCAGGAAGCCGGTTGCTCCGGTGAGCAGGACATGTGCCGGGTCTTTCACCGCCGGGGCCGTCTTCGGCGCCAGGACGATGTCGGCGGGCAGGTCGACCTCGGCGGGCAGGTCGAAGGCCTCCGTGACGTCGTTCCCCTCGACCAGGGCGGCCAGGGCGGCAACCGTCGCGGACGCGGAGACCGCGCCGGGCGGGATCTGCACGCCCAGTTCCTCGCGGATCCTGAGCACGAGCCGGGTGGCCAGCAGGGAGTGGCCGCCCAGGGCGAAGAAGTCGTCCTGGACGCCGATGCGGGTGATGTCCAGCAATTCGCTCCAGATCCGGGCGATCCGGCGCTCGGCAGGGGTGGCGGGCGCGGCAAAGGGTGTGGAGGGCTGGGTGTCCAGTTGCTCCGGGCGGGGCAGGGCGGCACGGTCCAGCTTGCCGCTGGGGGTCAGGGGAAAGCTCTCCAGCTTCAGCACGGCGGCCGGGACCATGTACTCGGGGAGGCGTTCGGTCAGCGCCTGTCGCACTGCGGTGGGGTGTGGAGCGGCTGCGTCGTCCGCAGCCGTGAGGTAGTGGGCGACCAGGCGGCGCCCGGTGGGGGACGCCTGCGCCACCACGGCGGCATCGGTCACCGCGGGCAACGCCCGCAGGGCGGCCTCGATTTCACCGGTCTCCACCCGATGACCGCGGATCTTGACCTGGTCGTCCCCGCGCCCCAGGTACTGGAGCCGGCCGTCGGGAAGGTGCCGGACGAGGTCGCCGGTGCGGTAGAGCCGCGAGCCGCCGCGCAGGACGAATTTCTCGGCGGTCAGGTCGGGCCGGCCGAGGTAGCCGTCGGCCAGTACAGGTCCTGCGACGCACAGTTCGCCCGTCGTGCCGGGTGGGACCGGGCGCAGCGCTTCGTCGAGGACGAGTATCCGCGCTCCTGCGATCGGGCGGCCGATGGGGGGCAGGTCCGGCCAGGAGGCCGGGTTCTTCGCAAGACGCTCGGCGACGACGACGTGGGTCTCGGAGGGGCCGTAGTGGTTGTCCAGCACTGCGCTGGGCGCCTGCGACCGGAAGAACTCCCGCAAGGCGGGGGTGGCGAAGAGCTGCTCGCCCGCGGTGGCCACCTCGCGCAGCCGCGGCAGTGTCCGGCCGGTGGCGCAGGCGTACTCGGCGAGTTGCTGCAGGGCGACGAACGGCAGGAAGAGCCGCTCCACCCTCTGGGCCGCGAGGAGGTCGAGGAGGCGGGCCGGGTCGCGGCGGATTTCGTCGTCGACCATGACCAGGGCTCCGCCGGTCGTCCAGGTGCTGAAGAGCTCCTGGAAGGCCACGTCGAAGCTGAGCGGGGCGAACTGCAGGGTGCGTGTGCCGGTGCCTGCGGCGGACCGGGCACGCTGCCAGGCCAGCAGGTTGGCCAGAGCGCGGTGCGGCATGGCCACGCCCTTGGGCCGGCCGGTCGATCCGGAGGTGTAGATCAGGTAGCCGAGGTCGTCCGGGCTCACCGCGGGCAGCGCTACGGCGGGGGCGGGCGGAAGGTCGTCCACCACGACGGGCTCGGCGTCCACCAGGTCCACCAGGTCGCGCTGGGTCAGTACGGTCTTGATCCCACTGTCGGCCGCCATGAAGGCGAGGCGGTCGGCGGGGTAGTCGGGGTCGAGCGGCAGGTAGCAGCCGCCCGCCTTGAGCACGCCCAGTACGGCGACGGCCAGTTCCGGCGAGCGGCGCAGACAGATCCCGACGGGTTGTCGCGCCGCGCCCCGGGTCACGAGATGGGCGGCGACGTTCGCGGCAGCCGTTTCCAGTTGGGCGTAGGTGAGCACCCGGTCCCGGTGGACGACCGCGGGGGCGTCGGGGGTGCGGCGTGCCTGAGCGGCGACGATCTCGTGGGCGAGCGGGCGGTCGCCGGTCGGCGCCGGGCCGTGCGTCCACTGTTGGAGGAGGGCGTGCTCCTCGGGAGGGAGGATGTCCAGCTCGGCCAGTGACCGGTCGGGGTGGGACACGGCGGCGGTCAGCAGCGCTGTCAGGCGTGCGGTGAGCCGCCCGGCGGTGGCTCGGTCGAAGAGGTCGGTGGAGAACTCCCAGTAGCCGTGGAGACCGCCCGCCTCGGGAACCATGTGGAGGAAGACGTCGTACTTGGCCGTGCCCCGGTGCACGTACAGCCGCTCGGCCGTGACGCCGGGCAGGTCCAGGGCCGGGGCGGGGGCGTCGTCGAGACCGAACACCACCTGGAAGAGCGGGAAGCGGCCGGTGGACCGCTCCACCTTCAGGTCGCGGACCAAGTGGGTGTAGGGAACGTCGCGGTGCCGGACGGCGTCCCACACCGCGGCCTTGGTCCGGGCGGTGAGCTCGGCGAAGGATGCGGTGGGGTCCAAGTGCTGGCGCAGCGGCATGACATCGGTGAGGCAGGCCAGCATCGGCTCAAGGCGTTCGTCGTCCCGCCGGGAGACGGGAGTACCGATGACGACGTCCTGCTGTCCCGACGACCGGGCCAGCAGCGCGCCCAGGGCCGTGGCCAGCACGACGAAGGGAGTGGTCCGGGCCCGCCGGGCCAGTGCTCGCACACCTGTGACCAGGTCGGGTTCCAGAGTGAACTCCACGCGGTCGCCGCCGGTACCGAACACGGCAGGCCGCGGCCGGTCAGCGGGGAACGACGACTCCTGCGGTGCTCCGGCCAACGCGCGGCGCCAGTGCTCCAGGGAGGCCCGGGTGGGGGCGGGGCGTTCCTGGACGTATGGGCCGAACTGCACGGGCAGCTCGGGCAGGCCGGGGTCGGAGCCGTCCAGGGCGGCCCGGTAAAGGGCGCTGAATTCGGTGTCCAGCAGACTCCAGCACCAGCCGTCGACGACCGCATGGTGGATGGCCACGGCCAGGACGGCGTCGCTGCTCCCCTGGGTGTCCAGCTGGAGCAGGGTGGCCCGGAGCAGCGGCGGCCGGTTCAGGGCGACCGGTCGGGTGACTGCTTCGGTCAGTGCGGCCGGCAGCTGCCCGGGGGCGAGGCGACGGATCTCCAGCTCTACCGGGCCCGGCGGGAGCACCGTCTGGCGCGGCTCTCCGTCGACGAGATGCAGGCGGCTGCGCAGGGCCTCGTGCCGCGCGACGATGCCGTCCAGCGCGGCTTGCACGGCGGCCGGCACGACGCGGGCGCCGCGCAGCCGGTACGTCCAGGACTCCAAGTAGCGGGAAGTCCCCTCCTGGAACTGGTCGTTGAGCCAGATCGACTCCTGTTCGGCGGACATCGGGTAGCTGGGGAGGGAGTGCGACATGGCGAGCGGTCCTCGGTCAGAGCCAGGCGGGCAGGGCGCGGCGGTCGAGCTTGCCGTTGTCCGTGGTGGGCAGGGACGTGCAGCGCCGGACGGTGCGGGGCACCAGAGGGGCGGGGAGCCTGGTGGCCAGGGCACGACGCACCGCGGCCGGGTGGGAGGGATCGTCTCGGTCTTTCGAGGTGTAGAACAGCGCGAGTTGTTCATAGCCGCCTGTCGGCGCCGGGACGGGGATGACGGCTGCCTCGCTGACGCCGGGGACCTGACGTGCGGCGGTCTCGATCTCGTCCGGTTCCACGCGGTGGCCGGCGATCTTCACCTGCCGGTCGGTCCGGCCATGGAAGGACAGCGTCCCGTCGGTGTCCAGAGTGCCCAGGTCTCCGGTCCGGTAGAGGCGTACGGGGGAACCGTCGAGGGGGAGGGTGACGAAGGACGTGGCGGTGGCCTCGCTGTCGCCCAGGTAGCCGAGGGCCAGGCCGTCGCCGGCCAGGCAGATTTCCCCCACCTCGCCGGGTGGGGCCGGGTGGTCGCCGTTGAGGATGTGCACGGTCGTGCCCGGCACCGGCAGGCCGATGGGGATGTCCTTGTCGCGGGTGCAGTCGGCGGCGGTGACTTGGTGGGTGGTGGCGAATACGCAGCTTTCCACCGGTCCGTAGCCGTTGATCAGTGCGGTGCCCGGGTAGCGGGCCAGGAAGCGGCCGGCGTGTACGGGCGAGATCCGTTCGCCGCCGGTGAGGACCTGCCGGATCCCGGCGAAGCAGGGGCGGTCCGGGGAGTCCTCGTCCACGAAGAGGTTGAACAGGGACGAGGTCAGCCACACGGTGTCCACGCCGGCCCTGGCGACCAGATCGGTGAGGGCGTCCGGGAGAAGGTAGTCGGAAGGCGCGATGACGCAGGTGCCGCCGCTCGTCAGCGGGCCCCACAGCTCCAGGCTGCAGGCGTCCCAGGGGACCGGAGCCGCTTGCAGGACCACCCGTCCGGGGCCGAAGTCCGCGAACGAGCCACCGTCGGGAGGGAAGAGGCGGACGGTCGCGCGGTGGGGCGAAAGGACGCCCTTGGGGACGCCGGTGCTACCGGAGGTGAAGAAGACCGCCGCGGGGTCGCCCGGGGCGACGGTCACCTCCGGCGGGGCGATGCGCCGGGCCGCCGCCTGTTCCAGGCTTTCGGCGGGCGGGTTCCACGCCTGCGGCAGGCCGCCTTCGGCCACCTTCAGGGGGGCACGCAGACGGGAGACGATGTCGTGGATCCGCTGGGCGGGCCAGCGCAGGTCCAAGGCTGCGTAGGAGGCGCCGCACTTGAGGACGGCCAGCAGCACCGCGACGAGTCGGGGCGAGCGGGGCAGCAGGACCGGTACGACGGAGCCGGGACGCACTCCGGCCTCGGTCAGCTCCCTGGCGTAGGTGTCCGATGCGGCGTCGAGGGTGGCGTAGTCGACGCGTTCGTTCCCGCAGATCAGTGCGAGGGCGGTGGGACGCAGACGCGCCTGGTGGGTGACGGCGGCGTGGAGGGAACGCTGGTCGGAAGGTATCCGTTGAGCGGCGGGTGTCGCGGGGTTGCCCGGGTCCGGGGCGAGCCCGGCGGTGAAATCGATGAGGGTGTCCGCCTCGAACAGGTCCTCCGGGATGGCGTGTAACTTCAGTTCCTTGCCGATTCGGGCGCAGATCCGTATGGCCTGCAGGGAGGTTGCCTCGAAGTCGTAGAAGCTTTGGGTCCCGTCAGGATCGGGAACGCCGAGTACCTCGGCGATGATCTCCAGTGCGGCCTTCGCGGTCCTGTCGGTCGAGGCAGGCGAGGATACGGGCACGGGGCGTCCTGATGACGGGCCGTTGCCGGGCACGGGGGTGGAGTGCGTTGGGGGCATGACGGGGCTGTGATTCCTTGAGTGGGGGGCCGGTTGATCGTGGTGGTAGGTGGGTGGCGCTCGTGGGCGCGCCGCCGGGCGGCCGCTCGTGGTGAGCCGGCCGTCTGCCGTCGAGGCGAGGTCAGATGAAGTCGAGCAGGTCCGCCGGCGGCGTGGGGAGGTGTTCGTGTGGGAGTGCGTCGACCAGCACGCGGCCGTAGTGGACCTTGCGTCCTTTCTTGGTGCCGAGAGACCGCCGCAGTTGCTGATGCGGGCTGCGGCCCCGCTGCGCGGGCTGGGACAGGAAGATCCGCAGGGGGCGCAGGTCGCCCTGCTGCTGGATGAGCTCCGCGTCCCGAAAGGCCCTCATGTCAGCCAAGAGGCCCGCCCACCTGCACGGGCACCGGCCGCCGCGCCGCTGCCGGGAACGGCTGAGTGCCCGCTTCGCCGGAGGACAGCAGGCGGGGGCGTAGTACTCGGCCGGCTCCGCCCGCCCGGCGACAGTGGCGGCCCCGAAGAACTCGGCCGCCGGCAGGCCCACGGGGAGCACGGTCCGGATGCGGGCGAGGAGGTCCATGGCCCTCGCCGGGGTTCTTCGTGGTCTTGTTCTCCGCTGCGGAGGCCGGGACGGCCATGGCCGCGGTGGCGGCGAGGGGCAGCAGGACGGAAGCAACGTGGTGCTGCGTGAAGTGCGCATCGAGTCCCCTTGCGGATCGGTTCCCCTTGCGGATAGCCCTCCTGACCCAGAAAACATTCGATCGACTGTTCGCAGGCCGGTGTGTGGATCTTTACAGACCGGGGACGCACCTGTCCTGAGCTTTATGGTTTTTCGGTGATGACGTCGTAAACGACCACATGCGGAGTTTTGCCCTCCTCGGCGTCGGTACCGCCCTGGTCACGGGCCACGTAGACGCCGGAAACGGTCTGACCTGCTGCGCTGGGTCGGCCTTGACCTGGAGGAACCCAGGCCGCCCCGCGGGCCGATCAGTCACACGTTGACCTCGCACCGCGCCCACAGCAAAATCATTCCACTGATCTCTCCAGCCGGTGAGAGCGCTCCCCGGACGCGAAGGCAAGGATGTCGCCGACTGCCTCGCGCAGGCTGCCGAAGTGGCGATGCACGCCATCGACTGCCGCGGGGGTGTTGACGCCCCACACGGTCATCCCGGCACGCAGCCCGGACTGCACCCCGGAGGGGGCGTCCTCGATGACCAGGCAGTTCTCAGGATGGGCGCCAAGTCGCGCGGCGGCCTGCTGATACGGCACCGGAGACGGCTTGCCTTCCGCCACCGCAGCCGCATCCACCACAAGGTCCGGGACCGGCAGGCCCGTCCGTGCAAAACGTCCCCGTACCCGGTGCTCGTAATTCGATGTCACCAGTGCCCAGGCCCCGGGCTGCAGGGCATTCAGCAGTTCCGAGGCACCATCAAAGGCCGTATAAGCGCCGGAACGGACGTCCTCGTCCTCCAGCTCGTGCAGTGCGGCCAGGCACTCCGGAGGGTCCCGGCCCGGGGCAACCTGCGCGAACGTCTCCATGGGTCTCGTCCGCAGCGCCACTCGGCAGACCTCATCAGGGTCCAGTCCATATCGCCCCGGGGGCCGCACTACTGGAGCGGGTGGCCGCCGAACAGGAGGAAGGGCCTGTGTGGATTAATCGTCGATGCACTTGGGGTACTTCGAGCCCCGGTAGCAGTCGTGGTAGTCGTACTTGCTGACCCGGAACTTCGCCTCCTTGCCCTCCTTCTTGGGATCGACGACCAAGTAGAACTTCTTCCCGTCCTTGGTCTTGTCGGTGACCCGGCCTTCAGGGCCTTTGCCGAAGTCCTGTGCACACCCGGCGAGTGCAAGGCCGGCGACTGCCACGAGGACGGGGGCGAGAATGAGGCGACGCATGTCGTGCTCCGATCAACTGTGAAGACGGAGGCAGTCTAGGGGCCGTCCCGTAGTCGCTGATCACGGGGTAGATGATCTTGCATGGACAGGCGTGATCAGAGCACCGCAGCTTCCTGGAGAGCCGGATGGTCAAGGGTGACGCATCGTCAGTTAGGTGCACTGACCGGTCATCGCGCTATCGCGGCACGAGGGGCCGGCCCCTGCGCGCAGGGGCCGGCCTGGAGTCTCCCGTCGCTCTCCCCTTCGAAGGCCAGGACCTCCACTTCGGATCGCTACGTCGTGGCGGCAGCCGGGGCACCGGGGTGGGTCAGCCGGGCTGGATCCGGCCGCGCCAGGCTCCGGACTCGACGCCTCGGTGCTCGATGTATTCCTTGAAGCGCCGCATATCGCCCTTGACCCGCCGTTCGATGGTCCCCGACACGTCGGCGGCCTTCTCCGCCACGCCCGAAGGCTCGATGTCCATCACCAGCTGCACCCGGGTGTGGGTCTCATCCAGGCGCTGGAAGCTGACCAGGCCCTTCTGCTGTGTCTCGCCGGTGGTGGTCCGCCAGGCGATACGTTCGTCCGGGAGCTGGTCAATGATCTCGGTGTCGAACTCCCGCTGCACGCCGCCGATTTTGACGGTCCAGCGGTTGCGCTCGTCGTCGAGCTGGGTGATCTTCTCGACACCCTCCATGAACTTCGGGAACTCCTCGAATTGCGTCCACTGGTTGTAGGCGGTGTGGACCGGGACCTCGACGTCCACCGTTTCCTTTACCGTGCTCATTGCTACGCCTCCTCAGTGGTGACTCACGCGGGTGACGAAGCCCGCGACGCGCATCTCGCGCAGTCGAGCGGGTGCCCGGTAACTGGCGTCTTAGACAGCGACCGCACAGCTTTCGGCTCTTGCACACTCGCAAGGCTGGCTGTGGGGCCCCGCCGCCGACGACTCCCCTGGTGCCCGCCTGGCGCACGGCAGCAAGATGGAGTCCCGGTATGGCACCACGAGCAGGACCGCACCCTCGCGAACTCATACGTCGCGGCGATCAATCACCAAGGTCGCCCCCAACCACAAGGATGTGCTGTGACTCCGGCTCCCCGTACTGAGCTGATCAGCGGCCTCTTGGCGGCCGCGGATCGGGACGCCATCACCAAGCACGTTGTCGGGGCTGTCATCCCCGACGGCGACGGCCGCGTGCTGCTCATGCGCCGTGCGGCCGATGACTTCATGGGAGGTCTGTGGGAACTCCCCTCCGGCGGCGTGGACCCCGGGGAGAGCCTGCTCGACGCCCTCCGTCGCGAAGTGCGGGAGGAGACCGGCCTGCCTCTGGTCTCCATCGACGACTACCTCGGCCACTTCGACTACACCTCCGGCTCCGGAAAGCGGGCCCGCCAGTTCACCTTCGCCGCCTCGGCGGACCTCGGCGTGCCCGTGCGACTCTCCCCGGACGAGCACGACGCCTATCGATGGGCAGACGCAGCAGGGCAGGAGCAGGTGTCAACGGCCGTGAGGGCGCTCTTGGACATCTGGCAGGCCTCCGCCAACCGCCGGTGATGCACCTGCACGTCGACGCCGGCGACGGCGAGCAGGCCACGTAACCGGCCCGCCGGAACCCGCGGGAGGGCCCCTGATCGTGACTCCTGCGGCTTCATCCGGCTTGTCGGCCATCGGCGCCGGGCCGTCATCCTGCGCCGGTGCTGCCGGCCTCCTCCGGCACGAACGGCTGTCGCAGCCACGAGTCGAGAGCCGTATAGTCGCCCTCCGTCAGACCACGGCAGGCATCGACGCGGTGCAGCAGGGCATATCCCGGGTGGTGGGCTGCGACCCAGGCCCGGTCGGTGTCGGTGATCTCGTCATCGACCCAGATGAACGAGCGCCCCGCCGCCCATTCGACGAGGGCGCGGGTCTTCCAGTGCAGTCCCTTACGTTCGTCCCGGTCATCGATGTCGGACGGCTCCGGCCAGATCACCAACGGCAGCCGCGGGAGACCGATCACGGGCGCGATGCACTCATTCGCGTCATCCATCCATGTCGTGGCCCAGACGAGTTCGCACCCGAGCGCCGTCAGTTTGGGCCCGTGCTCAGGATTGATCCTGGTCAGGAGCGGATTCGCGTCACCTTCACGCCGATCGAGAGCTGTCGCATACGTCGGATACTGCTGCGGCTCAGCACCGAACGGGATGAGCGGACCATCAACATCAAGGAACAGCAGGGGACGCCGCACAGAGCCAGTCACAGCGGTACAGGATAGCCACGGGCACCACCCTCGGTCGCCTTGGTGGGGAGTGCTGACGGCTGACGGCCACCGTAGCGACCATTTCCACCGTGTATCCCGCCTCCCGCCGCCTCACGCCCAACGCCGACGCGGCCTTTCCAGGACGTCGGCCCTGCGGACGGCGGGGTCGCGGCGGGCGAGGTCTGCCATGGCGTGTTGGCTGATTGTGCTGCGTGGTTGGCGTGGCTGGCGGTCACTTGGCCGTATACGGGGCCGAGGCGGAGACACTGCTTCGGCGACCGGCACGGCAATGGCCATGGCGACGGCACACACCGCGCCGCGCGATCGGCCTTTCGGGTGACCTCGCGCTCGGAGTGTTGCCTTCGCCATCACCGGAATGGGTTACTTGGTCCGTCCGATTCCGGTGGGCCGCCCATCCTTTCCGGGGGAGTGAATGGCGTCCTGCCCGTGTCGGAGTCTCGTGCGTCATGGCGAGGCGCCGTGCGTGCTCCTCCGTTGAGGCATGCAGGTAACGGCCGTGTCAGCGCCCCCGTGTGCGCCACTGCGGCCGGCCCGCGAGCTGGTCTGGAGCCGTCATGCATGCTGTTCGCCCCGCGCACCTCACCGGCCCGCGCCACGCGCCCGGGAGAGCACGCCCGGCCCCGCTCCGCTTCGTCCCGGCTCCCTTGGTGGTGCGTCACCCCGGGGAAACCGTCGCTGCGGAAACCGTCGATGCGAAAGCCGGCTATGCGGTCATCGGAGGCACGACGCGAGCGAGGGCGGTCTCATGCTGACACCGGCGCCCCCGAACGGACCCTTTCTGATCACCGACCGGGACGGGAACTGCATCGCCGTCATCGACCCGGTCACCCGCAAGGTCGTGCCCACCTTGAGCGCCCCGGTCCCGCTCGTGGCGCGGAGGGCGGGGGATGACCTGGTGCTCCGTACCACGGTGGACCGCGCGGACCTCCCGAGGGCGCTCGACAGCGGCACGCTGCTGCACGTCCTGGCCGGCGCACCGGCCCGGACGGCCGGCGCCTCGGGACCACCCGGCGCCTCGGGCCTGACCGGCGCATCGGAGCTGATCGGCACACCGGGACAGCCACGGCAGGCCTACCTCGCCGGCCGGGCCGACGTGCCCGCACTGCTGAGCCTGTCCGGGATCTTCCCCGACCAGGGCTCCTACAGCGGCGGCACCCTGGTGACGATCGTCGGGCGCCACTTCACCGGCGCCACCGCGGTGTACTTCGGCACCCGGCCGGCGGCCGGCTTCTCCGTCCTCGACGACCGGACCATCATCGCGGTGACCCCAGCGGGCAGCGGGGCGGTCCCGGTAACCGTCACCACACCCGGCGGCAGCACCCGCGTGGGGTACTTCTTCTACCAGTACTGGCCCAGCCTTTCGCGGCTCATCCCTTCCGCCGGTCCGGTCGGCGGAGGCAATGTGGTGGAGCTGGTGGGCACCAACCTGAACACCGCGCTGCTGGTGCACTTCGGTGACGCGATCGCCTTCCCCACCGCGGTCTCCGAGGGGCAGCTGCTGGTGACCGCTCCCCCGGTCGCGGTGCCCGGTACCGTCCCGGTCTACGTCACCACCATCGGCGGGGTGAGCAACCGGCTGCTCTACACCTATGCCGCGGCGCCGTCGGTGACCGGCGTCAGCCCGGGCACCGGGCCGATCGCGGGCGGTACCACCCTGGTGGTGACGGGCACCGGCCTCAGCCAGGTCACCGCCGTCACCGTCGGCGGTCTGCCCGCGGTGTCCTTCCGGGCCTACTCCGACACCCTGCTGCTGGTGGTGACGCCCCCGGGGGCGCCGGGGCCGGCCGACCTCGTCATCACCACCGCGGGCGGCAGCGTGACCGTGTCCGGCGGCTTCGGCTACCAGGCGCCCACGCAGACGGCGGTCAGCTCCGCGCCCGACCCCTCCGTCGTGGGCGAAGCGGTCGCCTTCACCGCCGTGGTGACGGGGGTTCCGCCCACCACCGGCACCCCGTCGGGCACCGTCACCTTCGACTTCGGGGACGGCTCGGCACCCGTGCCGGCGGCCCTCACCGGCGGCACGGCGACGGTCAGCCACGTCTACTCCACTGCGTCCGCGACCCCCTACGAGGTCACCGTCTCCTACGGCGGCGATGTCTTCTTCATCTCGTCCAGCGGAACGGACACCCAGGTGGTCGGGGCGGCCTCGACCACCACCACCGTGCTGTCCTCCCCGGACCCCTCGGTGGCCGGGCAGTCCGTCACCCTCGTCGCACGGGTCGCCCCCGTACCGCCGGGGGACGGGGCGCCGACCGGCACGGTGACCTTCGACTTCGGCGACGGCACCCCCACCGTCACCGCCCCGCTGACCGGCGGTGCCGCCACGGTCTCCCACGCCTACGGCGACGCCGCCGAGGGCCCCTACGCGATCACCGGCGCCTATAGCGGGGACGGCAACTTCACCGCCTCGGCGGGCGCAGACACCCAGACCGTCCAACAGGCCGCCTCCAGCACGGATGTGCGCCTGGCGCCGAACCCGTCGGTGGCCGGCCAGCCGGTCACCGTCACCGCGACGGTCACCACTGTCCCGCCGGGAGCCGGCACCCCGACCGGCACCGTCACCTTCGACTTCGGCGACGGCACGGCACCGGTCACCGTCCCCCTCACCGACGGGGTGGCGGCCGTGGATCACGCCTACGCCGAGGCGTCGGAGGCTTCGTACACCGTCACCGCCACCTACAGCGGCGACGGCAACATCGCCTCCTCGACGGAAACGGCCGCACTGACGGTCGGTCAGGCCGCGTCCACGACGGCCGTCACCGCCTCGCCCGACCCCGCGGCGGTGGGTGAACCGGTGACGTTCGGTGCGACGGTCACCACCGTCCCGCCCGGCGCGGGCACCCCGACCGGCACCGTCACCTTCGACTTCGGCGACGGCACGGCACCGGTCACCGTCCCCCTCACCGAAGGGGCCGCCGCCACCTCGCACACCTACACCGACGCCGCGCAGAGCCCGTACACGGTCACCGTCACCTACAACGGCGACACCGACACCATCACGTCGGTGGGGACCTTCACCCAGACCGTGCAGCCGGCCGGCACCACGACCGCCGTGGTCTCCGCGCCCGACCCCTCCACGGTGGGGCAGGAGGTGACGTTCAGTGCGGCGGTCACCGCCGTCCCGCCGGGGGCCGGTACCCCCACCGGCACCGTCACCTTCGACTTCGGCGACGGCACCCCCACCGTCACCGCGGCCCTCACCGACGGCACCGCGGAGACCACCCACATCTACACCGACGCGGCCGAGACCCCCTACGCGGTCACCGCCGCCTACAACGGCGACGCCGACTTCACCGCGTCCGCCGGCACCGGGACCCAGACGGTGCAGCCGGCCGACACCACCACCGCTCTGACCTCGACGCCCGACCCCTCCGCGGTGGGCCAGTCGACGACCTTCGTCGCCAAGGTCATCCCCGAGGAGCCGGCCGGCGGTTCGCCGACGGGCACCGTGACCTTCGAGTTCAGCGATGACAGTCCGCCGGTGACGGTACCGGTCACGGGCGGTACGGCGACACTCAGCCACCCCAACCCGGAGGTGTCGGACAGTCCGTACACGGTCGCCGCGACCTACAGCGGCGACGACAACTTCAACCCCTCGGCCGGAGCGGACAGCCAGGTGGTCACCAAGGCCGTCTCGACGACGACCGTGAGCACCACCCCCTCGCCCTCGGTGACCGGGCAGACCGTCGCCTTCAGCGCCACCGTGGAAGGCGTCCCGGCGTCCTCGGTCACCCCGACCGGCACCGTCACCTTCGACTTCGGCGACGGCACCGCGCCGGTCACCGTGCCCCTCACCGACGGGGCCGCCGGAACCACGCACGCCTACGCCAACGCCTCACAGAGCCCGTACGCGGTCACCGTCACCTACAGCGGGGATGCCAACTTCACGGATTCCACCGGGAGTTCACTGCACAGCGTCGAGCAGGCCGCCACGGTCACCACGGTCACCGCGGGGCCGGACCCGTCCGTGACCGGCGAGGCGGTGACGGTCACCGTCTCCCCCGTCGCGCCCGGGGCCGGCATCCCGACCGGCGAGGCGACCTTCGACTTCGGTGACGGCAGCCCGGTCCTCACGGCACGGCTCGCCGGCGGCTCGGCCACCGTCACCCACGTCTACACCAGCGCCGCCGGCAGCCCCTACACGATCACCGCGCACTACAGCGGGGACGGGAACTTCGCCCCGTCCGACGACACCCTCGTGCACACCGTCGCACCGGCCGAGACCACCACCACGGTGCTCTCGTCGGCCACGCCCGCCGCGGTGGGCCAGACCGTGACGCTGATCGCGCGGGTGACCCCCGTTCCGCCGGGGGCCGGCACCCCGACGGGGACGGTCACCTTCGACTTCGGCGACGGCACCCCGACCGTCACCGCCCCCGTCTCCGGCAACCTGGCGACGGTGACCCACGCCTGGACCAGCACCGCGGGCAGCCCCTACACCGTCACCGCGTCCTACGCCGGCGACGGGGACTTCGCGGCGTCCGCCGGGACGGCCGCGCAGAGCGTGGCGATGAGCGTGTCGGCCACCTCGACGACGGTGAGTTCGGCCCCCGACCCGTCCGTCGTCGGCGGGACGGTGACCTTCACCGCGGCGGTCGCGGTCCTCCCGCCGGCCTCGGGCACCCCGACCGGCAGCGTCACCTTCGCGTTCGGCGACGGCTCCCCGACAGTCGTGGTGCCGCTGGCCGGTGGCACGGCGACGGCCAGCCATATGTACACCACTTCCGGCTCGTACTCGGTGACCGCGTCCTACAGCGGTGACGCCGACTTCGCGGGGTCGTCCGGGGTCGACGGCCAGGCGGTCGGCCAGGCCGGCTCGACGACGGCGCTGGTCTCCGCGCCGGACCCCTCGGTGACCGGCGAACCGGTTACCTTCACGGCCACCGTCGCGTCCGGCGCGGCCGGCGCCGGCACCCCCACCGGATACGTCACCTTCGACTTCGGCGACGGCACGGCGGTCGTCCTGGTACCGGTCGACGACGGGGTAGCGGTCGCCGTCCACCCGTACGCCGGCACCACCGGCAGCCCCTACGCCGTCAGCGCCGTCTACAACGGCGATGCGAACTTCACCGGTTCCTCGGACACCGACGCCCAGACCGTCAACCCGGCGGCCACGTCCACCCTCGTGATCACCTCGCCTCAGCCGTCGTCGGCCGGCCAGCCGGTCACCCTGACCGCGACGGTCGCCACGGTGCCCCCGGGGAAGGGCACGCCGTCCGGCACGGTCACCTTCGACTTCGGCGACGGCACCCCGGCCGTGACCACCGACGCGGTCGCGGGACTGGCAACGGTGGTGCACGCGTACACCGGCACCGGTGGCAGCCCCTACACCGTGACGGCCTCCTACAACGGCAACGCCGACTTCAGCGCCTCCGCGGGCAGCACGACGCAGACCGTGGTGCAGACCGCGACCGCGCTCACGATCACCACCGGTGAGGGCCCGTCGGTGGTGGGCGAACCGGTGACGGTCGCGGTGACGGCCGCCGCGGTGCCGCCGGGAGCGGGGGTACCGGACGGCACGGTCACCGTCGACTTCGGCGACGGCACGGCCCCCACCACGGTGGCGCTGGCCGGCGGGGCCGCGTTGTTCACCCACACCTACACCACCAGCCTGGGCAGCCCCTACGCGATCAGCGTCGTCTACAACGGCAGCGGCGACTTCACCACCGCGGCTGCCACCACTGCCCAGACGGTGCTGCCGGACGCCACGACGACCACGGTCAGCGACGCGCCGGAGCCGTCCGTGGCGGGTCAGCCGGTCACCTTCACCGCGACGGTTGCGCCGGCGGCTCCGGGCGCCGGCGCGCCGACGGGCACCATGACGTTCGACTTCGGCGACGGCACCGGCCCGGTGGCCGCGCCCGTGGTGGCCGGGGTGGCCACCGCCGTGCACGCCTTCGCCGGTACCGCGGGCAGCCCCTACACCGTCACCGCGGCCTACGGCGGCGACGCCGACTTCACCGCCTCCTCCGGCGCCACGAACCACTTCGTGGACCGGGCGGCGTCCAACGTGGTGATCACGGTGGCGCCCGACACGTCGGTGTCGGGCCAGCCGGTCACCGTCACCACGACGGTCACCGCGACCGCACCGGGAGCCGGCACGCCGACCGGCACGATCACCGTGGACTTCGGCGACGGCACGGCGCCGGCCGAGGTGCCGCTCGTCGGCGGGGCGGCGACGCTGACCCACGCCTGGGCCGGCACCGCGGGCAGCCCGTACGTCCTCACCGCGGCGTACAGCGGGGACGCCGACTTCACTGCCACGTCGGCCACCGGCTCGCACACCGTCACCGCGGCCGCGAGCACCCTGACCGTCAGCTCCGTCCCGGACCCCTCGGTGCCGGGCCGGCCGGTCACCGTCACCGCGGCGGTCTCCGCGGTCAGCCCCGGGGCGGGCACCCCGACCGGTGCCGTCACTTTCGACTTCGGGGACGGCACCCCGTCGGTCACCACCTCCCTGACGGACGGCACCGCCACCGTCACCCATGCCTGGGCCGGCACGGCCGGCAGCCCCTACACCCTGACCGCCGCCTATCAGGGCGACGCCGACTTCGCCCCCGCCGTCGGCATCACCACACAGGCCGTCGCCCCGGGCGCGAGCACCACCACCGTCAGCGGACTTCCCGAACCGTCGGTGACGGGCGAGCCGGTGACGTTCTTCGCGCGGGTGACGCCGGCCGCCCCGGGAGCCGGCACGCCGGGCGGGACGGTGACCTTCGACTTCGGCGACGGCACGGCACCGGTCACCGTGACCGTGACCCAGGGCGTGGCGACGACCGTGCACGCCTTCACCGGGGCGGCCGGTCCGTACACGGTCACTGCCGGCTACAGCGGCGACGACGACTTCATCGCCTCGGTGGGGTCCGGCACCCACACCGTGCAGCAGGCGTTGACGACGACCGTAGTCGACTCCTCACCGGACCCGTCGGTGCCCGGGCAGACGGTGGCCGTGACCGCCACCGTGGCGGCGGTGGCACCGGGCGCGGGGACGCCGACCGGCACCGTGACCTTCGACTTCGGCGACGGCACCGACCCGGTGGCGGTGGCGCTGACCGACGGCGCCGCGACCGTCCCCCACACCTGGGCCGGCGCCGCCGGCAGCCCCTACGCCGTCACCGCCACCTACAGCGGGGACCCGGGATTCTCCGCGTCCGAGGGGACCGGAACCCAGGCCGTCACCCCGGCGGCGACCGGCACCGCCCTCACCTCCTCCCCCGACCCCTCGGTGCCGGGCCGGTCCGTCGACCTCACCGCCACCGTGGCGCCCGTCGCCCCGGGGGCGGGCACCCCCACCGGGACCGTGACGTTCGACTTCGGCGACGGCACCTCGCCGGTCACGGTGCCGCTGACCAACGGCAGCGCGACCACCCCCCACACCTGGACCACCACCGCCGGCAGCCCCTACCCCCTCACGGCCACCTACCACGGTGACGGCGACTTCGGCCCGTCCACCGGCAGCGACACCCAGACCGTGGGCCCGGCCGACGCGGAGATGACCCTGACCGCCTCCCCGGAGCCGTCCGCCGACGGGCAGAGCGTCACCTTCACCGCGCGGGTCCTGGCTGTTCCGCCGGGCGCGGGCACGCCCACCGGGACGGTCACCTTCGACTTCGGCGACGGCACCGCACCGGTCACCGCTCCGGTCCTGGCCGGGGTCGCGACCACCACCCACGCCTATGCGACCACGGCGGGCAGCCCCTACACCGTCACCGCGACGTACAGCGGGGACGCCGACTTCACCGCCGCCACCGTCACCGCCCCGCACACCGTGACGGCCAACGCCGCCACCACCGCGACGACGGTGACCTCCTCGCCCGATCCCACGGTGACCGGCCAGCCGGTGACCGTCACCGCCACCGTGGCCCCCATGCCCTCCGGCGCCGGGGTGCCCACCGGTACCGTCACCTTCGACTTCGGGGACGGGACAGCGGCCATCACGGCGCCGCTGTCCGGCGGTACGGTGACCGTCGCGCACACCTACACCAGCGCGACCGGCAGCCCGTACAGCATCACCGCCAACTACAGCGGGGACGCCAACTTCAGCTCCTCCGCCGGCAGCGACACCCAGACCGTGAACCCGGCGGCGACCACCACCACACTGGTCACCGCCCCGGACCCGTCGGTGACCGGCCAGCCGGTGACCCTCACCGCGACGGTGGCGCCGGTCGGTCCGGGAGCCGGAGTGCCGACCGGTACCGTCACCTTCGACTTCGGCGACGGGACACCGGCCGCAACAGCGCCGCTCTCCGGCGGGGTGGCCCGGATCAGCCACGCGTACACCGGCTCGGGCGGGCCGTTCACCGCGACCGCGAGTTATGCCGGGGCCGCCGGCTTCACCGCGTCGAGCGGCACCGACACCCAGACCGTCGGCAAGGCCGCCACGACCACCGCGGTGGTCTCCTCCCCCGACCCCACCGTGGCCGGCCAGCCCACCACCCTGACCGCGACCGTCGCCGCCCAGGCACCCGGGGCGGGCACTCCCACCGGCACCGTCACCTTCGACTTCGGCGACGGCAGCCCCACGGTGACCGCGCCCCTCAGCAACGGCCTCGCCACGACCACGCACACCTACACCGGCACCGCCGGCAGCCCGTACACCCTCACCGGCACTTACAACGGCGACACCAACTACACGGCATCGAGCGGCACCGACACCCAGAGCGTCAGCAAGGCCGCCACGACCACCGCCGTGGTCTCCTCCCCCGACCCCACCGTGGCCGGCCAGCCCACCACCCTCACCGCCACGGTCGCCTCCGTCGCCCCCGGGGCGGGCACCCCCACCGGCACCGTGACCTTCGACTTCGGCGACGGGACGAGCCCGGTCACGGCCGCCCTCTCCGGCGGTACGGCCACCGTCACCCACACCTACACCGGCACCTCCGGCAGCCCGTACACCCTCACCGGCACCTACAACGGTGACGCCAACTACACGACGTCGCACGGCGCCGACACCCAGACGGTCGGCAGGGCCGCCACCGCGACGTCCCTGGTCTCCGCCCCCGACGCCGGTGTGGTCGGCCAGCCCATCACCCTCACCGCCACCGTGGCGCCGGTCGCCCCCGGGGCGGGCACCCCCACCGGCACCGTCACCTTCACCTTCGGCGACGGCACCACCGCCACCACCGCCACCCTCTCCGGGGGCATCGCCACCGTCACCCATACCTGGACCACCCGCACCGCCAGCCCGTACACCCTGACGGCCACCTACAACGGGGACACCGACTTCACCGCCTCCAGCGGTACCGACACCCAGACGGTCAACAAGGCCGCCACCACGACCACCGTGACCTCCGCCCCCGACCCCTCCGTCACCGGCCAGAGCGTCACCCTCACCGCCACCGTGGCGCCGGTCGCCCCCGGGGCGGGCACCCCCACCGGCACCGTCACCTTCACCTTCGGCGACGGCACCACCGCCACCACCGCCACCCTCTCCGGGGGCGTCGCCACCACCACCCACACCTGGACGACGCGGTCCGGCAGCCCGTACACCGTCACGGCCGGCTACAACGGGGACACCAATAACGCGACATCCAGCGGTACCGACACCCAGACGGTCAACAAGGCCGCCACCACGACCACCGTGACCTCCGCCCCCGACCCCTCCGCCGTCGGCCAGAGCGTCACCCTCACCGCCACCGTCGCCCCCGTCTCCCCCGGCGCAGGCACCCCCACCGGCACCGTCACCTTCACCTTCGGCGACGGCACCACCGCCACCACCGCCACCCTCTTCGGCGGCGTCGCCACCACCACCCACACCTGGACCACCCGCACCGGCAGCCCGTTCCCGGTCACCGCCGCCTACAACGGGGACACCAACTTCACCGCCTCCACCGGCAGCGACACCCAGACCCTCAGCAAGAGCGTGACCATGACGACGGTGACCTCGACCCCGGACCCCTCGGTGTCGGGCCAGGCGGTCACCATCAGGGCGACGGTGTCCGCCGCGTCCGGCACTCCCACCGGCACCGTCACCTTCACCTTCGGTGACGGGACCGGCTCCGCCACCGCACCGGTGTCCGGCGGGGTCGCCACCGTCACCCACACCTACACCGGCACCACGGGCAGCCCGTTCACCATCTCGGCCGCCTACGGCGGGGACGACAGCTTCGCGGCCTCCAGCGGCACCGACACCCAGATGGTCAACAAGGCGGCCACCTCCACGGTCGTGGTCTCGACGCCGAACCCCTCGACGACGGGTGATCCGGTGACCGTCACCGCGACGGTCACCGCGGTGGCTCCCGGAACGGGCACTCCCACCGGGACCGTCACCCTCGCCTTCGCCGGGCGCACCCCCCAGACCGTGGCCCTGGTCAACGGCCGGGCCAGCGCGGTGTTCAGCCCCCTGCCGAAGGGCACCCATCTCGTCACCGGCAACTACAACGGCGACGTGAGCTACGCGCCGTCCAGCGGAACCACCACCCAGGTGGTCAACAACTGAGGCACCGCGGACGGCCGTCGGCCAGGTGCCCGTGCCACCTGGCCGACGGCGTACAGCTGCCGGGCCGGGGCCCTCGAAACCCGCGCTTCCCTCCTCGCGGACGGGCCCCGACCCGGCCCTCGCTGTGACGCGTCTCATGCCGGGGGCTCCCGGGCCGCCGGAGAGCAGCGGCCGGGGCGTGAACGGGCCATGGGTCCGGGCCTGTTGACCTTGGTCCCGTGGCTTGCCGGGGCCGGTCCGCGTGGTCTTCCCGCGGCGCAGCGGCATTCCCGCCACCGGGCCGGAAATAGGGTGGTCGCCAGCAGCGGACAGCGGCCCTTCGGCAGTGCGGGGGGCCTGCGCAACACCAGGACGGACAACACCTCCCATGGACATGAGCGCCGGCGAGCGCAAGGGGCTCAGCCTCTTCGCCCTCATCATGATCGGGATAGGCTCGATCTTCGGCTCCGGATGGCTCTTCGGAGCAGGCGCAGCCGCCCAGGTGGCGGGCCCCGCGGCACTGGTCGCGTGGGTGATCGGCGTCGTCTTCATCGGCATGATCGCGATGTCGTACGCGGAGGTCGGCTCCGCCTACCCGATCCCCGGCGGCATGGCCCGCTACGGACATCTCTCGCACGGCCCGGTCCTGGGCTTCCTCACGGGCTGGGCGGTGTGGATCGCCACCGCCTCGCTGATCCCGATCGAGTCGATCGCGGCCACCCAGTACATGACGTCCTGGGGCTTCGGCTGGGCGAAGGGCCTGGTCGATCCGGGCACCCACCAGCTGACCCTCTCCGGCACGGCGGTGGCGCTGGTGCTGACCCTCGCGCTCTGGCTGACCTGTTTCTGGTCGGTGCAGCTGCTGGCCCGCGCCAACACCGTGCTCACCCTGGTCAAGTTCGCCATCCCGGTGCTCGCGGTGCTCGCCCTCGTCGGGTCCGGCTTCCACACCTCGAACTTCACCGCCCACGGCGGCTTCGCCCCCTACGGCTGGCCGGCCGTGCTCACCGCCGTCACCACCTGCGGTGTGGTCTTCGCCTTCAACGGGTTCCAGGCCGTGGTCAATCTCGGCGGCGCCGCCAAGAACCCGGGCCGGGCCATCCCGCTCGCCCTGGCCGGCGCGCTCGCGCTGGGCCTGGTGATCTATCTGGCGCTGCAGATCTCCTACCTCGGCGCGGTGCCGCCGGAGCTGCTGGAGCGGGCCGGCGGCTGGCAGGGCGTGAACCTCAACTCGCCGTTCGCCGACCTGGCGGAACTGCTGATGCTGCACTGGGTGGTCACCATGCTGCAGTTCGGCGCGTTCATCTCGCCGGCCGGGTCCAACATCGCCAATGTCGCCTCGGCCGCGTACATGGTCACCAACCTCGCCGAGACCGGGTTCTTCCCCCGGAAGCTGGCGGCCGTGCACCCCCGCTACGGCACCGCCCGCCCCGCGATGTGGCTCAATCTCGGCTTCTCCGTGGTGCTGCTGCTCACCGTCGGCCGCAGTTGGCAGGCGCTGGCCGGCGTGGTGTCGGCGGCCATGGTCATCTCGTATCTGATCGGCCCGATCGCGGTGGGGGTGCTGCGGCGGACCCGCCCGGACCTGCCCCGTCCCTTCCGGCTGCCGGCCGCCGGGGTGCTGTGCCCGGTCACCTTCGCCTTCGCCGCCTGCGCGCTGTACTGGTCGAAGTGGCCGGAGACCGGCAAGATCACCCTGCTGACGCTGGTGGCCGTGCCGGCCGCGGCGCTGGTGCTGTGGCGCCGGGGCGAGCTCGGAAAGGGCCGCGAGGCGTCCGGCGGGGGCGGGCGCGGCGCGGGCCTGCTGCGGCTGTTCGCTCCGGCCTGGTGGATGATCACCTTCCTGGTGTGGACGGCCACGGTGTCCGCGCTGGGCGGCCGGGAGTTCGGCGGCCGCGGAATCCTCCCCGGCGTGCTGGGCACCGTCCTGATCGCGGTCACCGCCCCGGTCTTCTACTTCTGGGCGGTGCGCTCCGGGGTCAGGGCCCACGAACGGGGCCTGACCGGCGCTGCGTCCGTCGCCGAAGCCGCCCCGCGCCCCACCGGCGCCCCTGACGACGCACGCCCGAAGGCCTCCGTCTGAGGGTCCGTCGAAGGACACCCCGCAGCGTGCACGAGCCATTGGCCGCAGATCCCTGAAACGCCGGGCCGACCGGGTACATCATTTACCCGGAGGCCCGAGGGGGACCTGCGCGGAGAATGGAGCACCACGTGACACGCATACTGGTCATCGGTGGCGGGATCGCCGGTACGGCGACCGCTCTGGCCCTGCACAAGGCAGGGTTCGACGTCGCCGTGCACGAGGCGCATCCCGACACGGCCGAGGACATCGGGGCGTTCCTGACCTTGGCGAGCAACGGGATGCGTGCACTGGCGCAGCTCGACGCCTCGGATGCGGTCACCGCGCTCGGCTTTCCGCTGCGCGCGATGCGGGTGCTCGACGACCAGGGTGCCGAGATGGCCCGGGTGCCGCTCGGGGAGGCCGACGACGCTTCCCTGCGGTACCGGTGCCTGCGCCGTGGCGAGTTGAACGCCGCGTTGCAGGCCGAGGCCTTGCGCCGGGGAATCGAGCTGTCGCACGGGGCGCGGCTGGTGTCCGTGCAGAACGGGCCGGGCAAGGTGACCGCGCGTTTCGCCGACGGCGGCGTCGCGACCGGTGATCTGCTCATCGGCGCCGACGGCCTGAACTCGGCCGTCCGGCAATCGGTCGCGCCCGGCGCGGATCCCGTCTACGCGGGGCAGAGCGTCTTCTACGGCTACACGCACAGCGCCCCGGTGGCGGAGGAGACGGGGCACATCACCATGGTGCGGGGCAGCGGTGCCGCCGTCGGCTACGCGGTCTCGCCGGCCGGGGAGACGTACTGGTTCGCGCGCGTCGCCGGTCCAGCCCTCCCCGCCGATGAACTCGCACACCCCACGCCCTCCCGCTGGCGGCAGCGACTCGTCGAGCTGCTGGGCAAGGACGCCACCCCCGCCGCGGGCATCGTCGCGGCCTCCACCGACGGCATCATGGCCACCAACGCCACCGAGATCCCGCCCAAAACCCCCTGGCGCTCCGGGCGGACGCTGCTCATCGGTGATGCCGCGCACGCGGCGTCGCCCGCGACGGGGCAAGGGGCCTCGATGGCGTTGGAGGACGCCGTCATCCTCGCCAAGTCCCTGCGGGACACGCCCGACCCGGACAGCGCGCTCGCCCTCTACGAGGCGCACCGCCGCCCCCGCGTGGAGCACAACATCACCGCCAGCGGAGAGATCTCGCGCGGCACCCGCCCCGCCCCCTCTCGCACCGGCGGGGCACCCTCCCCTCGGCGCCCCGGCGACGACACCCTGACCCGCCAGCTGGACTGGGACCTCGACATGAACGCCGTCGGCGGCACCGCGGGCTGAGCTGGGAACGCCGGCCGCGCGAGGGGGGCAGACCTTGCCCGCCCGTCAGTGTCCGGTAGCGACAACGGTGTCGAGGGTCCGGGCGAGTCCGACGGGCGTCGACAGCATGGGCCAGTGCCCGGTGGGCAGGTGGAAGCGCCGCCACGGTGACCGGTGGAGGAAGGCCAGCTCCGGTATCCCGGCATCCAGCAGGGCCTGGGCATCGTTGCAGGCGACCACCACGTGGTCGACGTCGGGGCCGAGCTCTCCGGAGCAGGTCAGCCGCTGTTCGAAGGTGCGGAAGGGCTGGGGCGTGGCCCGGGTGCGCATGAGGTCGAGCCGGTCCTCGTCGAGCCCTTCGAGGGAGCTGAACGCGCCGAGCAGGCCGACGGGCGGCAAGGGCAGCCGCCAGCCGTCTCCGTGCTCGGCAACCTGCTGGTGCAGTCGGTTCACCACGTCGTCCGGCATGACGTCGAGCAGGCTCGTTCCCTCGGCAAAGGGAGCGCTGTCCAGATAGACGACACGTTCCAGGCGCGTCCCGAGACGGACCGCGGCGGCGGTGACGGGAACCGACGCATAGCTGTGCGCGACGAGGGTGACCTCGTGCAGGTCCTGCTCCACGACGAACGCGGTGATGTCGTCGATGTGCGTGTCCAGGCCCACCTCCGGGGTGGCGAGGGCGGAGCGTTCGCCCAGGCCGGTGAGCGTCATCGGCAGCACCCGGTGGCCGCGCTCCCGCAGCGCCTGCGCGGTGTCCTCCCACGCCCAGGCCCCGAGCCAGGCACCAGGGACGAGTACGAAGGTAGCCATGCGGTTTCTCCTTGCATTTAAGGGGTTGCGGCGAGAGTAGAGTCCCAACAGGACAGTTTCCGCCCTCAAATGCCGAGTGATCCATGTCATATCCCTTGACGCGTGTACTGGCCCTGCTGGAACTCCTCCAGACGCAGCCGGGCCTGACCGGTGCACAGCTGGCGGACCGTCTGGGGACCGATGTGCGCACGGTGCGGCGCTACGCGGCACGCCTGCGCGAGCTGGGCCTCCCGGTGGAATCGGGCCGGGGCCGCTTCGGCGGCTACCGCCTGGCCCGCGGCTACCGGATGCCACCGCTGATGCTCACCAACGAAGAAGCCCTCGTGATCGTGCTGGGGCTGCTGGCCGGGGACCGCCTGGGCATGAGCACCACCGCTCCGGCCGGCGCCGGCGCCCTTGCCAAGATCGAGCGAGTACTCCCGGATCCGCTGCGTGCACCGCTGGCCGCCATGCGGGACACCTTGTCCTTCACCACCGACACCGTGCTCGCGCAGGCTCCCGAAACAGGCGTCCTGCTGACCCTGGCGCAGGCGTGCCACTCCGGTCACACCGTCGGCCTGCGTTACCGCGACTGGCACCGGGAACACACGGAGCGCGAGGTCGACCCGTACGGCGTGGTCTTCCATTCCGGGTGCTGGTACCTCGTCGGCCACGACCACCTCCGGGACGGCCTGCGGACCTTCCGCATCGACCGGATCGCCTCCGCCACGCCCGGTGCGGCAACGTTCACCGCCCCCGACGGCTTCGACCCGGTGACCCACCTCACCGCATCCCTGGCCCGGACCCCCGCGCCGTGGCGGGTCGAGGTACTGATCGAGGGTCCCTTCGAGGACGTCGCGCGCCGGCTGCCCCGCACGATCGTCACCCTCACCGCCACGTCTTCCGGCGTACTGATGCGCGCACAGGCCGCACGGCTGGACAGCGTGGCCCGCCTGCTCGCCTCCCTGGAATGGCCCTTCACCGTCCACAGCCCCGACCAACTGCGCGACGCGCTCGGAGACCTGGCCGGGCGGCTCATGGCCGCCGCCGAACGACGGCCCGGGGACCCTCCGACGTAGACGGCGCCTCATCGCCTCCACGGCGGCGCCAACCGCCCCGGGCGGCAGGTGGGGGTTCGGCGTGGGCCGTTCGCCGGTGCGCGCGGTGACGGCCAAGAGAAAAGGCAAGGAGAACTCTCTCCTTGCCACTCCTAACGTATAGCGCACCGGGGGGCTTGCGGCAAGGCCCAGGGGGTGGCGCAAAATCATCCGCCGAGACCACAACCTGCGGAAATGGGGGCACGGCGTGCGTGAGTTGTCGACGTATGGGGGGATGCGGTGGCGTCGAACCAGTGGGGGGACAGAGACGAGGACATGCCTGACAAGAAGGTCGGCGAAGCGGGAGGCGCCGGTGCGGCGATCGGCCGGCGCAGTGCAGCGGGACACGACCGCCACGGAGGCATCGCGATGATCGAGCAGTACGTGCGGGATCTGCACGAGGCTGACGAGACGCAGGTCGCGGTGGTCGGCGGCAAGGGCGCGCACCTGGGCGGGCTGTCACGGATCGACGGCATCCGCGTACCGGGCGGCTTCTGCGTGACGACGGACGCCTTCCGGCGGATCATGGCGGAAGCGCCGTCGATCGACGATCGGCTCGATCAGCTGGCGCACTTGAACCCGGACGACCGCGAGGCGATCCGCACGCTCAGCGCGGAGATCCGCCGGACCATCGAAGGCATCGCCATCCCGGGCGATCTCGCTGCGGAGATCACCCGCGGGCTCGTCCGGCTCGGCGAACAGAGCGCCTGCGCCGTCCGCTCCAGCGCGACGGCAGAGGATCTGCCGACGGCCTCCTTCGCCGGCCAACAGGACACCTACCTCAACGTCGTGGGGCCGGCGGCGGTCCTCCGGCACGTCAGCCGGTGCTGGGCCTCGCTGTTCACCGAGCGGGCCGTGACCTACCGGCAGCGGAACGGCATCGACCACCGCACGGTCCACATGGCCGTGGTCGTGCAGCAGATGGTCTTCCCGCATGCGGCCGGCGTCCTGTTCACGGCCGACCCCGTCACCGGCAACCGGAAGGTGGCCACCGTCGACGCCGGCTTCGGCCTCGGCGAGGCCCTGGTCTCCGGCCTGGTGAACCCGGACGTCTTCACGGTGCGACACGGCGAAGTCGTCACCAAGGCGATCGCCGCCAAACAGCGCGCCGTGCAGGCCCTGCCGGCCGGTGGTACGCGAGAAGTGGCGATCGACGCACAGCGGCAGGAGCAGCCGGCGCTGACGGATGCGCAGGCCGTGCGGCTCGTGCAGCTCGGGCGACGGATCGAGGCCCACTTCGGCCGCCCGCAGGACATCGAATGGTGCCTGGTCGACGACGACTTCCAGATCGTTCAGAGCCGGCCGATCACGACGCTGTTCCCGATCCCCGAGACCGGCGACCAGGAGAACCACGTCTTCGTCTCCGTCGGCCACCAGCAGATGATGACCGACCCCATGAAGCCCCTGGGGCTCTCCATGTGGCAGCTGACGGCCATGGTGCCGATGCACGAGGCCGCCGGAAGGCTGTTCGTCGACGTCACCCGGCGCCTGTCCTCGCCCGCGAGCCGCGCCGGCCTGCTGGACCTCATGGGGAGAGGCGACCCACTGGTCAGGGACGCGCTGGAGACCGTCCTCGACCGCGACGGTTTCGTCCCGTCGCTCCCGGACGCGGGTCCCGGCGGGCCGCCGGCCGGCGGTGCGCCCGCTCCGATCGAGACCGATCCGGCCGTTGTCACCGAGCTGATCGAGCGCAGCCAGGCATCCATCGCGGCGCTGGAGCGCGACATCCGGACGAAGACCGGACCGGCGCTGTTCGACTTCCTGCTGGAGGCCTTCGAGGAGCACAAGCGGGTCCTCAGCGACCCGCTGAACTTCCAGGCGATCATGGCAGGGATGGAGGCCACGTGGTGGCTCAACGACAAGCTGCAGGAGTGGCTGGGCGAGAAGAACGCGGCTGACACGCTCACGCTGTCCGCCCCCGGCAACGTCACGTCGGAAATGGGACTGGCGCTGCTCGACGTCGCGGACGTGATCCGCCCGCAGTCGGAGGTGGTGGCGTTCCTGCAGGGCGCCCTGGACGGGGGCTTGCTGGACGGCGCCTTCCTGGACGAGCTGACGAAGCTCGCGGGCGGGACCGAGGCGCGCGACGCCATCGAGGGCTACCTCGACCGGTACGGCATGCGCTGCGTCGGTGAGATCGACATCACCAGGCCGCGATGGCGCGAGCGCCCCACCTCGCTCGTCCCCGTGATCCTCGACAACGTCAGGAACTTCGAACCGGGCGCCGCCGAGCGGCGCTTCGAGCAAGGGCGGCAGAAGGCGTGGAAGAAGGAACAGGACGTGCTGTCACGCTTGCGTGCTCTGCCGGACGGGGACCGGAAAGCCGACGAGGCCAAGCGGATGATCGACCGGGTCAGAACCTTCATCGGGTACCGGGAGTACCCGAAGTACGGCATCGTCAGCCGCTACTTCGTCTACAAGCAGGCCCTGCTGGCGGAGGCCGGGCGCCTGGTGCAGGCCGACGTGCTTCCCGAGAAGGAGGACATCTTCTACCTCACGTTCCAGGAACTCCACGACGTCGTGCGCTCGCACCAGGTGGCTGACGGGCTCATCCAGCAGCGCAAGGACGCCTTCCGGTCGTACCAGGCGCTCACCCCGCCCCGGGTCCTCACCTCGGACGGCGAGGCCTTCAGCGGGGCGTACCGGCGCGACGACGTGCCGGCCTGCGCCCTGACCGGTCTGCCGGTTTCCGCCGGGACCATCGAGGGCAGGGCCCGCGTCATCCTCGACATGGCGGAGGCCGATCTCGAAGCGGGCGACATCCTGGTCACCACCTTCACGGACCCCAGCTGGTCGCCGCTGTTCGTCGCGGTCGCGGGCCTGGTGACGGAGGTGGGCGGCCTGATGACCCATGGCGCGGTGATCGCCCGGGAGTACGGCCTGCCGGCCGTCGTGGGCGTCGAGCAAGCCACCCGTCTGATCCGGGACGGGCAACGGATCCGCGTACACGGAACCGACGGGTACGTCGAGATCCTGTCCTGACCGGCCACGCCGGGAAGGCCCATCCGAAGGGCACCCCGTTGGTCTGTGCACACAGGCCAACGGGGCCTCTTCACGTCCGCATGCGAGCAGCAGGCAACCGCGCGAAGGCGCGGTTCATGAACCGTGCCGGGTGCTTCAGCCGGGCAGGCCTCGAACGAACCCGGCGACCACCGCCGCCACCGCTTCCGGAGTCTCCATGGTCATGGGATGAGTGGCGTCGATCCGCTCGACGCTGACCGTCGGCCGGGCGCGGGAGAGCGCGGACAGTTCGTCGGCGACCTCTCGGGCGAACCGGGACCTGAAGTCATCGAACCACTCCATGCCGGGCACAGGCGGCAGTTGTCGGCCGGCCTGTACCAGCAGCAGCGGGCGGTCGACCCCGTCCAGCCATGCGGCGACACCGGGTGCCCCGAGCCTGTGGAGTTCGTCGACGATCTCCAGCGCCGCCGGCCGTTCCGGCAGCGTCTGCCACGTGCCGTCGGGCAACGGGCGTGCGGCCGCACGGGCAGCGGGCTCCGCCCGGTCCGCGGGAATCCCGAACCGGGCGCAGTTGAGGACCTGTTCCTCGATGTACTCGGGTGGCGCGATGGCCCCGGCCGACGCCAGCAGTCCCTCGCTCACCCGGTCGGCGTCGGGGTACTCGCGTTCCCACCAGAAGCCGTCGAGATTCACGGCGGCTCGGGTACGGTCCGGCTCCGCCCGGGCGTACTCGACCGCGACCAGTCCGCCGAGGGAATGGCCCACCACTACGGCCTCCGGCACGCCCTGCGCGTCGAGTGTGTCCGTGATGTGCCGCACCACGGCGGGGATGGACCAGGGGGAGAGAGCGGGAGAGCGGCCGTGTCCGGGAAGGTCGATGGCGAGCACACGGTGACCGGAGGTCAGCAGGGCGGCCGAGGCGTCCCAGTCGGCGAGCGACCTTCCGTAACCGTGCAGGAGCACCAGTTGAGGGCCATCGCCCCCGTAATCATGAACGTGTAGGAGTGTCATCGGGCCTCACTGTAGAGCGCATACAGCACATCGCACACCGGGGTAGGGATCCGGGTCGCACGCGAAGTGCGCGCTCTGCGAGGCGACTTGATTCCGAAGCCGCCGCCCAGCCGGCCCGAACCCAGAATGCCACCGAGGCCCCGTTCGCCCCACAGGTGAGAGACCATGGTGGATGTGACAGACCCGAACTACGCGGATGTGACAGGCCTGAACCACGCGCAGGGTGCGCCCGTCCCGCACCCCCGGTCCAGGGTGGGGGTGGTTGCCTCGTTCGACTTCGACCGGGACCGGGAGATCTGGCGCTGGGCGCCGGAGGCGGTGTCGCTGTTCATCGCGCGTACCGACCCTGTGACGTTCTCCGACAACCTCGAACTGGTCTCGTCCCTCAACCGCCCCGGCTGCGTGGACCGGCCCACCCGTGAGGTCTGCGCGATCGGCTCCCGGGTCGTCACCTACCTTTGCACCGCGTGCAGTTTCGTCGGGGGCGCCGCCGGCGAACGGGCGCTGCGCACGGCCATGCGCACCGCGGGTGCCCCGCAGGCGCTGACCGCGGCCGGGTCGGTGGTGGCGGCCCTGCGCGCGTTGGAGGCGCGGCGCGTCGCCGTGGTGCATCCGTACGAGCCGCCGGTGGGCAGGCGACTGCACGCGTACCTGACCGGCGAGGGTCTGGAGGTGCTGTCCCTCACCGATCTCGGCCTGGGCTCCGTCCACGAGATCTACGATGTGTCCTACGAGCAGGTGACCGCGGCGGTCCGGGCCGGCATCCACCCGCAGGCCGACGCCGTGTTCATCAGCTGCACGGCGCTGCCGACCTACGACCTCATCGCCCCCTTGGAGGAGGAGTTCGGCAAGCCCGTCGTCACGGTCAACCAGGCCACCATCTGGGCGGCCCTGCGCGCGGTGGGCGAGCGCGCCATCGGGCCTCGCCAGCAGTTGCTGACCGTGTGACTCCGGGGTCGCGGGCCGCGGGGCAGCACAGCCGCAGAGCCGCACAGCCGTCGCCCAGGATCGACGCAGGTCGGCGGCCCTGCGCCACCGGCTCCGGAGGGGACACAGCCCGCCGCCACCTCCGGCCTCGCCACGTCCGTCCGACCAACCGTCCGGCCGTCCGACCGACCGACCGACCGACGCCATCCACACACCCCGGCTACTCACCCGAGTACGAGAAAGGCGCACCCATGACACAGCAGCCCGCCACCACCCCGTACAACAGCGGCCTGTTGAGCAATGACGCCGACCGCGAACGTGACCGCTTGGAGTCCATCCAACGCGGTGTCGACGATTTCACCACCGGCGTTCTCGACCGCCTTCCCATCGAATCGTCCTGGAACTGCCTGGAACTGGGCGCGGGTACAGGCTCCATCGCCTACTGGCTCGCCGGACGCTGTCCGGACGGCCGCGTGGTCGCCGCCGATCTCGACACCCGCCACCTCGATGCGAGCCGGGCCGCGAATCTGGAGATCCAGGAAGCCGACATCACGCGCGAGGACTACGCACCCGGCAGCTTCGACCTCATCCACGCCCGCTACCTGTTCTGCCACCTCCAGGACCGCGACCGGATGGTCGCGCGGGCCGCCGACTGGCTCGCCCCCGGTGGCTGGCTCCTCATCGAAGAGCCGTATCACCTGCCGGCCGACACCTCGCCCTTCCCCGTGGTCCAGCGCATCCTCGACGCCTACCAGCGCACCTACCGCGAACACGGCGCCGACATGACCTGGGCCCGGGCCCTCCCCGCCCTCCTGGCCCGCAACGCACTGACCGAGGTGGCCTTCGCCGGGAACCTCGGCTGTATGGGCGGACTCGGCCAGGACCGCTGGCTCCCGCTCATCACCCAGGCCGCTCCCGCCCTTCTTGCCGACGGCCTGGTCACCGAGGCCGACCTGGCCGAGTTCGCCACCCTGCTCAAAGACCCGGCGTTCATCGACATCCCGCAAGTCACCATCTCGGCATGGGGCCGTCGTCCCGGCACACCCCAGAACACCAAGGCCTGAGCAGCACGGCGAGGGCCGGCGCGGCCACAGCCCGGCGGCCTCTCGCCGCCCCCGTGGGGCAACTGCCGTAGCGTGCCTTGCCGACCCTCGGGCAATACAGCATAAATAAGGAGCATGAGCGGAAATCCGGGTCGATTCCGGCGTTGGCTGAGCCGCGCGCCCGGCCGTTCCGCCATTCCGGGCACGCCCCCTGCCGGGGACAGCACCGGCGACGACCAGCAGGGCGAACGCGCAGCGGAGGCCGGAGATCCGACGGGAGAGGGCGGTCTTACAGGGGGCGGCGGCCCCGCAGGGAACGGTGGCCCCGCAGAGGCCGGCGGCCCCTCGGACACCGGCGGTTCCCCGCAGGGCGAACGCCCCGCGAGTGGCGGAGGTCCGCAGTACACACGGCCCTCCTTGACCACGCGCAGCGTCGCCCGGGAAGTCTTCCTCCTCCAGTTGGTGCTCGTGGTGCTGCTGGTCGCGGCGGCGGTGGTCGCCCTCGTCGTCCAGGCCCGGCGGGACACCATGACCGACGCCCGGCACCGCACGCTCGCCGCCGCCGAGTCCTTCGCGCACTCCTGGGGGCTCCAGGAGGCGCTGAACAGCGACAATCCGTCCGCGAAGCTCCAACCGCTCGCCGAGGCGGCCCGGAAGGCCTCCGGCGTCGACGCGCTCATCGTGTACAAGCTCGACGGGATCACCCTCACCCACAGCGACCCGCGGCAGATCGGCAAGCACGTCATCGGCCCGTATGCCGAGGCCGCCCGGGGCAAGCCCTTCACCCGGACCTTCCAGGGCGCCCTGGGCCTCTCCGTGGTCTCCGCGGCCCCCGTCAAGGACGCCTCGGGCAGGGTCGTCGCCCTCGTCGCCGCGCCGGTCACGGTGGAGAAGGTGCAGAAGTCGGTCAACCGGCAGCTGCCCATGTTCCTGGGCACCGCCGTCGTGGCACTGGCACTCGCCGGAGGCGGCGCGGGGCTGGTGAGCCGTCGCCTGCGCCGGCAGACCCACGGTCTGGGACCGGCCGAGATGACCCGGATGTACGAGCACCACGATGCGGTCCTGCACGCGGTACGGGAGGGTGTCCTCATCGTCGGGCGCGACGGGCGGCTGCTGCTGGCCAACGACGAGGCACGGCGGCTGCTGGACCTGCCGGCGGAAGCGGAGGGACGCCACGTCGGCGACCTGGGGCTGGACCACCGCACCGCCGGACTCCTGGCGTCGGACCGCAGCGCCACCGACGAGGTGTACCTGGCCCAGGACCGACTGCTGGCCCTCAACAAGCGGTCCACCACCGCCCACGGGGCTCGCCAGGGAAGCGTGGTGACCCTGCGCGACACGACCGAACTGAGGTGGCTGTCGGGGCGCGCCGAGGTGGCCCGGGAACGGCTCCGGCTCCTCTACGACGCCGGGGTGCGGATCGGCTCCACGCTCAATGTCGTGCGCACGGCCGAGGAACTGGCGCAGGTGGCGGTCCCCCGGTTCGCCGACATCGTCACCGTCGAGCTGCTGGACCCGGTCCTGAAGGGCGAGGAGCCGGCCGCGGCGGCTACCGAGCTGCGCCGGGCGGCCCTCGCCGGCCTGGCGCCGGACCATCCGCTCTACCCCGTCGGCGAGCTGATCCGGTTCGTCCCGAAGACCCCGGTGGGCGCACACCGGGACCGGGTCCGCTCGCTGATGGAGCCGGACCTGGCCGGCTCGTCCGCCTGGCGGTCGCAGGACCCGGAACGCACCCGGCGCATCCTGGAGCACGGCGTGCATTCCCTGGCGGTCGTACCGCTGCGCGCCCGGGGGGTGGTGCTGGGACTGGTCGACTTCTGGCGGTCGGGGGGCACTCCGCCCTTCGACGACGAGGACCTGTCCTTCGCCGAGGAGCTGGCGGGGCGGGCCGCGGTGGGGATCGACAACGCCCGGCGCTACACCCGCGAGCGCACCATGGCGATGACGCTCCAGCGCAGTCTGATGCCCCGCGGCCTGCCCGACCAGGACATCCTGGAGGTGGCGCACCGCTATCTCCCCGCCCGGGCCGGAGTGGGCGGGGACTGGTTCGACGTCATCCCGCTGCCCGGCGCCCGGGTGGCGCTGGTCGTCGGCGACGTGGTCGGCCACGGCGTGCACGCGGCGGCCACCATGGGCCGGCTGCGCATCGCCGTGCACAACTTCTCGGCCCTGGACCTCTCCCCCGACGAGCTGCTGGGACACCTCGACGAGCTGGTGACCCATCTCGACGTCCAGGACGAGGACAACGGCGAGGGCCCGTCGATCACCGGCGCCACCTGCCTGTACGTCATCTATGACTCCGTCTCCGGGCGGGTCACCGCGGCCACCGCCGGTCATCCGCCGCCGGCCGTGGCCTACCCCGACGGAACGGTGGAGTTCCTGCACCCTCCCGTCTCTCCGCCATTGGGCCTGAGCACCGGCCTGCCCTTCGAGTCCACCGAGCTGTCGCTGCCGGAGGGCTCGCGGCTGGTGCTCTACACCGACGGGCTGATCGAGAGCCGCAGCCGCGACCTGGACGCGGGGCTGGAGGCACTGCGTGCGGCCCTCGCCGGACCGGGCCGTACGCCGGAGGACACCTGCGCCGCCGTCATGCAATCGCTGCTGCCCGCCAGGCCCGCCGACGATGTCGCGCTGCTGGTGGCCCGGACACGGCAGCTGGACCCGGCGGACGTCGCCGAGTGGGACGTCCCCCGCGACCCGGCGGCGGTGGGTCCGGTCCGCAACGCCTGCGTCCGCCGATTGGAGGACTGGGGCCTGCAGCACATCGCCTACGGCACCGAGCTCATCCTCAGCGAACTGATCACCAACGCCATTCGCTACGGCGCCGAGCCCATCCACGTGCGGCTCCTGCACACCCGCGCCACCCTGATCTCCGAGGTCTCCGACGGCAGCAGCACCTCCCCGCACATCCGCCAGGCGAAGGCCACCGACGAGAACGGCCGCGGCCTCTTCCTCGTCGCGCAGTTCGCCGAGCGCTGGGGCACCCGCTACTCCCCCAGGGGCAAAACGATCTGGGCCTGCCAGGCGATCGCCCCCGACGCCCAGTCCCCGGAAGAGGAGTCACCGGACCATCTCCTCAGCCGTTGGGAGGAGCACGGGGGGTGGTGAGGCCGTGGCGCCGTGCCTGTGCCTGCGCCCGCCCCTGGGGCTGGGGCTGGGCCCGCGCTTGCTGACGAGCGGGATACCGCCCTACGCGGGTGGCGATCACTCCCCCACCCGTGCTCTCCACTCGCCGCTGTGACCTGGACCGATCACCGCCCTGACGGGGAGACACAACGGGCACAGTAGGCTGTTTCGGACCATTCCCGCAGAGAGAAACTCCGGGCGGTGACCGACGCGGCGGGATGGCGTCAGGACCGCCCCCGCGACAAGGCGCAGGCGGTCTGCGGGAGTGCCGGGGGCGCGTCCGCTCAGTGAGCCTTCGAGGCCCCTGGCGGACGTTCCCCCGTCCGGCGGACCTTCCCCTACTTGGCCCTGTTGGAGGCGTCGTGGCAACACATCATCGGGTCCGCGCAGGCGCCCTCCTGTGCTGTCTCGGCCTGGCGGTGCCCGGTCTCGGTGCGTGCCAGGAAGCGGGACCCACCCGGCCGGTCGCGCCCTCGCGGGCCGAGTCCGCCGCGGAGGCCGGCGGGATGGCGGCACTGGTCAAGGCGGCGAAGAAGGAGGGCAGGCTCAACACGATCGCGCTGCCGCGCCAGTGGGCCAACTACGGCGGACTGATCGACGGCTTCGAGAAGAAGTACGGCATCAAGGTCGTCGTCGACAACCCGAACGGCCACAGCAGTCAGGAGATCGACGCCCTCAAGCGCTACCGAGGCCAAAGGCGCGCCCCCGACGTGATCGACGTCGGGGACACCTTCGCCCAGTCCGCGGCGCGGCACAACCTGCTGACCCCCTACCGGGTCGCGCAGTTCGACGAGATCCCGCCGGAGCAGAAGGACGCCGAGGCCCGCTGGTACAACAACTACGGCGGCTACATCTCGATCGGCTGCGACGCCGCCCGCGTGCGCACCTGCCCCGAATCCTTCGCCGATCTGCTCCGGCCGGAGTACAAGGGCCTGGTCTCGATGAACGGCGAACCCACGGCCGCGGGATCAGCCTTCGCCGCCGTGTACGCGGCGACCCTCGCCAACGGGGGCTCGTTCGACAACATCCGCCCCGGCATCGACTTCTTCGCCCGGCTCGACAAGAGCGGCAACTACAACCGGGCCGACCCCACCCGCGCCGCGATCGCCAAAGGCAGCACACCGATCAGCATCGAATGGGACTACCTCAACCTGCAGCACATCGACCAGCTCCACGGTACGGGCGTGAACTGGAAGGTCTCCATTCCCTTCGACGGCAGCTTCTCGCAGTACTACGCGCAGGCGGTCAACAAAAACGCCCCCCACCCCGCTGCGGCGCGACTGTGGGAGGAGTACCTCTTCAGTCCGGAAGGCCAGAACCTCCGCCTCGTGGACTACGCCCGCCCGGTGCTGATGGCCGTCATGGCCAAGCACGGCACCCTGAACAAAGCCCTGGCCGCACGCCTGCCGACGGTCGAGGGCACACCCCAGTTCCCCACCGAGGCCCAGCTGAACACGGCCCTGCGCACCGTCCGTGAGGACTGGGCCAAGTCCGTCGGCGACTGATCGCCCATCACCGAGGGGCCTCAGCATCGAGAGCGTCGAGAACGTCACCCGTGACAACGCGGTGCGCCCCGCAGGTCGACCGCCCGGCGCGGTACGCCGATCGCCTGGCGACGGCAGTGACCCCTGACTTCGGCCGATCGACGAATCCTCCAACTTCCCCGTAGCACTCGATGGTTGGCGAATCGTGGTGACCGTCCTGCCCTCCAGGCAACCAGCACTGCCGGTGAGCCGCCGCTACGGCTACGACTCCGTCTGCTCCCCCATCGCGACTGGCCGGGCCGGCGCCACCCCGGCCCGGCTCCTCTCGTCGGCGTGGGAGGCCCGGCTCGCGAGGCGGCGGCGCGCGCCATCGGGCGGCTGCTTGGCGAATGCGGCGCATTCGCCGAGACTATGGGGGAACGTCCTTGACGTGCTGCCAGGAGGTCGACGTGCCAGCCATGCCCCCGCAGTCCGCCCGGCCGGAGCGCGCCCCCGTGGTGCTCACCGAGGCTGACGAGCAGCATGCCGTCCTGACGTTCTCCGGCATCTTGGACGCCCAGACCCTGCCCGAGCTGGAAGAACTCCTCAGCGACCAGCGCCTGCGACAGGCAGGCACCTGGGTATGGAACATGAGCGGCCTTGAGCGGATCGGCCTCGCATGCGCCTACGCCCTGCTCCGCGCCGTCACCCATGCACCGGAAACCGTCGACGTCACCGTCCACGGTGCCCGCCGCGCCGTTCAGCGCACCCTGCGGCATGCCGGTCTCGACACCGTCGTGACCATCGAGGAGTAGCCGAGCCCGGCCGCGGTGGGTGCTGCTGCAGGGGGCCGGCCGGTTGCTACGGCTGGTTCACTGCCTGCTTGACGGTCCTGATCACTGGTGCCGTTTCGAGGTGTGTGACGGCGGGGAGTGCGGCGACCCGGGTGGTCAGGTAGCGGTACAGCTCCCGCTGGTTCGTGCACACCACGCTCGCGTACAGATTGGTCGGGCCGGTCGTGGCGGCGGCGAACGCGATCTCCGGATGCCCGGCCAGCGCCTGACCGGCCTCCTCCAGGTGTGCGGGGGCGACCGAGAGCCAGAGCAGGGTTCGGGCATGCACGCCGAACATGCGCCAGTCGACGTCGAGGTCGAGATAGAGCAAGCCGTGTTCGCGCAGCTCCGTCATCCGGCGCCGGACCGTCGTCGGCGACCAGCCGGTCGCCGTGGCCAACTGCTCGAACCCGGCGCGGCCGTCGGTGGCGAGCAGGGCGAGGAGCTTGCGGTCACCGTCGTCGAGTCGCACCGGCCCTTCTCGGTGCGGCACCGGAAGCGGGCGCAGTCGCTCGATCGCCTCCTCGTCCAACGACCCGAGTTTACCGACCAGGTTGTCGGGGCCACCGTAGAAGGCGTGCAGCACGGAGTGCGCGGTCACGCCCTCCACACGCGGCGTGCGGGGAAGTTTGGCCAGCAGCAGTGCCTCGCTGTCCGCCTCGCTCTCGGTCCGGACCACGCAGGTGATCTCGGTGCCGCCGGAGCTGAGGCTCACCCAGGACGTGTCGGGGCGTCTGGCCAGCGCCTCGGCGACCGGGAGCGAGGCGTTGGGAGCACATCGCACCCGCAGAAACCACAGGATGGCGCCCAGCGCGGTGGGGTCGACCCCGCCGAGCACCCGTACCGCCCCGGCTGACCGCAACCGGGCGTAGCGGCGGGCGATGGTGCGATCCGAGACGCCGAGAACGTCGGCGATGGTGCTGAACGGGGCGCGGCCGTCGATCTGCAAGGCGTGCACGAGCCGTCGGTCCAGCTCGTCGTAGTCGGATTCCACCGAACTGAAGGTAGGCGGTGTCAGATACCAGCGCAATCGGACCGTTTCCTGGCTCGGTCGGCTCGGCCGACAGAGCGTTGCTCTTGTCCTGATCGACCCAGTCAGAGGAGAGTCCGTGGACACCGATGTGCTCATCGTCGGCGCCGGCCCGACCGGAATGACGCTGGCCAACGAGCTGCTGAGGACGGGGGTGTCGACCGTGCTGGCCGACAAGCTGTCGCAGCGCAGCGAACTGTCCAAGGCAGGCGGCGTGCAGTCCCGCACACTGGAGGCGCTTGACCAACGAGGGCTGCTGGAGCCTTTGCTGGCCACCGGAGATCACCCCGTCACCACTGGCCACTTCGCCGGTATCCCGCTCCACTCCCACCGCCACCGTCTGCCGTGGCGGTCCGTGCCGCAGGTGGTGATCGAGGGATTCTTCGAGCAGCATCTCGCCGCGCACGGCCTGAACGCCCGGCGGGGCCACGAACTGGTCGGCCTCGACCAGGACGACGACGGGGTCACCGCGGCCTTCGCCGACGGCGCCACCCTCCGCTCCCGCTACCTCGTCGCTGCCGACGGCGCTCACAGCACCGTGCGGGCCCTGCTGCGGGCCGGGTTCCCCGGTCAGCCGGGCACGTTGACGATCATCGCCGCCGACGTGCGGCTGGGCGGCGTCGAGCCGTCCACGTCGCACACCTGGAACGAGGACGGGCGCTGGGCGGCACTGTTCCCGCTCGGCACCGATCCGCAGGGCAGGCAACTTCGCCGCCTGGTCCTCGGCGGGCCGGGCCAGTCACTGCCGAGGGAGACCCCGGTCACCGAGAACGACATCCGCCGGGGCCTGAGCACCGTGTTCGGCACGCGGGTGCACCTCCTCGAACTGCGCTACGCCCGCCGTATCACCAACGCGTCACGACAGGTCGAGCAGTACCGGCACGGACGGGTATTCCTGGCGGGCGATGCCGCCCATGTCCACCTTCCGCTCGGCGCGCAGGGCATGAACACCGGCATGCAGGACGCGCTGAACCTCGGTTGGAAGCTCGCCGCCGCCGTGCACGGCTGGGCACCGCGGAACCTGCTCGACACGTATCACGCGGAACGGCATCCGGCCGGGGCCGCCGTCTTGCGCAACGTCCGGGCACAGAGCCTGCTGATGGACTGGGCCGGGACCCGCGATCCGGACGTGCTGGCTGCCCGGGAGATCTTCACGGCCATGGCCCAACTGCCGGACGTCCAGCACCATCTCGCCGACCTGATGTCCGGGATGGCCCTCCGCTATCCGATGCCGGGCACCGAAACCCATCCGCTCGTCGGCCTGCCCGCACCGGACCTGGACCTCGGCCCGGCCCGGGTGCACGAACTGCTGCGGTCCGGGCACGGCATCCTGCTGGATCCGGCCGACACGTTCGCCGGGGTCGCCGGCCCCTGGGCGGACCGGGTGGACCGGGTGGGCCAGGGCGCCGACGTCGAGCCGATGCTCATCCGGCCGGACGGCTACGTGTGCTGGGCCGGCGCGGATGGCCTGAAACCGGCGCTCGACCGCTGGTTCGGCGAGCCCCGCTGAGTCGACGTTCATCCGGTCGCAGCCTTGGCCCGGGGCCCGGGGGGCCGGGGCCCCGGGGGCCGGGCGGACGCCCAGCTCCGCACCCTGGCGGCGGAGCTCGCCGTGCGGGCCGCCCAGTCCGAGGCCGGCGTCAGCCGCCCCGACGGCACACGCTCAGGACGTGACCGTAGCGGTCAGCCCATAGTCCAGCTCCGCACCGTCGACGAGCACCGCCTCGACCGTGCGGGTGCGGGGGTCGATGTCGGCCACGATTCCGTTGCCGGCGTAGCGGGGGTAGCCCGAGGCGCCCGTCTCACCCGTCGCCTCGACGACAGCCGATCGTACGGCTGAGTCCTCCGCGGAGGCACCGCCCTTGTCCCCGACATGTTCGGGGACCAACAAGATTTTGAAGCTCTGCGGGTCTGTAGTCACGCCTCCATATCTATATGCCTGTGACCCCGGGCGGGGGACAGGCGCGCGGCATGGCGAGGGCGAGGGCGGCGATCGCTACCGTGCTGACCGATGTCCGGTCGGTGCCGCGCTAACCGATGTCCGGCTCGGACCGGACCTCGATCCGGTCCCCCGTCCGCTCCATTTCCAGGACGACGAGTTCGTTCCGCCCCCGCCGCCACAGATGGCTCGGCGCGTACAGGGTGACCTGCGGCCCGAGGGACCAGTACCGGCCGAGCGCAAACCCGTTGAGCCACACCATGCCCTTGTCCCAGCCCGGGAAAGCGAGGAAGCCGTCCGCGGGGGTGCCGACATGGACCCGGGCCCGGTGGAACGCGGGGCCGGCCGGCGTGTCCGTGCTGCCGAACCGCAGAGCCGAGAGGTTGTCGAGCGGCAGCCGGCGGATCTCCCAGTCGCTCAGTGCCTCGTCGTCGAGGAGAACCTTGCCGCTGATTCCCTTGGGGTCGTTGAGTCCCTGGCCGAAGTTGACCCGCCCGGTGGGATCGACCAGGAGGTCCAGCGTGCTGGAAGCACCGGCCACGGCGAAGCCGAGGGTGTGGTCCGGCTGATTACGGTCGAAGGTGCCGATGCGTTTGCCGTCGCCGAACACCAGCGCACGGTCCCCCAGGCCCGTGATCCTCAGGCGCTTGGTCCCCTGCGGCCCCCGCACCCGGGTGCGGTAGTGGATCAGCCCGTACGGCTGCCCGAGCGCTTCCATGTGAACGGGGGTGGCGCGCCGTAGCGGAGTGCCCAGCACGTCGAGCGTGTCCATCAACGGCACCGACTCGCGGACGGCCACGCTCTGGGACGGCATACGGCGCGGCGTGGCCGGCAGGGGCGTGCTCGGCACGGTGGTGTACTTGGCCAGCACCTCACGCACCTTGTGGAACTTCTCGGTGAGTTCACCGGACTCGCTGATCGGGGAGTCGTAGTCGTAGCTGGTGATGGTGGGCTGGTAGGCGCTGCCGGTCAGATTGGCTCCCGCCGACCAGCCGAAGTTCGTTCCGCCCACGGCCATATAGAAGTTGATGGACGCACCCGCCTGGAGCAGTTTCTCCACGTCGGCGGCGGTCTGCGCCGGGTCGGTGGTGTGGTGCGGCTCGCCCCAGTGGTCGAACCAGCCGTCCCAGAACTCCGTGCAGAACAACGGCTTGTCCGGCTGGAATTTTCGCAGCTCCGCGAAGGGCCCGGTGGGGTCCCCGGCGAAGTTGACGGTGGACAGGAGGCCGGGAAGGCTGCCGGCCTTCAGCGCCTCCTGGGTGGCCCCGTTGGAGCAGAACAGCAGACTGTCCACGCCCTGGGACCGCATGGCATCCCGCAGATGTTCCAGGTGGGCGTGGTCGTCGCCGTAACTGCCGTATTCGTTCTCGACCTGCATGGCGATGATGGGTCCGCCGCGGGTGGCCTGCAGGTCCACGAGCCGGGGCAGCAGTTCGGCGAACCAGGCGTCGACCGCCCGCTCGTAGGCGGGGTCGGAGCGGCGCAGGGGCGCGTCCTTGTCCTTGAGCAGCCAGGCCGGCAGCCCGCCGAAGTCCCATTCCGCGCAGATATACGGTCCCGGTCGCACGATCACCTTGAGCCCGGCCTCGTCCGCCGTCCGTACGAAGGCGGCGACATCGCGCCAACCGCTGAAGTCGGCCTTCTTCTCGTACGGTTGGTGGAAGTTCCAGGCGACGTAGGTCTCCACCGTGTTCAGGCCCATCGCCCGCATCCGCAGCAACCGGTCACGCCAGTCCTTGGGATGCGTACGGAAGTAGTGGAAGGCACCCGAGAGAATCCGGAACGGCTTGCCGTCCAGCAGGAATTCGTGCCCGCGGATGGTCAGCCCCCGCGGGCTGTCGGCCTGGGCGAGGGTCGTACGCCCACTGCCGAGGGCGACGCCCACGGACGCGCCCCCCACCACGGCCGCGCTCAGAAATCTACGTCGGCTGAACTGCGTCATGCCTGCTCTCCTCGACTCGACTCGACTCGGTCGACCGACCGACCGATCGCCACGCAAGGTTCGAACTTGTTCAGTGATGCGCGCTTCTGTGCATTGAGAGTGTTATGTAGAACAGAAACGAGCACAAGGGTCCGTGACGGAGCATGGTGATCCCGGCAGACGGGGCGTGGATGACGTGATGACGGTTGCCCGCAGTGACCTGGAACGGGAAAGGTCCGGGGGCGATGCCGCCCGCCCCGAATTCCCTCGACAGAGCGCGAACCGGGCTGGCAGGCTGCGTGCATGACCTACGGAATCGAGTTCCACCCCGCCCGGTGAGCGCCCAGGAAGAGCGCGACGCGCTCACCCTCCGCCCGCCCTGTATGACTACGCGCTGCATTTGCTGCATGAGGCCCCCGACGGGATCCCACCGCGGCGTGGTTTCCCCCTCTCTCAACAGCCCGAACGGGGTGTCTCCCCACAGCCGGAACGGGGCGTCTCGCAACAGCCGGCACCGGGTGGGAGCCCACCGTCCCCCGCAGCGCTGCCCCTCGAAGGGCTGCCCCTCGAAGAGTCACAAGCCGCCCTCCGGGACGCGCTGAACCCGCTACCGCACGACTCGGCCACCCTGCACCGCCGCTTCGCGCGGCTGGGTATCCGGGACTGCGCCATGCACCTGATGCTGATCCAATCTGCCGTCGCCGGGCTGCCGTTGCCGGCCGGGCAGCAGGACGCGGCCCGGTCCCTGGCCCGGCAGCTCACGCGCACCGGCACCACCGTGCCCGCCGTCACCGCAGGCCTCGCCCTGCTCACCCGCCTCGGCACGTCCGAGGACATCCCGTACCTGTCCGTTCTCGGCCTGCTCCGGAGGCTCACCCGCCCGGCTGTCGACGCCCTCGACGCCCTGGACTCCCGGAGCGCAGCCGTCGTCTGGCTCTCCTTCTACGCACGTGGTGATGAGCTGCGCCCACTCGTCCGCGCCCTGCGGAGGGATGAACAGAGAGGCATCCGCGCGGAGTTGGTCGCGTTCCCCGCTGAGCCCCGACTCCTCAGCACCGCGGTCGCCCGCCGGATCGCGGAGGCAGCCCGGCTGCCCGACCTGCTCGGCCGGCATCCCTCCGACACGGCCCTGCTCGCCCGGGCGGGCTGGCTCCTGGTCCGGATGGGATGCTCGCGCGACGCCCCGACCGACCTCCTCGCCTACCGCGACGCACTCACCGTGTACGAGAGCGTCGTGACGCGCGCCGGGCTCCTGCCGCCCAGCCTCGGCCACCACGCCACCCTGCTCTCGCTCGCCCTGGACTTGAGCAGCGGCCCCGGCGTGCTGCTGGACTGGCCCCCTGGACGACGTATGGCGCTGTTGGATTCACTGGAACGGCTGCTGACCGAGCCCCGGTGGGCCTCGCTGCAGGCAACCGACAAAACAGGCGGGACGGAACATCGACTGCGGCCCGGGTGGATCCGACGCACCGGTCGGCAACCCTTCAGGCACCCGACGCCGCCCGGCAGGCTGCGCGTCGAGGTGGTGGCAGGCGATCCCGCGGCCCGGGCGCCCGTCGAGACCCGCGTCCTCCTCGACGGGCGCCCCGCGGTCCCGGCGTTCTTCGACCGCGGTCCCGCCCACAGCCCCGAATACCTGCTGGACGAAGGCCGCCTCCGGGCCGGCCCGGAGCCCAGCGAGGTACAACTCGCGGAGGCATCCTGCACCGAGGAGTGCTGCGGCGCGCTCTACGTCACCATCCGACGCGACGGAGACCAGGTGGTGTGGGAGAACTGGCAGCGGCCCTCCACCATGCCGGGTTCCCGGGCTCCGGTACCCGAACCGGCTGCCTACCGGTTCGGCGCCGCGGCCTACGACGCGGAGATCGCCCGCGCCGAGACCGACCGCTCCTGGTCCTGGCCGGCCCGCACCACGGCCCGGCTGATCAAGGCCGGCCTGATGGAACGGCCGGACCTCCTGAGCCGGTGGGACGCAAAACGGGGCTGGATCAGCAGCGACTTCGACGACCCGGACACCACTGTGGTGACCTTCCTGCACGCGCCGGGACTCGGCTCCGGGAAACCGGGCGGCATTTCCCTCCAGTTCCGTTGGGCCATACCGGACGACGGCACCCCACCTGAGGCACAGGCGGCGGCCGCCCTGAACCGGCTGGCCGAGGAGGACCCGAAAACCTACGGCCAGGTGTGCGGCGGCAGCCTCGAACGCGCCGAAGAACTCGGCTTCTCCTGGCCCCAGAGGGACTGAGCCCCAAGGAACCGGGAGGCGCTCTACCGACGGACCGCCGAGATCAGTCCGCCGGGCTGCTCCTCGCGCTGCGGCGGGGTGCTGATCGGACGGCCGTAGGCGGCAGCGCGCTCGCGCAAGGTGTGACTGTGGGCCTCCCAGCCGTGCCCGGCCAGCCAGCCCACCGGGTCGTCGGGCATCTCCGAGACCCACATGGACGCCGCCGATCCCGGCGCGGCGTCCGCGCCGAAGCGCTCGATCACGCCGCGCGAGCCCAATGTCAGCCCCATCCGACTGCCTGCCGCCGACTGCGTACTGATCCGGGCCAGCAGTAGCTCGACCGCGTCCTCGGGAAGGTAGATCAGCAGCCCTTCGGCGATCCACGTGGTCGGCACCGCCGGGTCGTGCCCTGCGGCGGCCAGCGCGCCTGGCCAGTCCTCACGCAGATCCACCGCGACGGTGATCCGCTCGCAGCGTGCGACGGCCCGCTCCTGGCGCAGCACCGAAGCCTTGAAGTCCAGTGGCGCGGCGGTGTCGACCTCGAACAGCCGGGTGCCCTCGGGCCAGTCGATCCGGAAGGCCCGGCTGTCCATGCCGGCGCCGAGCAGCACGACCTGCCGGACCCCGGACGCGGAGGCCTGCTGCAACAAGTCGTCGAGGAACTTCGTCCTGATGACGATGGAGTACGACACGGCCAGTCGGCGGCGTCGCGCGGCCTCGTCATCGGGCCGCGGCGGCGAGGAGGGCCACAGGCCGCCGGCGGTGGCGAAGGCCTGTGCCAGTGGATCGCGGAACAGCGCGTCCTCCCGCTCGGTCTCCAGCGCCCGCACCCTGGCCACCCCCACCGCCGTGGCCCACACTCCCGACGGCTGCACCCGCTCCCCCTCCTCAGTCACCGCGCCAGCCTAGATGACCGATTTCAAGGGCCCGAGGGAGGGAGCCGGCTTCATGGCGGCCAGTCAGCCATGCGCACACTGACCGCCTACGACCACTGAAGCCATCATCTTGACCGCTGACCACTGGCCGATGCCGCTGACCGCGGTTCCCCTCATCAGGCCCCATCAGGCCAATAGCTCCAATACCCGGCCGGCTTGCCGTTCCACCGTGCCAGGAGGATTCCTCGGGTTCTCCGTTGCCTCGCTCGCCAGGAGGAACAGCCACACCAGGGCCAGCAGCCGGCGACTCTCCCTCAGCCGTGAGGTCTCCGCCGGGGAAAGGTCGAAATGCTCCAAGAAGGCGGGGACGTCAAAGGGGTGCTCCACCCAACTGCCCACGTGCTCGGTGATCTCCGCGAGCTCGAAGGCACGGTCGCTGCGGCCTGAGTCCTCGAAGTCGACGATCCGGACCCGGAAACCGTCCCACAGGTAGTTCGCGAGATTGCCGTCGCCCGGCCCGAAGACCGGTGCAATCTGCCCCCGAGTGTCGGTCCCCGGACCCGAGCGGGCCAGCCAGTCCAACCCGGAGTCCATGGCCCGCCTCACCCGTCCTTCGGTCCGAGGGCGAACCGTGACCGCCCACCGATCGAGGTGTCCGACGAGCTCGCTTTGGCGCCCCGGCCTGAGCGGGAGCCTGCAGACGACATCGGCCGGCACAGCCTCATACAGAGTGGTCACCGCCTTGGCCAAGGCGCCGATCTGTTCGCGCGCCACCTCAGTACCACGCAAAGGGTTCCCGGCAAGCCGAGACATCACCACAACCGGCTCACCAGCTGCGAGGTGGGCCTCCCGCGGTTCCGGAGCCAGCCCCGGAGCATACGTGGCCAACAAGGACAAGGCCCGCCACTCCCGCTCGGCGCGACCGCCGTCCTCGCTCGGAAACCGCTTGATCACACGGTCACCGGTCATCTCGATCGAGTGAGTTGCCCATCGGCCAGAGCTCATAGGAATGGATTCTGTCAGGCCCTCACCCCCAAAGGGCCCCCGCTTCCCAAGCCAGCCGCCCAGGAATCGATTCTGGGACCGTCGCGCACGGGCCCGCCACTCCCCTCCAACCGATGTCTTTCGCGGGTTCAGCACACTTACTGTGAAACAGCCACTTTGCATGGTCACACGGCTGGCTCGGCGGTACTGATCTCGGATCGTCAGGGTGACCTCGTGAGGGCACGCGATCAGGTGCTGAGTTCGGCCACGGTTCGGTGGTCTTTGGGGAAGAGGGGACCGACCAGGAGCCGGTCGAGGCCGGGCAGGCGCATGGCCCGGAATCCCCAGCGTCGCAGCAGGAGTTTGGCCGAGGAGGTCGGCAGGAACCACTCGGTGACTCGGTCCCGGGCCGCCATCTGGACTGCGGCCGTGACCGGGCGCCAGCGCCGTTCGTAGTCGGCTACTCCTTCGGGCACCGAAGGCGACCGGTGCAGCCGCTCGGCCAGCACATAGGCACCCGCGGCGCCGAGGGAGGCGCCCTGTCCGGCGACGAGGGAGACCGCGTGGGCGGCGTCGCCGACCAGCGTCACCCGTCCATCGCACCAACCCGGCATGTCGATCTGGGCGACCTGGTCGTAGTAGACCTGGTCGGGCGGCGGGCACTGCGCCAAGGCGCGCTCGGCGAGGTCTCCCATACCGGCGTACTTGTGGCGGAGCGTTTCGCGCGGGTCCTCGGGCAGGGCCGGATCGGGGGTGCGGTGCACGGCGAAGACGGCGACGCGGTCGTCGTCGAGTCCGTAGAAGCCCATCTGGCGGTTGAGTGTCTCGGTGAGCACGAACCGGCCGCGGACCTGCTCGTACACCTCGGGATCAGTGAAGACGAAGGCCCCGGTGTGCATGCCGAGGTGGCGGAGGTAGTGGTGTTCTCCGCCGAAGGCCAGCGCACGAACGCGGGAGTGGACGCCGTCGGCGCCCACGATCAGGTCGGCGTCGATCGCGGTGCCGTCGGAGAGGACGGCTTTGTCGTCGTCGATCCGATCGACGGTGGTGCCGTAGCGCAGGTCGATCTCGTCGGCGAGCGACTCGCGCAGCATCCGTTCGAGCGCGGGCCGCATGATGCTGGCGATCTCGCCGTCGAGAGCTTTGGAGAAGAGGGCGTAGTCGACGCTGACGGTCTTGCGCCCGCGGCCGTTGATGTAGCAGAACTCCTCGACGGGACTGGCGAACTCACGCAGTGTGGATTGCAGGCCCATGGCGGTCAGGGCCTCGAATCCGGGGCCAAAGAAGTCGATCATGTAGCCCTGGGCGCGGGGGCCGGGGACGTGGTCGACGAGGTGGACCTCCCATCCGTGGTGGTGGAGGCGGTTGCCCAGGACGAGGCCGGCGATGCCTGCGCCGCAGATGAGGGCTTTCATGAGTGCGCTCCATTCGGTTCGGTGTCGGTGAGTTGGCGCAGCAGTGGCGCGATGCGGGCGGCCGACAGCTCTGGATCGAGTCCCTTGTGGAGGAGGAAGCCGTCGAAGACGGCCATGACGACGGTCGCCGCCGCTTCAGGTGCGGGGTGGCCCGAGCGAGCCAGTGACGTGGCAAGGTGGTTACGGAAGTCGATCACGAGTCCGCGCATCTCCTCATGCAGTCGGGGATCGCGAGTGGCGGCGAGGTATGCCTCGATGAACAGCAGAGATGCGGGGTCGGCGCCGGTGTACCGGTCGAGGTCGGACAGCATCGCCTCGATACCCGCGGTGGGGTTCGGGGTCGTGTCGAGGAGTGCCGCGGTGCCGTCGAGCATGCGGCGCATCTCTTCGAGCACGGCCTGACGCAGCAATGCCTGCAGCGACTCGAAGTGGTAGTGCACCAAGCCAGGACGGACGCCGGCCCGTTCAGCCAGGATGCGGGTGCTCACGGCGCTCCAGCCGAGCTCGCCGACAAGTTCCCGGGCAGCCGTCAGCAGCTGCGCGCGTACGTTCCGGCCACGTTCGGCGTTGGTCTTACTGGGCAAGTGCACTCCTTGGGCAACCGTCTTGGACGATTGCCCAATCTAGCACTCTCGGTCGCGGCGCGCCTGGTGCCTCTGCTCTGATGAGCGGTCTACCGGCTTCGGCTCGTCAGGAGCGATCTTTGTCTGAAGTTCCTGATGAGGTTGGGGTGTTGGCTGTATCCCGCGTGTATGAGGTATGCAGATGGGGGTGGGCTGAGTCCTGCGGGGCGTCAGCGCCGGGAGACGGTACGGATGCAGGCCGCCGAGCTGTTCGAGCAGAAGATCAAGCCACCGGAGATCGCCCGGCGGCTGCGAGTGAGCCGGAAGTCGGCTGATGAATGGCACCGGCTGTGGCGGGACGGCGGAGCCGAGGCTCTGGCCGGGGCAAGCGCCGCAGCATGGGTGAACGCGACTTCATCGCGCTGATCGACGGCGTCCATCAGCTCGTTCGGGCGCCGATCGTGCTGGTGTGGGACCGGCTGAACGCCCATGGCTAAGAGGTTCGGTATCGGCGCACCCTGTAGGAGCGTGTTGAAGCTGAGGGCCGAACGCCGCCGCTGAAGGTGAACGAAGCCACCCGCCGTCAGCCATCGGACGAGGCGCCGGTGATCTCGTCCAGAAGGTGAGGCCCGTTGTTGCGTACGTCGTTGACCGCGGTGGAGACGGCGCGGGCGGCCAGGTGTCCCGCGGCGGGGGCCGTGAGCAGGGCGCGCAGTTCGCCGGGGTCTTCGTGGGCGGGGTCGAGCCAGGCGCTCCAGTCGTCAGGGGCGATGGTCAGCGGCATACGGGGGTGGACACGTCCCGCGGCGTCGGTGGCCTCGGTGGTGATGATCGTGCAGGTGGTCCACCATGCCCCCGGAGCAGCGGCCTCGGAGGCATGTGAGGCATCGGCGGTATCGGAGACGTCGGGGGCGCGCCAGAACTCGTACAGACCGGCGAACGCCATGACCTGACCGTCCTCGGAGCTGATGAAGTACGGCTGTTTGCGGGCCTTGGCCGTTTCGGTCGCCGCGACGGCCTGCCATTCGTAGAAGCCGTCCGCCGGCAGCAGGCACCTGCGCCTGGCGAAGGCCCGGCGGTAGGCCGGCTTCTCCGCGACCGTTTCCACTCGGGCATTGATCATCTTCGCGCCGATGCTCAGGCTCTTCGCCCACGAGGGCACCAGCCCCCAGCGCAGCGACCGCAGCTGCCGGGTGACCTCGCCGGTGTCGTGCTCGACGCGTTCCAGCACCGACCACACCTCGTCGGTCGGGGCCACATTCCAGCTCGGGCCGAGTACCTGGCCGGGATCCCAGCGCGTCACGTCGAACTGGTCGACCAGATCCTGCGGACGGCGGGTGGAGACATAGCGACCGCACATACCGTCCACCTTGCCACGCTACTGGCCATTTGCCCGGTCACCCACGCCTTCGCCCGCCGGAGAAGAGAAGGGCTGCCCGCGGGCCGGGAAGCCGGCTCGGGCGGATGGTGGCTGATGCGGAGCGGATGACGGCGGCTTGCGCGGTGAGTCACCGCCTCGGCCTCATGAGCCCCTACGGGCCGCCGCGCGGTGAACGGACGAGCGCAGTGTGCAGGGCGGCTACGAGATGCGGAGACCGGCTGCCCCTACTGGATGTTCAGCAGAGGGGGGTGTCGGGTCGACGGGGCAGAGGAAGATCCGCAGTGCACCCCAGCGGCCAGGAGTCAGGCCGGTGGGCTCGCACGCGCCCACATGGCTGGCCTCGGCATCCTCAAGGGGGCGCCAGCTCTTCGAGCCACCGTCCCATTCACTGCTGTCGAAGCTGAGCAGGAGGTCCATCGACGCTCCGCACCGGCAGTCGACGGACGCCGGATCGGTCAGATGCCAGGATGCCCAGCCGCCGGCCTTGCAGCCGGGGGCGATGGACAGGTCGTACTGGTAATGGAAATCCGCCTCTTCCAGCCACCGCTCGTCCTGCGCGTCAAGGCGCTCACGGAGCACGTCGGGCAGCAGATCCGCATACTGGTACTCGGTCACCTGCTCTGGGTGCAGCACGCACGGGGTGGGCAGGTAGGACTCGTGGGCGTCCCGGGGCTGCGGCGGCGCGATGCCGGGCGCGGAGGAGACATCGGACACCCGCCGCCAGACGAGGTGTACGGACGGGCCCGCGTAAAAGCGGGGCTGGCCAGGCAGATCCTGGTGAGTGGTGGGGCACCACAGCACTTGGAGGAGGTCGGTCCCCGCGGGGAATCGCACGGTCGGGATATCGCGGGCGTGCAGCTGGGCCACAGCCGCCAAAGGGTTCGGCTCCCCATGCGCCTCGGACTCGTACCAGTGGGTGGTGTAGCGGATGAGATCGACGCCCGCGCCCCTGCGGCTCATTGCCTTGTCGAGCAGAGCAAACTCCTCCGGGCTGCGCCGGCCCCCGCTCCCCGCCCCCTGCTGTGCCTCCCGTTCGGCCTGAGCCTGCCGCAATGCGGTGACGAGCGCGGGGGCTATCGGCTCGCTGCGCTGCACCATGCGGGGCGCGGTACACGTGGGCCACGGCTCATCGGCGGGCCAGAGCAGCGGACCGCCGATCGAGCTGTCGGTGGCGTCCGGAGCGCCGGGCCTCGGGTGCAGCCGGGTCGTCTCCCTGGCGTGGGCTGCCAGTTCGGGCAGTACTGCGGTGACGTCGATGGGGCGTGGTGGTGTCGTACGGGGCAATGTGCTGCTCTCCCAGGGCTGCCGTGAGGTGGGACCGGCTGTCCGCCCGCCCTCGTCGTTGCTGTCTGCGCGCCCTCATCATTGATGAGGCAGGATCACGCACCGGCTCCACCGCGGCTGTCCGATCACGCCAGGCATCACTGACTCAACGGGCCGACAGCGTCTGGTCGGAGCAGTCAACATGACCCACGCCCACTATCGCAGGCGGTACGGACACAGTGATCGCCCCGGGCTCGCCCGTCGGCTGACGGTGATGGGCGCCGCCGTCGAGTCGCGACAACGGCCGGCGGTCGTCCTGACGGTCCGCGTCACCGACGGGGGGCGGGCCGGAGCCCCGGCCTCCGTGCCCCCTTTCTAGGATCAAAGTTCGATCACGTCCCTGGGGGTGCGGATGGCTTTCGAGATGGACCTGCCGCTCGACGAAGACTCCGATGCGGTGCGGCTCGCCGCCGAACTCACCGAACTCGGCAACGAACGCTTCCTGCAGGCCGTGCTCCGCGACCAGGCACGCTTCCACCACCGCAGCACCGGCCGCCTCGTCGGCTGGGCCACCGACACCCCGGAGAGCGCCGAGCCCGCCTCCAGCCTCCTGCTGCGCGCCATCCACATCTGCTTCACGGCCCACCTTCCGCTGAGCCTGTCGCCCGATCTGCTCTGGTACGCCGTCGTGCACGAGGTGGCCGTACATGTCGGGCTGAACTCCAGCGCGTACGAAGGGCTCTTCACCGACACGCCCGGGCACCAGCAGACCATCACCGTCCGCGCCGACCTGGCCCCATGGGTCTGGGAAGGCTCGGTCAACCTGATGCAACAGCCCCTGCGCGGCCGGATCGGCGACGAGGTGGCCGACCTCTTCCAGCCGGCCTTCTCCACCACCACCCCCGCCGACGCCACGGCCACGCTGGTGGCGCTGATGGACGTGGTCAGCCCGTACTACCGCTTTCAGTGGATCACGCTCTGCGGCATTCCCCGGATCCGGCTGGAGGGCACGGACCGGGACTGGCGTCTGCTGGCGGCACGGGTGCGGGAGCTGGAGGGGTGGTTCGAAAGTCTGCGGCCGTGGTTCACCGCCCTGCACCCGGTACTGGACGCGATCTGGGCAACAGCCTCGGGGTGGGGTGTCGACCACTCATTCTGGCGCTCGCTCTACAAGTGGGAGTCGCACTCCGGCGGCGACCGGGTCACGGGGTGGATCACCGCCTTCTTCGCCCACCGGTACACCGACGACGGACCGATTCCGCAGCAGTCGTTCGGAGCGGGCGACATCGCCGAGGAGGACTTCCCCTCCCATGTCTCCCGTGTCCCGTTTCGCTGGGAGACCCCCGCTGGGACCCTCGATATGGCCTTCCTCGGAGGCGTACTCGGCATCGCACGCGACGGCGAGTGGATCCGGCCCCAGCTCGGCCATGCCGTGGTCGAACTCCTCCCCACCACCAAGCACCACGCTGAGCAACCGTGATCAGCATCTGCCCGAGTCCCAGCGGCGTACGTTGAGGTCAAGGCCGCCTCGCCCGGTACGCAGCACCCTCCCACCGCCCCACACCAGACGGATCGGCGGCAGCCGAAGCACCAGGACCCGGGACGGCTACGGGGTGTGGCCTTCCCACTCCTCCGCGAGAGACTGCTGCACATATTCCATGGCGCGCTGGTAGGACGGTTCGGCGAACCGCTTGGCCATCTCTTCGGCGGAGACCTCCTCCAGTCGCTGAAAGACCCACCACAGGTGGCCTTGGGGGTCGCGGATGCGTGCGGCTATTTGCCCGAAGGCCAGCTCGGTCGGCCGTGTCACCAGCCGGGCCCCGCAGGCGACGGCCTTCTCGACGGTCTTCCGGGCGTCCTCGACGTAGACCCTCAGATGCGCGGGCAGATGCGGCCAACCGGGCTGTCGGTCGAACATCAGCACCACCGCACCTGCCACGTCCACCTCGGCGTGGCCCACGGACCCGTCCTCGTTGAAGATGCGGGAACCACGTTCCGTGGCCCCGAACACCTGGCTCAGGAACTCGATCTCCGCGCCCGTGTCCTGCGATATCACCCAGGGGTCGATCCGCGAGTAGCCATCGGGGACAGGTGTCAGGTCATCCTTGATCGTCATATGCCGACCCTGACATAGACAACACCGTCTTCGATGGGAAAGCCGCACAATGCGGTGGCAGTACGGTCGGTCTTCCACTCCCTCACATGGGCGCCATACCAAGGGCATTGGCACGCACGACGATCGAGCTCCGACCGTGTGCGAACGAAGAGCAGGCGCCGAACCCGCTCCTCCGCAAACCTCAGCTGTAGCCTGTCTGCCGCCAGTCGGCACGCATGCATGAATCAAGGAGTAGTGGTGTTCGACCTCATCGTCATCGCGCACGTTTCCAAGACCGAAGACATCGCTCCGGTTGCTGACGCCCTGGCCCGAATGCGCCCGCTGTGCCTTGCCGAGGACGGCTGTGTCAGTTGGGAGGCGTACCACTCGCACGAGGATCCGGCCCGGTTCATCCTGGTCGAGCGCTGGGCGACGCGGGACCACTGGGAGACCCACGATGCCGGCGAAGCCATCCAGAAGATCTATGTGCCCGAGATCATGCCGCGCATCGAGCGTGAGGTGCACCCGAGCGCGCCGGTACGACTCTGAGGCCAGGGCTTGCGGTGATTCGTGATCAAGATGGTGGCGTCTCTTACGGCGATCGTCGAGTAGCTGCACGCTCACAGGGATACGTCCGGGTGAAGGCGCCCGACGTTCCATACCCGTTGCCGTCGTACGGCGAGCGCGGTCATGGTGAGGAAGCCGGCCGTGAAGAGGAAGAGGACGACGAAGTCCCGCAGCAGGTTCGCGGTGAGGCCGCCCGATACGGTGACCCGCAGTCCGTCGACCAGATAGGTCATCGGGAGCAGCGGGTTCAGTACCTGGAAGAAGGCCGGCTCGGTGGGCAGCGGATAGAGGCCGCCGGAGGCGGTGAGCTGGAGGATGAGCAGGACCAGGGACAGGACATCGCCCGGCACTCCGAAGACGGTGCGCAGGCAGTGGTCGACGGCGACGAAGGCCGCTGCCGCGGTGACCAGGAGCGCGATCATCGCGAAGGGGTGAACGGGACTGAGCCCGAGGGTGAGGTCGACGACCCCGTAGAGCACCAGCGCCCCCACGGCGCCGAGAAGCGCCGCCGGAAGCCATCCCGCGAGGGCGGTGGTGAAGGCCCCGACCCGGCCGGCCAGGGCACGGGTATTGAGCGGGCGCAGCAACAGGTAGGCGAAGAGGCCGAACACCCAGAGGGCGATGCCGAAGAAGAACGGGGCCAGACCCCGCCCGTATACCCCCGCCGGGTGCAGGTTGCCGCGATCGATGTGTACCGGGGTGCCCAGTACTTCGGCGGCGTGAGCGACTTGGTCGGGGCTCGTACGGGGAACCTTGTGCAGTCCCTGGTCCACGGTGCGGGAGACGTCAGAGGCGCCGTCGTGCGCCTGGTCGGCGGCGGAGCGCAGGGCTCCGGAGCCCTTCTCCAGGGTGCCCAGCCCGTCGACCAGGCCGCGCGCGCCGTCGGCGGCGCTGTGGGAACCGGTGTCGACGAGACGGAGCGGGGTGTGCAGGGCCAGCACATCACTCCGGAGTGAGCCGATGTCGCCCTGGAGGCGTTCGGCGTCACGAAGGGCGCGGCGGGCGTTGTTCTCGGCGGCCGCGGCCCGGCCGTCGAGGCCGGTGGCGGTGGAATCCAGGTCACGGGCGTGACTGAGGGCGCTCCGGTAGACCGGGTCGTTCCGTAGTTCGGGGTGGGAATCGGCGAGATCGGTGAGGTCGCTCACGGCGCGGGAGGTGCCCTTGCGGGTGGCGCTGGTGGCGGTGTGCACCGCGTCCAGGCCGTCGGTGGTCAGCCGGGCGGTGGTCACGAGGGCGGAGACGGCTCCGGGCAGACGGTCGGCCGCGGCCCGGTCGAGGCGGCCGGAGAGGTCGTCGATCTGACGGGTGGCACGGGCGATCTGCTGGGCTCCGGCGGAGACTCCGTCGGCGCCGTCATGCAGGGTGGAGGTCGCCGACGCAACCGTGGATGTGCCCTGCTGCGCCACACGGGTGGCACCCACCAGCCGGTGTGCCCCGTCAGCGGCGGTGGACAGCTTGCCCCGCACATCGGACAACTCGCCGTAGACACTGCGCACATAGGCGGCGTGGGTGGCGGAGTTGACCTGGTCCTGCAGCTTGTTCTGCACCACCTCCGTCATGATGCCGGCGATGTAGTTGTGCGCATCGTTGAGTTCGATATGGATGCCCGCCTGTTGGGGGCGGGTGTCGGCTCCGGTGGCGAGTTTGCTGCTGAAGTCGGGTGGGATGGCGATGGTGAAGAAGTAGCGGCCGTGCTCCAGTCCGTCCCGCGCCTCGTGGGGGCCGACGAAGTGCCAGTCGAAGGTGCCGGATGCCTTGAGCTGCTGCACCAGCTGGTCTCCGGCGTTCACCCGGCGGCCCTGCTGCGCATGTGCCAGGTGGTCCTGGTTGACGACGGCGACCGGCATGCGGTCGGTCTTGCCGTACGGATCCCAGTTCGCCCAGAGGTACATGGCGCCGTACAGCAGCGGCACCAGGCAGAGCAGGACGGGGACCAGTCGGCGCATCGGGCCGCGGAAGCGCCGTAGTTCCAGGAGCGCCAGCTTGACGGCTTTCATATGTCGGCGTCCTCTCGGACTGCGGCCGTCCCGGCCGGGAGGCGGTCCCGACTGCGCCGCGGCAGTAACAGCGTGATCAGGCCGGGAGTGGGCGGGGGCGGGCGAAGGCAGCCGGCCAGCACGGTAGGACCGTCGTCCTGGACCCGGTGCAGGGCCTCCCACACGGGTCCGTGCGCGTCGGGTGGCAGGCCGTCGTCGACGTCGTCGACCACGAGGGCTCCGGGCTGTTCGGCGAGGGCCAGGGCGGTCGCCAGCAGCAGCCCGTCGGCGGGACCCAGGTCCTCGACCAGGTCTGCCCCTCGTGGGGCGAGGTCCAGGGTCTCGCATGCCTGGCGGATACGGCGCTCCGTCACACCGGGGCTGGTCAGGCAGCGTTCGGCCATCACCTCGCGCACCCGCAGCCGTCCTTCGAGATCGACGGCGGGCGCGGCCCGGGCGACGGCGACCAGCCTGCGTACCCGCCGCCCCTCGGCGGGCAGGACGTGCCCACCGACCCGGACGGCTCCGCCGGAGAGCCGCATCCGCCCGGCGAGCGCAAGCAGCAGAGAGGTACGCCCGGATCCGGCCGGGCCGTACGCGGCGAGCAGTCCGCCCGCCGGCACATCCAGGTCCACCCCCTCGAACACCGGCCCTCTCGGCCCCCGCACGCTCGCCCCGCGGGCCACCACGTCAACTCGAGCAGCTGTCATGCAGCAACGTGTAGCCCAGGGCCGGGCCGGTCAACCCACCTCTGCAGCAGGAGAGTTGTGACGCTCTTCACGTGGTAGGTGCCGGGGGTTGGCAGGTATCGCTGTGCACGCTCAATTCTCGCTCAGATCGCTGCGCTCCCCCGCTGTGTTCCGTACGTTGGAAGGATCCCATGCTCGGGGTGCTGGAGGCCCATGTGACCACACGCCTCGCAGCAGGCTCCGCATTCCTGGACACCTGCGGTCCTCTCCTCCGCGCCCTGGGGCCGGCACGCCCTGGGGCCGGCCGACGGGGCGCTGTGGGCGAGTAGGACCTCTTCATGATATTTCGGTAGCGACTGAGCGGTACCGGCGATGCAGAGGTGTACAGGTGAGAGCGGTTCGGAGGTCCGGGGGCGGCGGAATTCTGAGAATCCGTCCGACACCGCGGTGGGTCGTTCCCCTGTTCACGGGCCTTGGGGTAGCGCTGGTCCCCTGGACGCTGTATCTGGCGTTCACGTTGCCCCGGCGAGCCACCTTGTCTTCGTACGACGCACCGTGGGTGGGATTCGACATCGGCCTGGCCGCCGTCATTCTGCTGACGGCGGTGCTCGCCCACCGACGGCACCGCCAGGTGAACCTCGCGGCCGTAGCGGTGACGACCATGCTCGTGGTCGATGCCTGGTTCGACGTGATGACCACGCCCCGTGAGGAGGCGGGCGGCCTTCTCGTCGCGTTGGCCACCGCCTGCCTCGTCGAACTTCCTCTCGCGGTCCTGTCGTTGTGGATCGCGTTGACCGCCGGCGACCTGACCGGCACCGCACAGCCGCACCTGCGCCCGCCTGGCCCCGAAGACCGTGCCCACCGGGATTCCGCCTCGGATTCGCCGGATCGGACGGATTGAAGCCAACGGTGTCAGGCCGGTCACCGTGTGCCGGTCGCCCGGACGCCTGCAGCCATCCGAGGCGGGTGTGCTCTCACCGGTGTACGCACGGGCATGCAGAGGGAGAAAACACTGCGTGAGCGTGCAACAGGTGGGCATCGTCGTCCACGAAGGGCGTCCTGCCGCCGTGGCGGCCGCCGACGTCGTACGGCAGTGGTGCGTGCGCCGGGGCGTCGGCTGCGTCGCCATCGACGTGTGGAGTCCGGACGAGCAACGGCGGGACGCGCGGGAGGAGGTCGTCGCCGCCGGTGACCCCGACCTGATCGTCACGCTCGGAGGAGACGGCACCTTCCTGCGTGGAGCGCGCCTGGCCGCACAGAACGACGCTCTGGTCCTCGGCGTCGACCTGGGCACTCTCGGCTTCCTGACCGAGGTCCCCGCCGAAGACGTCGCCTGCGCGCTGGACACCATCCACCGTGGTCAGGTGGATGTCGAGACCCGTCTGATGCTGACGATGCGGGCGTCCCGGCCGCTGGGACTTCCCGAGGGGATGGAAGCCCTCCTGCGCTACGGCCGGGGGCCCGCGCTCCCTCCGCCGCTGGTACGCACCGACTGTGCCGTCGCCCTCGACTGGGGTGTCGCGCTCAACCTGACGGCCCTCAATGACATCGTCCTGGAAAAGCTCGCCCGCGACCGGCAGGTTTCCCTCGGTGTGTACCTCTCGGGCCGACTGCTCGCCTCGTACTCCGCCGACGCCGTCCTGGTCGCCACACCCACCGGATCCACCGCCTACAGCTTCGCTGCCGGCGGCCCTGTCATCTCTCCTGCGGCCGATGCCATCGTCTTCACCCCCGTCGCTCCGCACATGACCTTCAACCGCTCGGTGGTCGCCGCCCCCGACGAGGCCGTGGCCCTGCGGGTCCTGGAACACTCGGGCCGCGCGGCGGTGAGCGTCGACGGCCAGTTGCGCGGCGTCCTCGATCCGGGGGACTGGATCGGCGTCTACGCGGCTCCGCAGCGTCTGCGCGTCGTGCGACTGGGACCGACCGACTTCTACGGCCGGCTGCGGGAGCGCATGCGCCTGACCGACGCCCCTGCCGCAGAAGACACCGGCGTCACCCCCTTGTGGCCCCACACCAGCCCGCCCCCCGCGGATCTCGCGCACCTCCGCCTGCCGCCCCTCCCCCTGGACGCCGACTGATCCGAGCCCGGGTCACCTGCGGTCTCTCTATGCCCCTGGGCATCGAGGGGCTCGTGTGGCGATGGGAGCAAAGAGAGCAGGGAAATGCGGTCTGTCCCTTTTCAGTGGACAGAGAGTGTGTGGAACGCGTAAGTTCCGCCTGCCGCTTGGACCGTTTCGGGGAGAGACGTCCGACTGCGTGCGCAAACACACTGATCTCGTACCCATGGGGGGTTTCGCATGTCTCACATGCCCGTCGCACCGCTGCCGCCGCCTTCAGGCCGGCCCGCTCCACCCGGTTCGCAGGCCGTGCTCCGCTCGCCTGTCGGGCTCTCGAAGGCCGTGATGATCCTGCTCGGCCTCGTCATCGGCGCGGATCTGTTCGCACTGTGGCAGGGCAACCAGTCGTACCAGCTGGTCGGCAGACTCATCGGCAACATCGGCTCGGTGACCTCGCAGGAGATCGACCAGGCGGACGCGCTGTACGGGGCGTCCGGGAAGCTGCAGCTCGCTACCACCCTCGCGACCGCCGTGGTCTTTGTCGTCTGGTTCCACCGGACCCGCGTCAACGCCGAGGTCTTTGCCCCCGAGTACCACGCGAGGAAGCGCGGCTGGGCGATATGGGGATGGATCGTGCCGGTGGTCAACCTGTGGTTTCCCCGGCAGATAGCCACCGACATCTGGAACGCCAGTGCCGACGACACATCCCGGTCCAGGGCGCTGCTCAACTGGTGGTGGGGACTGTGGATCGTGAACCTGATCTTCGGGCGCCTGGCCGGCCGGCGGTACTCGGGGGCCGGGGGCCCGGAAGAGATCAAGGGGGCGATCGCCGGGCTCATGGCCAGCGACGTCTTCAACATCCTGGCCGCCGTCCTTGCCATTCTCTTCGTACGCCGCCTCACCCGCATGCAGCATGAGAAGGCGCTGCGAGGGCCTGCACTCTGACAGCAGCGGGCCTTCGGGGCCTCCAGCCGACTCCGGCCGGGCACGGTCACAGGGGCCGGGCGAGGAGATCCTGTTCCGGCACCGGCCGGTGCAGTGCGAGGAGGGCCTGGTCGTCCTGGGGTGCGCCGCCGCTGTGGCGGCTGACGTCACGGGCCAGGAAGTCGAGGACCGTCGAGGGTTCCGGGAAATGGCCGGTCTGGCGCCGGTAGGACTGCATCATGTGGGGGACGCGCTCGGCGGGGTCGTAGAAGGCCCCGGCCGGGTCGCGGGCCTCGGTGACCCCGTCGGTGAAGCACAACAGCATCGCCCCAGGTGGGAAGGGGTGCGTCTCCACGGGTGAAGTCCATTCCCCCAGGGCGGAGATGCCCAGGGGTGGTGCTTCCTCTTTCGGTTCCAGCAGGTGCGCCCGGCCGTCCGCATGCAGCAGCAGAGGAGCGGGGTGGCCGCGGTTGACGATGTGGACCTGGGCCAGATCGGTGGCGAACTGAACGATCAGGGCGGTGGTGAACCCCTCCGTCGCATCCAGGCCCTCCCGGCGCTGGCTTTCGCGCAACAGGGCCTCCTCCATGCAGTCCACCAGGGCGGGCAGATCGGGCTCGTGGTCGGCGGCGTAGCGGAAGACTCCGATGTCGACACTGACCGCCGTGACGGCGGACAGGCCCTTGCCCCTCACGTCGCCGACCATGGCGCGCACCCCGTACGGCGTCTCCTGCATCACATAGAGATCGCCGCCGATCAGTGCCATGTCTTCGGCCGGTACATAGCGGGCGGCGATCCGCAGGTCCCCCAGCCTGCTCGGGGGGCTGGGCAGCACGGCTCGCTGGGCGACCTCCGCTGCGTAGCGTGCCCGGCTCGCGCTCACATGCTGGGTGCGCAGCGACCTGTTCAGGCCGACCGCCAGCACGGTGACCGCCGCCAGGGTGATCTGGACAGCCGCGTCGCCCTGCCAGTCGTAGCTTCCGCCGGCGAAAGCCAGCCCCCCTTGCACGAGCATCGCCGTCAGGCCGATGCCGACGATGCCCGCCGGGCTGAGCAGCGAAACCGCTGTCACCGGCGCCACGGCCAGCAGGGCAGCGGACGATACCGAAGGAGGCGTCAGCAAATTCACCAACGCCGCGAGAGCGATCACCGCGGCGGGAACCAAACGGCGTACCTGTGACCACACCGGCAACACCCTCATCAGGTCATTATCAGGTCATTCTGCCCTCCCGGCGGCCTCGTGACAGCGCAGCCGTCCGCAGTGACACCGCACTGCGGCCGAACGGCCTAAGGGCCCGGGCGCCGCGACCGGCCGATACGGCGGCCGGACGGTCACCGGCCGGTCCGCCTGACGTCGCAGTACGACACGACCTCGCAGTACGGCACACGGCGCAGTACGACACAATGTCGCCGTACGGCACGGTGGGCGACGCGGCCGTCACCGCCATGCACCGGACGGTCTTCGAGTGCCGGCGAAAACAGATAGCTGTCCGGGGCCGGCGCCGCATACGTTCGGCAGCATGGCTGACAAGTGCTCCGGGGACCCACGGCTCGCCGCGCTCTACGACCCGCTCGACCCGGATCGCAGTGATCTCGACGCCTATGTCCGGATGGCGGAGGAGTTCGGGGCGAAGCGAGTGCTGGACATCGGCTGCGGGACGGGAGTGTTCGCCCTCCTCCTCGCCGATCGCGGGATCTCGGTGGTCGGCATCGATCCCGACCGGGCGTCCCTCGATGTCGCCCGGGCCAAACCGGGCAGCGCGCGAGTGCGCTGGATCTGCGGTGATGCCACGACCCTCAGTGAGGGGACAGCCCTCAGTGATGTCACAGCCCCCGGTGATGTCACGGCCTTCCCGGCGCCGCAGGTCGACCTTGTGACGATGACGGCGAACGTGGCCCAGGAAATTGCCGATCCGTCGTTGTGGCGGCAGACGCTGAGGGGGGCCTACGAAGCGCTGCGGCCCGGCGGACGTCTGGTGTTCGAGACCCGGGACCCGGCTAGACGCGCCTGGGAGGAATGGCACCGCGAAGGCTCCTACCGCGTGGCGCAGGTTCCCGGCGTCGGCATCGTCCAGAGCTGGGTCCAGCTGATCGAGGTGAACCTGCCGCTGGTGACGTTCCGCGGGACCTGTGTGTTCGCTGCGGACGGGCAGGTGCTGACCGCGGATTCGACGTTGCGCTTCCGTGAGCGGCAGGAGGTCGAAAGGGACCTGGTCGCGCACGGCTTTGCGGTGGAAGACGTTCGCGATGCCCCTGACCGGCCGGGCCGGGAGTTGGTCTTCGTCGCGCTACGTCCATGACCGCCCCGGTGGCGCGGGAAGAGAGGTTGGCACCGACCTCGCCCGAGCCGTCGTCGATCCTCGGTCGGTGCCTCTCGCACTCGCATGCTGTCGTTCATGAGCCGTCGCCTCCTCTCAGCTGGTGCGGGCGGGAGTCGCGTCAGGGAGGCCGCCGGCCGGCCAGAGGGCGTCGGGGAAGGCGGCCGCCCCGGACTCGGCGCCGGTTTCCCTGTCCCTGTCGGTGTCGGTGTCGGTGTCGGTGTCGGGCATGAGGGTGGCGAGCATGTGCTGGGCGGTCCTGGCGTTGTCGATGGCGCGGGGCAGCATGACGCTCTCGTAGGCGTCGAGAGCCTGGTCGATGGTGGGGTGGCCGACGACGGCTCGGGCGAGGTCGGCGCCGTCGAGCAGCGCGAGGTTGGCGCCGACGCCGGCGGGCGGCATCAGGTGGGCGGCGTCGCCGAGCAAGGTGATGCCAGGGACGCGCTGCCACCTGTGGGGAACGGGAAGGACGAACATGGGCCGGTTGAGGAAGCCGCCCTCGTTGTCACGCAGGATGTCCAGCAGGCTCTCGTCCCAGCCCTGGTACAGGGCGAGGAGGCGGGCGCGTACGGCTTCGGTGTCGTCGAGGCCGAGGCCGGCGTGCCAGTCCTGGGGGCCGCGGAAGGTGACGTAGGCGCGGACGTGTCCGTTGCTGTTGCGCTGCAGCACCAGGCTGCGGCCGCCCGCCTTGGCCGACATGGTGCCGCCACCGACCAGGTGGGCGATACCGGGGTGACGGTGGTCGACGTCGTCGAAGTGGGCTTCCACCATCGTGACACCGGCGTAGGAGGGCTGGGCACCGGAGAGCGCGGGGCGTACCCGGGACCAGGCCCCGTCGGCGCCGATGACCAGGTCGAAGTCCTCGACGGCACGGTCGTGGTGGTGCAGGCGAGCGCCGCCGTCGGGTAGCGGCCCGGCGGCCTGTACGGCGTGGTTCCAGCGGACCGTACCGGGGGCGAGGGAGTCCAGGAGGAGGGTGCGCAGCCGGCCGCGGTCGATCTCGGGCCTGCTCAGATCGTCCTCGGCGGCCTGGTCGTGGCGTATCAGGGTCGCGTGACGGTCGTACAGGCGCCACTCCTGGCCGTCGGGCCGGGACAGGGCGAGGAACTGGTCGAACAGTCCGGCTGCCCGCAGGGCGACCTGGCCGGTGTCTTCGTGGATGTCGAGGGTGCCGCCCTGCGAGCGGGAGTCGGGGCCGGCCTCACGCTCGAAGACCGTCACCGGCAGGCCGTGCCGCTGCAGGACGCGCGCGCAGACGAGGCCGCCCAGGCCGGCGCCGACGATCGCGATGCGAGGGGTCGTGGACATGCAGATCACGCTCCGTTCCGAGGATCAAGGACGACCCGGGCTCCGGCGGCTGGGTGCCGGCCGGGGTACACCGGGCTCACTTGCCAACAGAAACACAGCAGCTCCAAAAGTACAACTGCTCCGACTTTGCATCCGATCTCCTTTGTGATCGGATTCCCTCAAGGGGATAAGGTGGGGGCATGGCCGAGACGACGACAGGGCGCCGCGAGCGCAAGAAGGCCCGGACCAGGCAGGCCCTGACGGATGCCGCGGTGCGGCTGTTCACCGAGCGCGGCTTCGACCAGGTCGGTGTACGCGAAGTGGCGGAGGCGGCCGATGTCTCGCTGAGTACGCTCTTCAAGCACTTCCCCAGCAAGGAAGCCCTCGTCTTCGACCTGGATACGGACATGGAGGGCGCCCTCGTCGCGGCCGTGCGCGACCGGGCACCCGGTCAGCCCGTGCTGCACGCCCTGCGCGACCACATGGTGCGCACCCGAACCGTCGTGCGGAACGACGACCCCACCTTCGTCCTCGTCGAATCCACCCCCGCGCTGCGGGATTACGCCCGGGGCATGTGGTCGCGCCACGAGAAGGCACTGGCCGTTGCCCTCGCCGATGCCACCGGGCTGACTCCTGACGCTCCCGCCGTCACCGGCCTGGCACGCTTCGCCTTGGAAGCCCCCGGTATCGCCCGGGCCAGCGAAGACCCGGCACGGACCATGCGCGACCTGTTCGCCCTGCTGGAAAACGGCTGGGCCACCACTCCCCTGGCGCGGCAGGAAGACCTTTCCGGCCAGGGCGGTGACGGCGGGGGCGGTCGTGACCGCTGAATGATCCTGACCGCTGGTCAGCCGTAACCGCTGATCGGTCGTGACGGCGGGCCGACCCCGGCCGCGGGCCGGCCGTGACCGCGGGCCGGCCGTGACCGCGGGTCCCGCCCGAAGTCGGCCTGGGTGCGCTTCGGTTCGTGGTCAGCCGGCAGGCTTCTCCCAGACCGAGACATGCCGACGGCTCTCGCTGGCGAACGGCGTCCGTGTCCAGTCCTCCCACCGGTCGCGCAGCCGTAGACCGGCGAGTTGTGCCATCAGGTCCAGTTCCGCCGGCCATACGTACCGGAACGGGATGGACGAGTACGTGGTGCGGCCGTTGGTGATCTTGACGTAGGGGGAGCTCATGGCCTGGGTGGCGGTGTCGTAGGTGTCGAATGCCCATTGAGTCGGGCTGATGTGGAAGGGCACGGCGTTCTGGCCCGGCGGCAGTCGGCGCAGCTCCGGCACCCCCACCTCGATGACGAAGCAGACGCCCGGCTTCAGGTGGGCAGCGGCATTGCGGAAGCAGCCCGGGACATGTCGATGCCGTGCACCGGGGCCCCTCGGCCCGCCAGCGGCAGCGCGATCCGGCCGGTGCCGACGTCGCAAAAACCACGCGCACCCGTCGGGTGTTGGGCAGTGCCGTCCAGATCCACGGCGACGGCCGTCACCAAGAGCGCGGTGTCTGCGCCTTTGACCTGCCGAAAGCGCCGGGAACACCGGAACCGCAGAGGACGGGGCGCCGTCGTGTAAGTCGTGACCGATACACCTCACCTCACCATTGCCCAACTCGCCGATGCCTGGCAGCACCTCTGCGCCACCTCCCCCGCGGACGAAGCCGACCCGCTCGTGCTCGACTGCGCACACAGACTCGCCTCCGACCCCGGCGGGGAACACGCCCATGTGTGGGTGTCGGGGCTGGTGACGATGTCGGGCTACCTCGCCTGGCGTCCCGGGCAGACCGCCGAACGCGCCGCCCTCGACGCACTGCACGCCGCGGCGAAGGCACTCGCCGACAGGCCCTGCTCACACGACAACCACCCGTACGAGGCCGAGATGGACGCCCTGGAGGACGAGATCTGGGCAGGCGACAACGGACTGCTGACCGGCGAACTCGCCTCGCCGGATGGTGACACCGACAGCGGGCGGATTCTGTGCCCGGTCAACGTCGCCGGGTGGGCCCGCCTCGCAGCGGATGTGATCGCCCCATTCTCCGTACGGCGCATCCCCGCGGGAGCACCGAAGTACCACCGCAGCTGTATCCGCACTCTTTCAGGGATCGTGAACGACTACCCCTACTGCGATCCGCATGACGAGCTGACCGACGAGGCCACCTGTCTTCCGCCTCAGCCGACGCGCGGGGTACTGGCCGGCTATCTCGTGACGATGAACGCCACCTGCTGGTACGCGGCGTCAGAACGGATCACGGACCCCGCGGTGCCGGCTGCGATGGTCAAGGGGGTCCGGGACGCCGTCACGCTGCTCAGCGACCACCCGTGCACCCACGGCCCCGGTGAGCATCCCGATACCAACGATCCGGACCACCTGAACCGTGTCGGCTACCTCCTGCGCAGCCCGGGCGGCCGAGCGGAATTCGCCGAGGACTACGGGTGGGACGACGAAGACGAGGACGAGTACGAAGGGGAGCCCTTGGAAGCGTGGGTGTGCCCCGCGTTCCTGCACGACCTGGCAGACGAGACGGTCGATGCGCTGACAGAGGACTGAAGTCGTTAGGCACGTCATGTGACGACGAACCGGGCGGGGCATGGCAGCGGGAGGGCCCGGGCGGTGAGAACCGCGAGCCACGGTTCTCACCGCCCGGACTCCTGTGGGCAAGCCGCCAGGAGGTCGCGGAGCCGGCGGAGGGCCCGTATTACAGCGGCGCGTCGTGGGAGGCCCGCCTGCCGGGCCGGCCCGGCAGACGACGCGCTCCTCACGGTCAGGCGGGATCCGAGGCGGAGGCCGCAGAACGGGCCGCCTCATCCGCCCGTCCGGAAGTGGGAGAGCGCTGCGCCGCGATCACGGCGAGGGCGTCCTCGGGGCTCGCGTGGACCGGAGTGGTCACACTGATCCCGGTCAGGTCCAGCAGGCGCAGCACCACATCGGACACCGCCGCCAGGTGCAGGCTCCCGTCAAGGCGCTTGGCCTCGTTGGACGCGCGAATGAGGATGTTCAGTCCTGAGGAGTCCATGAACGGCACGGCTCGCAGGTCCAATACGAGAAACCGCCTGCCGTGCACGATCTGGTTGGCCAGCTGGTGGTGAAGGGAGGTGCCGGTCTCGCCGTCAAGATCCCCCGACACGGTCACCACGGCCACCTCCGGCTCGGTGACCTCTACCTCGACGCTCAGCTCGTAGGACTCGGACACGACCGCCACCTTCCGTTGATCGGCTTCCGCTGATGGGTTTCCGTTGATCAGTTCCCTGATCGGTGGAGCTCGCGTACCCCGTCATCCTTGCTTCAGACAGAGCCGTGCGCGGATGCCGCCCGCCATCGGCCGCAGGACAGGCCGCAGACGACCCTCAGCCGGCGAAGAACGCCCGGCCAGAGCCCGGCCGGTATCGGCCCGCACGTCGGAGTCGCACGGTGGGAATCGCGCCGCCGCACGGTCTTGGGAATCGCAGCGCCGCACGGTCTACGGATGCAGAACGACCTTCGTGTAGCCCTCGATGCGCTTGTCGAACTTGTCGTATGCGGAGGGAGCCTGGTCGAGGGGCAGTTCATGCGAGACGACGAAGCCCGGCTTCGCGCGGCCCTCGATGATCATGTCGCGCAACTGCCGGTTGTAGCGCTTCACATTGCACTGCCCGGTACCCATCCGCAGGCCCTTCTCGAAGAGCTTGCCGATCGACACCAGGAGCATGCCCCGTTTGGCCTGCTCGTCAGGGCCTCCCGGGTCGGCCGGCACGTACAGGCCCGGCACACCGAGGGCGCCGGTGGCCCGCACCGTGCCCACGAGCGAGTTCAGGACCGTGGCCGGTTCCTCGCCGGCCATGCCGTGCGCCATCGCCTGATATCCGACGGCGTCCACACCCTTGTCCGTTCCGGCACCGCTCGTCTGGTCCTTGATCTGCTGCACCGGGTCGCCCTCGGCGAAGTTGACCGGGACCGCGCCGATCTCCCGGGCCTTCTCCAGTCGCTCGGGTACCCGGTCGACGACGAAGACCTTACTGGCGCCGCGCAGGAGCGCCGAGTAAGCAGCCATGAGCCCCACGGGCCCGCCGCCGTACACCGCGACGCTCTCGCCCGGGCGCACCTGGGCGAGTTCACAGCCGTGGAATCCGGTGGGGAAGATGTCAGCGAGCAGCATGAAGTCGGTCTCGTGCTCGTTTCCCGGTGGCAGTTTCAGGCAGTTGAAGTCGGCGTAGGGAACGCGAAGATATTCTGCCTGGCCGCCCACCCAGGGCCCCATGGAGACATAGCCGTAAGCACCGCCCGCAAATCCTGGATTGACGGTCTGGCAGAAAGCGGTATATCCCTCGACGCAATTGGTGCAGAACCCGCAGGCGACATTGAAGGGCATGACCACACGGTCGCCCTCCTTGAGTGAGGTGACACCCTCACCGAGTTCTTCGATGATCCCCATGTTCTCGTGACCGAAGACGATGCCCGGCTCGGCCGCCGTGCGGCCTTCGTACATATGCAGGTCAGAACCACAGATCGCGGTGGAGGTGATCTTTACGATCACTTCGTTGGGGTGCTGGATGCCGGGCTTCTCGACGTCCTCGACCTCCACGGAGTACGGCCCTTTGTAGACGACGGCCTTCATGTGCTTCCACCTCCCGCTCGGCGGAGAGCATGCAGAATCGCCCCGCCATTTCCCCGCCTTTGACGTGACCTATTCCTCATGATTCTCCGGTCTACTGAATGCGGCAAGCCGGTAACGTGAGAAGGGATATCCACTATGGAGCTCTGGGGTCCGAGACTCCGGGTGGCCCCATTCGCACCGAGAAATGAAAGAGAGGTCGACACGTGGCAGCACAGCGACTCGGGACCTTGCTGGTACCCGTGCTCGGCCTGTCCGGCACCTCGTACCCGCCGGGGACGACGGTTACCGTCCGCGGTCGCGGTGCGACTGTCGATGCATTCGTGAACGGCGACTGGCTCCCGCTGTCATGGTGGGAGTTCTCCGACGGCCTCCGCGAGGACATCGCCGACCGTTGACCCGCCTGCGTACGGCTTCGCCGCGTACGCCCCTGAACTGCATGGATCCGGGTGTGCCGCCCCGACGCTCCGGCTCATGGCCGGAGCCGCCGCCACTCCCCCATGCGCTTCAGATCTTTATTCCCGGCAAAACGGGGCAAACTGCAGGCATGGGCTCTCCATATTCCGATCCGGATCCACGCCGGCGCCCCGGCGTCGCGCCAGGAGTCGGGGTTCCCCCGGAGGAAACCCCGCAGGGCGAGGGAAGCACCGGGGCAGAGACCGGCCCCCGCGACAAGCAGACCCGCGGCTGGGCCACCGGCCCCATGATCATCCTCGCCATCATCGTCGTGCTCTGCGCAGCGTTCTTCATCGCATACGCCGTGACCGTGACCCTGTGACCGCCGGCGGTCCCGGCGCCGACCGTCCAAGCGCTGAACAGCCATCGCCGGCGCACCGGGTCCTGTCGGGTGCGCGTCCGCTCACCGGCGATGCCAGACGAGCGTGTAGCGCCAGAACAGCCGGCGGCGCAGCCGGGCGCCGGGCAGAGCGTCATGGGCCTCACGGACGATGTCGGAAAAGCTCATCTCCGCCGGTCGGGTCAGGGCGGTCATCGAGACCGGGCGGGGTGCCTTGCGGCCCTTGTTCTTGAGCCAGCCCGTGGCGGCATTCAGTGGGCTTGCGAGGGTGCCGAGCACATGGTCCCCGGCAGTCTGCGCCCGGGACAGGCCGACGATCACCAGAGTTCCGCCGGGGGCCAGGTGCCCTCGGAAGACGGTGAGCGCTTTGGTGAAGGGCAGATGGTGGACGGCGGCGACGCAGGTGATGACGTCGTAGGGGCCGGCAGGGATCCCGGTCAGCGCGTCCGCGACCGTGAAGGTCGCCGGAACCGCCGGAGACGTCAGCCGCTGCGCCCGGGAGATGATCACTGGGTCGGAATCGATTCCCCGGACCTGATGGGCGCGTGCGGCCAGGAGCCGCGCCAGGTCGCCGCTGCCGGAGCCGATGTCCAGGGCGCTGTCGAAGCGTTCGGGAAGTTGTCGCAGGATCCAGCGGTGGTAGTGGGCATTGTGGTCCCAGGGGTGGGCGGCATTGAACCGGTCGAGGGCCCGGAGGACTCGGTGCGGCAGTGATGTCATCACGTCAGTCCACCAAGCCCCCGGTTTCTGCGTCAGCTCGATTGAGGAAGTGTCAGCCGAGTCGGCGGGGGCGGGGTCAGGTGCGGTCGGCTCTCGTCGGGAGGGCATCTGCATCCGACCTTGCACCGGGTGCACCGACGGCACTCGCGCAGGCGCGCCGCAGACGCCAGCGCGCCGCATACGCCAACTCGGCACCATGCCCGAGAAGTCCTTCACTTGGCCCTATGACGGGTCATAGACATAAGGCAGGGCGTTGCTGTTCCCGGCCGGGGTGTGCGCCACGACATTCACCGTGCCGGGCGCTCCGCCCGGGGAGGTCGCGACGACCTGGGCGTCGGAGATCGCCGAGAACGAGGCCGGGACTCCGCCGAAGGACACCGCGTCGGTGTAGGTGAGGTTGCTGCCGCCCAGCACGATCGCGTCGCCCCCGAGGTCAGCGCCATGGGAGGGGATGAGGCTGGTCAGGACGGGCGCCCCGAGATAGGTGTAGTACGGATTCCCGGTGGCCGCGGTGCTGGTCCCGCCCGGTGTGGTGACGGTGACGACGACCGTGCCGGTCCCGGCCGGAGCGGTCACGGTCAGTTGGTTGTCGGAGACCACAGTGATGGCGGTGGCCGGATTCCCCCCGAAGTTCACGGCGTTGGTGAGTGTCAGGTTTGTACCGAAGACGGTGACGGTGTTGCCTCCGGTGGCCGGGCCGAGGTGCGGGGACAGATCGCTGAGGGTGGGTGCGGAGAGATAGAAGTACGGCAGGGGATTACTGGTGCCGCCGGCCGTGGTGACCGTGACATTGACCGAGGACGGCGGCCCCGCGGGCGCGATGACGGTGATCTGGCCGGCGGTATTGGTGAGGATCGTTGCCGCGTTGCTCCCGAACTTCACCGAACTCGCACCGGAGAGATTGGTGCCGTTCATCGTTACGACGTTGCCACCCGCGGTGGGCCCCGAAGTCGGGCTCAGGCTACTGATAACCGGCACGGGAGCTGCAACGTAGGTGTAGGCAAGGGCATTACTCGTGCCGCCCGCCGTCGTCACCGTGACATTCACCGAACCGGCTCCTGCCGGAGCGCTGACGGTGATCTGGGTGGCGGTATTGGTGAGGATGGTGGCAGGGCTGCCCCCGAAGAGCACCGAACTCGCACCCGACAGGCCGGTGCCATTGATCGTCACCACATTCCCACCCGCCGTCGGACCCGACGCCGGACTCAGACTACTGATAACCGGCACGGGAACCGCAACATACGTATAGGCAAGGCCATTGCTCGTGCCGCCCGCCGTCGTCACCGTGACATTCACCGTCCCCACGCCCGCAGGCGCAATCACCGTCACCTGAGAAGCAGTATTGGTCACAATGACCCCCGAGGCACCGCCGAACTTCACCGAGGTCGCACCGGAGAGATTGGCGCCGTTAACCGTCACCACATTCCCACCCGCCGTCGGACCCGACACCGGACTCAGACTACTGATAACCGGGACAGGAACCGCAACATACGTATAGGCAAGAGCATTGCTCGTGCCGCCCGCCGTCGTCACCGTGACATTCACCGTCCCCACGCCCGCAGGCGCAATCACCATCACCTGAGAAGCAGTATTGGATATCACAACCCCCGAACTCCCCCCGAACTTCACCGAACTCGCACCGGAGAGGTTGGTGCCGTTGATCGTCACGACATTCCCACCCGCCGTGGGGCCGGAAGTGGGGGTGAGTGTGATGAGTACGGGGGCCGGAGTGTAGGTGAAAAATACGTTCTGGGTGCTGGTCCCTGTTGGCGCTGTGACCGTGACCTGGACCGTACCGGTCCCTGCGGGGGTCTTGGCCGTGATCTGCGTATCGCTGACGATGACGAAGGGGGTTCCGTTCGGGCCGAACCTGACCATGGTGGCACCGGTGAAGCCGGAGCCGGTGATGGTGACGTTGGTACCCCCCGCTGGAGCACCTTGGGCGGGGCTGACGCTGGTCACTACGGGGGCCATGATGCTCGTCTCCTTCTTGTACCGCCTGGGCAGCCGCGCCCTGGCCGGCGGTCGGCCAGGGCGCGGGGGCGTCACCGCCCGCCCGCGCCGTACGCTGCGGACGGGCGGCGACTTGGTGGTAGTGCCGTTGGTCCCCGGTCGTTCCCGACGATCAGGTGACGGTGAAGGCCTGGGCGTTGGAGTTGCCGCCGCAGGTGTGGACGGTGATGGTCCCGGCTCCGGTGGCGAGTCCACCGGGCACCGTGGCGACGAGTTGGGTGTCGCTCACGGGGGTGAAGACCGCGGTGGCGGTGGCGGCGGCGCTGTCGGTGAAGGTGACGGTGTCGACACCGACGAAACCGGTTCCGTTGACGGTGATCTGGTCCCCCGTCGTACCGGAGGTGGGGACCAACGAGGTGATGGCCGGCGCGAGGTAGTAGTCGATCAGGGTGGTGCCCCCGGCGCTGGTTCCGCCGGCGGTGGTGATGTTCACCGACTGGGTCGACACCGTACCGACCTGCCCCGGGTTGGCCGGCGCGGTGAAGGTGACCTGGCTCGGCTGGGTCGGCGTGACTGCCACGTTGCCGACGGTGCCCACCCCGACCTGCGTTCCGGAAAGGAAGTTGGTGCCGAACAGCGTCACCGAACCACCCGTGGCGGCCGATACACAGCTGACGCTCAGCCCTGTGGTGGTCGGCGCGGCGATGACGAAGAACGGCAGCGCGTTGCTGGTGGCGCCGGCGCTGCTGGTGACGCTGACGGAGACCTGGCCGGAGCACGGCGCCGTGCTCGGCACCACGAAGGTGACCTGGGTGGCAGTGACGCCTGTCGGGGTAACCGTCGCCGAGCCGAAGTTCACCCTCGTGGTGGTGGACAGGGCGGTTCCATTGATCTGGACGGTATCGCCTGGTTTACCCTGATTCGTGGTGGTTGCTGTGTCCACCAACGACGTGATGGTTGCCATGATCTTTCTCCTTCGAATGTGCCGCTCTGCGGGGTGCGCAGGAGCCGGCGGTAGCTGTCGCGGCCCGCGATCTCATGGGGTGTCCCCCGTGGGGCGGGAAGGGGATGGTGGGACCGTTGCCTCAGGGCGCCTGGGCGGGTCGTCCTCTGTGAAGCGACGCGGCGCCGCATCATGGGGCACCGTCAATCTCGCTTGAATCAATTAAAGCCAAGGGGTGAAGGAGGCGACAGGTGGAAGTGGGGCACCGAGGAGCCTGTAGGACAATCGGTTAAGAGTTCGCGGTTCGGCTCCGGGCGCCGTTGCGCGCCCCTGCGAGTACGGTGCGCCCTGCCGCCAACCCCCTTGCAGGAATTGGGGAGTTGGCGTCAATTGCCCACCGGTCGGCGGTATGCGTGCGAGCCGGAAGATGCCTCCGAGCCGGTCCGCCTCGCGTTGCCCGGCCGGGGCAAGTGACGTCGCGGACGACGCGAGATTCGGCGCTCGGCGCGACGGCCGGGCGCTGGTGGTGCGCTATGCGCGAAGGCGTGAGGAAGCGCACCGGTCCACGCAGCGCTGCACACCGTCCGTACCCACGAACATCGCGGCAGAGACCAAGTAAGGAGCGCCCTCCCCGCACTGATCGCGCCGCGCCCACGGACCGGACCCGTGCCATCACCCTGCCTGTCGTCGCTGCCGCCGGCTCGATCACGTTCAACGGGACGGCCAGGGCGGGCGCCTCCCGGGCCCAGGGTGCACCCGGCCGCGATGGCGGCAGCGCCGCTCCCTCTCGCCCTCGGTCGCCGTATCCGGCATCATCCGGCCGCCGGCCCCGGCGATCAGGTGTGGACGAAGGCCCCGGGTGCGGTAGCGGTGCCGCCCGCCGTCGTCACCACGACATCCGCCGGGCCAGGGGCCTCCGCGGGAGGAGTGACGACGGCGATCCGGGCAGGGGAGACGATCCCGAAGGCGGCCGCGGCTCCGCCGATCGTCACCGACTCGGTGAACGCGAGCCCGGCGCCCTCGATCAGGACCGGGCCACCGCCCGCCGTGGAGCCGGTGGCGGGAGTCACGGAGGCGATGCTGGGTGGGCCCACGTAGGTGTAGGTGGCCTTCCCGTACGAGTTGCTGCGCGTGACCACGGTGACCGGCACGGGTCCTGCCGTCTGCGCGGCCGGCACCGTCACGGTGACCTGGTCGTCCAGGACGGAGGACGGGGTGACGGCCACGTTGCCGAAGTGCACCGAGGTGGTGGTGATCAGGCCCCGGCCGGTCACGGTCAGTGTGCCGCCCCCGCCCAACGGGCCCGACGTCGGGCTGATCCGGGTCAGGAGCGAGTCGGGGAGGTAGTAGAAGCGGTCGACGGTCCGGGTGGTGCGCTGCCCGAGGGTGACGTCGATGCTGACGTCGCGGGCCAGGAGGGGCGAAACGGCCTGGATCTCACGGTTGTTGACGATGATGAACGAGGCCGGGCGGCCTCCGAAGCGGACGGCGGTGGTGTTGCCCAGCCCCTCCCCGATGATGGTCACCGGCGTCCCACCCGACATGGGCCCCACGTTGGGGTACCCACCGGACGGCGCGGCCAGCACGCTCACCGTCTCATTACGGTTGTTGACCACGTAGACCTCGACGTCGTCCGGCGTGATCACCAGCCAGGACGGCCCGTGGAAGCCCGAAACCTTGTCGATCATCTCGTTTCTGATGAGATCGATGACGGCGACGCTGTCATCGCCGTCGCAGGTGGCGTAGGCCAGCACCCCGTTGTGACTGACCGCCACGCCCAAAGGGATGGACAGCCCGGTGAGGGCGCCCACCACGGCATGCGTGGCCGTGTCGACGACGCCGAGCCGGTTGCCGCCGTACTCCGACACATACGCGCGCTGTCCGTCGGGCGAAACCGCCACTCCCCTCGGGAGGAGGAACCCGGTGATGGTCTCGATGACGGTGTCGGTGGCGGTGTCGATGACCTCGACCGTGTTCGCGCCCTCTTCGGTGACGTAGACCTGCGCCCCGTCGGGGGTGACCGCCACACCACGTGGACCGCTGCTCATCGGCACCGAGGCGATGAGGGTGTCGGTGGCCGTGCTGATCACATCCACCCGGCTCCCGCCCAGGCTGGCCACATAGAGGCGGGAGCCGTCGGGAGTCACCTTGAGGCCGAGGGGCTTGTCCAGCCCCTCGATGGTGGTGATGACGGTGTTGGTGGCGGTGTCGATGACGGCCACACTGCCGGTCCCGAAGCAGGCCGCGTAGGCGCGCAGCCCGTCCGGAGTGATCGCGATCTCCCACGGTCCGCTGGTCACACCGATCGTGGTGATGACGTCACGGGTGCGGGTGTCGATGACACTGATGCTGCCGGCCCCGAAGTTGGTCACATAGACACGTCGGCCGTCCGGGGTGATCGCCGCCCAGATGGGGGTGTGCCCCACCACGATCTCGTCCACCGACAGCGGTTCATCTGTGTCCCTGACGTCCCCCCGGCCCGGAACGCCGTCGGCATGGACGGGCGACTGAAGCGCCCCTGCCGGTGCGCCTTGGGTGGGGCCGGCGCCGGTCCCTGCCGGAGCCATGATGCTCTCCTTCTCCTGTCGTGAACCGGTCATCGCCAGTTGACTGGTCGTCGGTCAGGGCACGGACGGGCTGCCGTGCGCTCCGCGGCGAGCGGGGAGCCGGGGAAGGCGGTCTGCCGGTTCTCGCGACGTGGTGCCGGGAGGGTGCCCGCCTTCAGCAGGCAGGGGCAACGGGAGGCAGGGCACCGCAGTTGTTCGGGGTGTTGCCGACCACCCCACTGCCGATCAGGACCACTCCGCCGGCGTTGGTGAAGATGCCTCCGCCATTGACGCCGGCGGTGTTGGCGGTGACGCTGCTGCCGGTGAGTATCAGCGTTCCGTCGGTGTAGATGCCGCCGCCGTATGACGCCTTGCTGTCGCGGACCGTGCTGCCGGTGAGGGCTACCGAGCCGCCGAGATTGGCGATCCCCCCTCCCACACCGAGGCCGGCATCACCACCGCTGACAGTCACCGCCCCCATGGTCAACTGGCCGTTTGCTCCAGGCACTTGTGACGGTCCGTCGACCTCGAAAATCCGGAAGGCCGGCGCGCTCGGTGCCCGGGTGATCCGGGTGGCCAGGCCCGCCATGGAGATCGGGGTGGTGATGTTCGGCAATCCCGGTGACTGTCCGGCTCCCCCGGAACTGTGGGCGCTGGTGAGGGTGTACGTACACAGGGGAGCAAGGAGCAAGCTGCCGCCCCCGGCGGCGTTGGCCGTGTTCACCGCGTCGACCAACGCGGATTCACCGCAGGCCACCACGATCGGCGACGCTGCGTGGGCGTCGGGAGCGGAGGCGGATGCCAGCGGAACGACAGCCGCCGCCATCAGCGTTCGCAGAACATGAATGGCTCGCAAGACGACGCCTCCTCGGACGGGGTTGAGCCGGGCCCCACCGGCCAACACCCCGGAAGGCGCCGGCCGGCAGAACCCTCCGTCAGGCGACGCCATGCCTAGGGCAGCCGAGTCAACACGTCCATGAGCCGACCACCGCATCTCCCGGCGGAGGGATGGACGGCCCACCTGGTAGGTAGGGCCAGTAACCCACCCGAGTGAGGGCCGCACAAGCGATGCTGACGGTTGTTCACCCGTTCAGCCGGGTGCACGCCCCGGTGACCGCCGCCAGGCAGCGGGCAGCAACAAGGCGACCACCGGATCTAGGTGGCAAAAGACCTCGAAATGCACCACAAAGAAGCCTCATTGGTGAAATTGTTGTTTCTTCTGTGTTGAACATCTGTCAAAAAGCGTCAACTCCTGGCACGCTCCCCTCGATTCACTCCTTCTGCTCCACCGGGCATCCCCCCTCGGTTGCCCGGCCGCTTCTTGGGCCGCGACCCCGCGGTCCGCACAAGGGAGACCGAGTTGAGACGGATCTCGTCCACCCCCCGCAAGAACACCCTGCGCGCCGCCGCCCTGGTCGCCTCCGCCGCCATGGTCGCCATCGGCGTCCAGGCCGGCTCGGCCAGCGCGCAGCCGGACCGCGCGAACGGCGCGTCGGCGGTCCAACTCTCCACCGCACAGCGGGCATCTGTGCTCAAGGATGCGCAGAGCAATGCCTCCACCGTCGCCGCGAAGATCGGCCTCGGCGCGCGGGAGAAGCTTGTCGTGCGGGACGTCATCAAGGACGCGGACGGCACGGTGCACACCCGGTACGAGCGCACCTACGGCGGGCTGCCGGTCCTCGGCGGTGACCTGGTGGTTCACCAGACGAAGAACGGCACCCGCAGCGTCACCAAGGCGACCAACGCCGCGATATCGGTGGCCAGTACGTCCGCGGCGCTCGCGCCCACCGCCGCGAAGAAGAGCGCACTCGGCGCTGCCGCCGCGCAGAAGGACACCAGGGCCAGCGCCTCTTCCGCGCCGCGCAAGGTGATCTGGGCCGCGACCGGCAAGCCCGTTCTCGCCTACGAAACGGTCGTCAAGGGCGTTCAGAAGGACGGCACGCCCAGCGAACTGCACGTCGTCACCGACGCGAGCACCGGGAAGAAGCTGTTCCAGAACGAGGCCATCGAGACCGGCACCGGAACCAGCACCTACAGCGGCAAGGTCGCACTGACCACCACCAAGAGCGGATCGACGTACCAGCTCACCGACGGTGCCCGCGGCGGCCACAAGACGTACGACCTCAAGCAGAACACCTCGGGCACCGGCACGCTCTTCACCGACGCGGACGACGTATGGGGCGGCAGCCGCCAGACCGCCGGCGTCGACGCGCACTACGGGGCAGCCGTCACCTGGGACTTCTACAAGAACACCTTCGGCCGCAACGGTATCCGCGGCGACGGCAAGGGTGCCTACTCCCGGGTCCACTACGGCAGCAACTACGTCAACGCGTTCTGGGACGACGACTGCTTCTGCATGACCTACGGTGACGGCGACGGGAACGCACACCCGCTCACCTCCCTCGATGTGGCCGCGCACGAGATGAGCCACGGCGTCACCGCCGCCACCGCGGGACTCAACTACAGCGGTGAGTCCGGCGGCCTCAACGAGGCCACGTCCGACATCTTCGGCACGTCGGCCGAGTTCTACGCCAAGAACTCCTCGGACCCGGGCGACTACCTCATCGGCGAGAAGATCGACATCAACGGGGACGGCACTCCGCTGCGCTACATGGACAAGCCCAGCAAGGACGGCGCCTCGGCCGACTACTGGTCCAGTGGCGTCGGCAACAAGGACGTGCACTACTCGTCCGGTGTCGCCAACCACTTCTTCTACCTGCTGTCCGAGGGCAGCGGCGCCAAGACCATCAACGGCGTCAAGTACAACAGCCCCACCTCCAACGGCTCCAAGGTCACCGGAATCGGCCGGGCCAAGGCCGAGAAGATCTGGTACAAGGCTCTCACCACGTACATGACCTCCACCACCAACTACAAGGCCGCACGTGCCGCGACCCTGAAGGCGGCAGGCGCTCTGTACGGCACGACGAGCGCCGAGTACAAGGCCGTCGGCGCCGCATGGACGGGCGTCAATGTGAAGTAGGCACCCCTCGGGTAGTGTGTCCCGGCGCCGGCCTCGGTGCCGGCGCCGGGACACACGCCGTACGCCGCTCGCCGCATGCCCCGGGCGGCTCCCCCGCCGCCCGCCCCGTTGCCTACTATGGGGACGTGATGCCCCGCCGCCTGTACGAATCGACACCGCCCGCCCGGCGGTGTCGCGCGCTGTTCGTACTGGCACTGCTGGCCGGCCTGCTGGGCATGCATGCCCTCAGCCCCGTCATCACCTCAACCCCTCCCCCGCACCAACAGCGCCACGAGCACCGCATGGCCACGGCGGCCGGTGCCCACGCACACTGTGGCGGTCAAGGGGCCGGCTGCGGCAGCGGCGGCCACGTTCATCACGCCGACACGACCTGTGCGTCCGGGGCTCTCGACGGGCCGCCCACGCCTCCTGCCCTGGTGCCGTCTCCCGTCCGCCCCGCAGAGCCCGATCACGCGGCGGGCTCCGGCGATTCGAAGGGCCAGGACGGCGGGCGCGCACCCCCGTCTCTGGCCGAACTCCAACTCCTGCGGATCTAGAACGCCCTGACGGCGCTCACGCCCCACACCGGGGCGGCGCCGTCGTCCGGCATGTTCTGACACCGCACTTCTTGCAGGAGTTCACCCATGAAGCCCACCCGTCCCCTCATGCGCCGCCTCACCCTCGTTGCGGCGACTGCCACCTCCGCGCTGGTACTGGCCGCATGCGGCAGCAACAACGGCGACAGCGGCAGCGACGGCCGCCCCGGCCACGCTTCCGCCGCCAAGCCCGCTTCCTCGCCGAGTGCCCAGGCTCCGGCCGGTACGCACAATGCGGCGGATGTGGCCTTCGCGAAGGGCATGATCCCGCACCACCGGCAGGCCGTGGAGATGGCCGATCTGGCCGTCACCCGGGCCGCATCGCCCCAGGTCAAGGCACTTGCCGAGAAGATCAAGAAGGCACAGGGCCCGGAGATCAAGACCATGTCCGGGTGGCTGACCGCCTGGGACGAGCAGGTGCCGGAGGAGATGCCCGGCATGGACCACTCCGCCCACTCGCAGATGCCGGGCATGAAGGGCATGAAGGAGATGGCCGCGCTCAAGAAGAAGTCCGGCAAGGACTTCGACACCTCCTTCCTGGAGATGATGGTCGGGCACCACCAGGGCGCGGTGCAGATGGCCGGCACCGAGAAGGACAAGGGCGCATACGGCCGGGCGAAAACGCTGGCCGCGGACATCATCAAGGCCCAGAACGCGGAGATCACACAGATGAACAAGCTGCTCGGAAAGCGCTGACCACCGGCAGGGCCGGTGGACCGCACCTGCCCTGCCTTCCCGCCGCGGCCGGCAGTCGACAGTGTGTTGACTGCCGGCTGCGGCTGCGGCGGACACCGGTTCAGAGCGGCAGACCCACGCCGCACCGTCGGATGAGTGCGGTCAGATGCCGTCGAAGCACCAACCAACGCGCCGTCATCACCAGCTCACCGGAACGCCCCCGAACACCCCTCACCGTGCACAACAGGCAGCGAGGTGCGGCATGATCGGGAACGTACCAAGTCGAGTGTCCACATCAGGAGTTGAGGGTGAGGAATGTCGTATGGACGTTGATGCCGCCGTGTTCGATGTTTTCGGAACGCTGACCGACTGGCGGTCCAGCGTGACCGAGGCGCTGTCCGGTACCGGCGGCCGGGCCGGACTGCATGCCGACTGGCCCACGGTCACCGACACCTGGCGGCGCTGCTACCGCCCGGCGCTCAAAAGGATCTTGGACGGAGAGCTGTCCTGGCGGCCGCTGGATGCTCTGCACCGGCTCACACTCGACGAAGCCCTTGCCGAACACGGGCTCGAGGACCTCGACGATGCCGAGCGGGATGTGCTGGTGCAGGCCTGGCACCGTCTGCGGCCCTGGCCCGACGCCCCGGCCGGCCTGGAACTGCTCCACCACACCCGCGTGCTCACCGCGACGCTGTCCAACGGAGGAATCAGCCTGCTGGCGCGCCTCACCAAACAGGCGGGGCTCCGGTTCGACTGCATCCTCTCGGCCGAACTGGCCAGGTCCTACAAACCCGATCCCCAGGTCTACCGCATGGCCGCCGACCTGCTCGAGGTGAAGCCGCGACGACTCCTCATGGTCGCCTGCCACCCCGACGACCTCGAAGCCGCGGCCAGGGCGGGGCTCCGCACCGCCTATATCCCCCGCCCGCTGGAGTGGGGCCCGGCCGCCGGACGGGTCGACCCGCCCGCTGTGGTCGACCTCGTCGCCGACGATGTCATCGAGCTGGCGCACGCGCTGGGAGCGTCGGGGCGCACCAGGCCATAGGGCGGCTCGGCGGCAGCCGGCACCGCCCGATCCCCGGGCCCGGCCCCGTCCCCGCTCTCGTCCCGGTGGTAGTAGTCGAATTGGGTCACCCCGTTGTAGCCGTAGCTCTCGGGATGCAGTTCGTGCAGCGCGACGCCGGACCGGGGAAGCGGGCCGAGGATGTCCGACAGCAGTTCACCGGCCCTGGCGATGAATTCGGCCTTCTCCGCCGCGCTGTTCGTGCCCAGGGTGATGCTGGCCTCCAGGTGCGCGTCGCGGGTACCGGTCAGGGGCCTGCCGTCGACGAAATAGCTGCCGGCCGGGACCGGATTGATGTGGACGATGGTGCGCGCGCTGGACTTGCGCAGAACCGAGACCGCCAGCCGGGTCAGGCCCTCGGCAATCGCGCGCTGGAGGTCGGCTGGGAGGTCGGGGTCGGGGACGGTGACCCGGAAGTACGGCATGGCTCTCCTCGGCATGTGCTCGGGACGCTTCCGCCGGAATCGGCGGCACGGATCAAGCGTCACCGACCTGGGACCATGAATCCAACGCATACCTGTCATAGACCCATGAGGCCGCCGCATGTCCGTGAACATTCCCCAGCTGAGGGCCTTCCTCGCCGTCGTCGATACGGGCGGTTTCAGTGCGGCCGCAGCGGAACTGGGCGTCAGCCAGTCAGCGGTGTCGCACGCCGTCGCTTCCCTGGAACGGGAGCTGGCCGCCCCGCTGTTGGTCCGTGCCACCCCGGCCCGTACCACGGCACTCGGGGAGCGGATCGTGCCGCCCGCCCGCGTCGCCCTGTCGGCGGCCCGGTCCGTGGAACGGATCGCGGCCGAGGCCACCGACACCATGAAGGGCACCGTGCGGCTGGCCGCCACACCCACGGTCTGCCAGGGTCTGATACCCGGCCTGCTGCGGCACTGGCGTGCGGACCAGCCGCGGATCACGGTGCGGGTCTTCGAGGGCGACAGTGCCGAAGTTTCGGGCTGGCTGGAGGACGGGACGACCGATGCCGCCGTCCTGATCGACCCTCCCCCGGCTACCGCTGGGAGGTGTCCCGAGCCCGGCCCCGGCATCCAGCTCGCCGTGGACGGCTACCGGGCCCTGCTGCCCCGGGACCACCCCTTGGCGGACGAACCGCTCGTCCACCTCCGCGACCTGGAGGACGACCCGTTCCTGATCTCACCCAACAGCTGCGAAGCCCGCATCCGTACGATCCACGACCTGGCCGGACTGCGCTTCTCCCCCACCCACCGGGTACGGGACCTGGCGACGCTGATCAGCATGGTGCAGGCCGGTATCGGCGTGACCGTCCTGTCCGAGGTCTCCCGCTCACTGATCCCCCCGGATCTGGTTCTGCTGCCGCTGGAGCCCCGGACCTCACGCCGCCTCGTACTGACCGGGCCGCATGCCCGCCCCTGGCACCCGGCGATCCGTGCGTTGGCGGAGTCGGCCGTCGGCCATCTGGCCCGCGGCCGGCTCAAGGAAGGGCGGGCGCGAGGCGTTTGACCTCCCGGAGGGTGGGGGCGGTTTCGATGCTCTGGATGCCTGGCAGGGGGCCGAGGTGCTGGTCGATGTAGTCGTACAGGTCGGCCGGGGTGCGGAAGACGCCGCTGGCGACGAGGTTGGAGGTGCCGGTGATGGCTGCGGCGAAGGCGATGGCGGGGTGGGTGGCAAGGGTTTCGCCGACGGTGCGCAGGTGGTCGGGGGTGACGTGGAGCCAGAGCTGGGTCGTCATGTGATAGCCGAGAAGCTGGGGGTCGAAGTCCACGGAGAAGCCGAGTGCGCCCTCGGTGCGCAGCCGCTCCAGGTGGCGCTGGACGCTGGAGGCCGAGCGGCCACTGGCTCTGGCGAGTTCGGGCAGGGTGGCGCGGCCGTCGCGGGCGAGTTCGGTGAACAGGGTGCGGTCGGTGGCGTCCAAGGTCAGCGGGGCGTCGGGTGTGCCGGAATCCACCGCGGGGGCGGAGCCCGGGGCGTGGAAGCGGGTGGCGTGCCAGGTGCTGGTGACGCCGACGAAGATCCGCATCATGCAGTGGGCGCTGACCGACAGGACGTGTGGGGTGCGGGGGAGTTTCCGCAGGAGCAGGGCGTTGCGTTCGTCGGGGGTGCGGGTGTTGACGGCGCAGGAGAGCTCGGTGCCGCCGGAAGCGAGGGTGACCCAACTGGTGTCGGGACGGCGGGCCAGCGCATCGGCGATGGTGCCGGCCGCGTCGGGTGTGCAGTGCAGGCGCAGTAACCAGCGGACCAGGCCCAGGCGGGCGGGTACGGGCTGGCCGACGATGCGCAGCCCCAGGGTGCGCAGGTGTTGGTAGCGGCGGGCGATGGTGCGTTCGGAGACGTCGAGCCGGCGGGCGAGGTGACTGAAGGGGGCCCGGCCGTCGAGCTGCAGGGCCTCCAGCAGACGGGTGTCGAGCGCCTTCAGAGGTCTGGAATCCACCGCTGTGCCTCGCTCTCGTGCCGGAATCTTGCACAGGCAAGGCTACGGCTAGGGGTAGTCCCGGAGGTGCCCGGACAGTGGGCGGGTCCTGTTCCACCTCACCCTTACGGGAGTCTGTGTCATGCGTATCTGGGGGCCGCTGGCCGCCGTCTGCCTGGGCACGTTCATGCTGCTCCTCGACATCACCATCGTCCTGGTCGCGCTGCCGTCGCTGTCAAAGTCCCTGGGCTCCTCGCTCTCCCAATTGCAGTGGGTGGCCGACGGGTACGCCCTCGCGGTGGCCGCCGCCCTGCTCGGAGCGGGCATGCTCGCCGATCTGCAGGGTCGGCGCCGCGTGTACGTCGCGGGGCTGGTCGTCTTCGCGTCGGCCTCGGTCGCCTGTGCGCTCTCGCCCGGCATGGGGTGGCTGATCGCGGCCCGGCTGGTGCAGGGTGTGGGCGCTGCGGCGATGTTCACCACCACCCTCTCCCTGATCAGCACCCTGTACTCCGGTCGCCGTCTCGGACAGGCCTTAGGCGTCTGGGCGGCGGTCGCCGCCGGCGCCTCCGCACTCGGCCCGGTCATGGGCGGGCTGCTGACCGAGGCGCTGGACTGGCGGTGGATCTTCTACGTCAACGTCCCCGTCACCGCGCTCGCGCTGGCGCTGACCTTCCGCTGCATCCCCCGGTCCACCCCCGACCGGAGCGCCACGCGGCGTCCGGATGTCCCCGGCATCGTGCTGTTCGCGCTCGCCGCGGGCGGATTTGTCCACGCCCTGACCGCCTCCCACGCCCACGGCTGGAGTTCAGCGGAAACCCTGGTGTCACTGGCCGCAGCGGTGGCTGCCTTCGTGGTCTTCCTCGCCGTACAGCGCCGCAGCACGCACCCTCTGCTGGACCTGTCTTTGTTCCACCGTCCGGCGTTCAGCGCCGCGATGCTCACCATCGCCGTCACCACCATGACCGGCTCCCTGGACGGTCAGGTCGCCGATCCGGCCGGTGCCGCGCAGACCCTGTCCGGTGGCGGAGCCGGCACTCTCCTCGCGGCCGCCCCGGCCGGACAGCGGGCCTCCTTCGACCGCACCCTGCATGCGGTGTTCGCAGGGGGCCACAACACCCTCGCTCTGACCGCCGGTGCGCTGGCGGTGGCCGGTGCTGCCTGCGTGTTCTGGCTGACCCGTCGCCCGGAGGTCCCGGAGCCGCTGAGCGAGGCGGTGGCCGGGCGCCCGGCGGAGACCGCGGGGGTTGTTCCGGGGGCCGAGTAGGCGGCCAGGACTCGGCCGGCACCCCCGTTCCCGGAAACGGGCCTCTTGCGGGGCAGCGTCCGGAGCGGGGCCGCGGCCGCATGGGCACACGTTCCGCCCGGGGTTCCCCAGTCCCTGACTCCCGTGGCTCGGGGCATCAGGCGCGGCGGAGCCGGCCGGCAAGGACATGCCCGATGAGGACGTAGACCACGGCGGGCAACCCGTAGTTCAGCACGGTCCGCACCCAGTCCGTGTCCATGGTGAACAGATCGTGCGACCAGCCGGCCAGCCAGCCGGCCGCGGCCTGTACCCAACTGACCAGGTCGTTGGCGCGGTTCGCGTCGAGGAGGACGAACAGGATCCATAGGCCGAGGATCACCGCGGTGAGGTCCGCAATGACGACGATCCCTCTTGCTGCTTCGCTTCTGCCGTTGTGAACGCGTCTGGACATGACAAACAGGTTGCCGCTTTCGCCCCGTCGAAACCGGCCGCCCGTCCGGCGGCCCGCCCGGCCCGTAGAGCCGGATCGCTGAGCGCCCGCAGAAGGACTACGGGCCACGGACCGTGCAGACCGGCTCTGACACCGACCATCCCCCCGGCATGACCGGTGTCAGCGCCGTGTCTGCCGGATGTCAGGACCGTCGGCGATCGTGGTCGGCACATCCACCACGAAAGGGCTTCCGATGAGTCAAACGGTTTCCGTCCCGCAGGGCCTCCCCATGGAGCGCGACGCGGGCCCCTTCGACCCTCCCCGCCTCATCACCCAGCTGCGCGAGGCTCGCCCCGTCAGTCCCATGATCTTCCCCGATGGTCACGAGGGCTGGCTCGTCACCGGCTACGACGTGGTCCGCCGGCTCATGGCCGACACCCGGTTCAGCTCCCGCCAGGACCTCGGCATCCTCCACATGCCGTACGAGGCCCCCGACATGCCCGCCGCCACCGAACCGTCCCCGCAGGTGCCGGGCCTGTTCGTCGCCATGGACCCGCCGGACCACACCCGCCTGCGGCGCAGGCTCACCGGCGCCTTCACCGTGAAACGCATGAAGCAGCTCGAAGAGCACATCATCGACATCGCCGAGCGGCAACTGGACGAACTGGCGCGCCTCACCCCGCCGGTCGACCTGGTCAAGGAGTTCGCGCTGCCGGTGCCCTCGCTGGTGATCTGCCAACTGCTCGGCGTCCCCTACACCGACCGGGAGACCTTCCAGGTCAACTCCGCCAAGTTCCTGGTCAAGGACCAGTCGCTCGACGAGAAGATGGCCGCGTACCAGGCACTGACGACGTACCTTTCCGAACTGGTCACGGACAAACGTGCCGCCCCCGGCGACGACATCCTGTCCGACCTGGCCCGCCATGACGACCTCACCATCGAGGAGCTGACCGGCGTCGCCTTCCTGCTGCTCTTCGCGGGCCACGAGACCACCGCCAACATGCTCGCCCTGGGCACCTTCGCGCTCCTGGAACACCCCGAGCAACTGGCCGAACTGCGCGCCGATCCTGACCTGTTGCCCGGCGCCGTCGAGGAACTGCTGCGCTACCTGTCCATAGCCGACATCTTCTACCGCTATGCCACGGAGGACATCGAACTCGGGGGCGAGACCATCGGCAAGGGATCGACCGTCGTCGTCTCCCTGCTGGCCGCCAACCGCGACCCCCTGCGTTTCGACCACCCCGACACCCTGGACATCCACCGCAAGGCCCGCGGTCACCTGTCCTTCGGCCACGGCATCCACCAATGCCTGGGCCAGCAACTGGCCCGGATCGAGATGCGCGCCGGTTTCGAGGGCCTGCTGCGCCGCTTCCCCACCCTCGAACTCGCCGTCCCCGCCGACGAGGTGAAGCTCAAGACCGACATGAATATCTACGGCGTCCACGAACTGCCGGTCACCTGGACGGAGACGGCCCGGTAAGGCCGCCGGCCGAGCGCGTCACCGGGAGCAGAAACGCCCAACCGCATGGGATGACCACTGCATGGCCCTCCGCCCCATGGATTCCCGCGCCTCATGGATTCCCGCCTCATGGCTGCCTGTCGAACACCCATGGCAAAATCAGCGGGTGCAGATCGGGATGCTGGGTCCGTTCGAAGTGCGCACGGACGACGGAGACTTGGCCGACGTGCCGGGCGCGCGGCTGCGCGGGCTGCTGATCGCCCTCGCGCTCAAGCCGGGTCAGGTGGTCCCGAAGGCGTCGCTCGTCGACTGGATCTGGGGGGGAGGACCTGCCCGCCGATGCGACGAACGCCCTGCAGCGCCTGGTTTCCCGGCTGCGGAAGGTGCTGCCGCACGGGGTGGTCGAGAGCCGGACGGACGGCTATCGGTTGGCCGTGGAGCCCGAGGCCGTCGACGCCGTGCGCTTTGAACGCCTGGTCACCGCGGGGCAGGCCGGCACCGAGGACGGTGGTCTGCGGGTGCGGCTGCTGCGCCAGGCCCTCGATCTGTGGCGCGGTGCGGCCCTGCAGGACGTCGGGCTGCAGGACAGCGCCCCCTTCGACGCGGCGGTCGTCCGGCTCGAAGGGCTGCGCCTGACCGCCACGGAGGAGCGGGTCGGCGCGGAGGTCGCCCTCGGGCGCGGTGCGGAGCTGGTCACGGAGCTGACCGACCTGGTGGCCGCGCACCCGGTGCGGGAACGGCTGGTCGCGGCGCTGATGCGTGCGCTCGTCGCGGCCGGTCGCGACAGCGAGGCGCTGCTGGTCTACCAGCGCGCGAGGGAGGCTCTGGCCGATGCGCTGGGCGTCGGCCCCTCGCCGGAGCTGGCCGCGTTGCACCTCGCGCTGCTGCGGGGCGAGGCGGGGTCCGGCCTGCGGCAACGGGAAGCGAGCCGCAAGACCAACCTGCGCGCCGAGCTGACCACCTTCGTCGGCAGGGGCGCCGATGTCGCCGCGGTCCGCGGGCTCGTCGCCGGGCACCGGCTCACCACCGTGACCGGGCCGGGCGGCTCGGGGAAGACCCGGCTGGCCACGGAGGCCGCACGCACGCTGCTCGGCGACCTGCCGGACGGGGTCTGGCTGGTGGAGCTCGCCGCCATCGGTTCGGACGGCGACGTGGCGCAGGCGACCCTCGCCGGGCTCGGCCTGCGGGACGCCCTGCTCGGCGGGGCCCCGACCGCGGAGCTGACGGACCGGCTGATCGCCGCGGTCCGCGAGCGGGAGGCGCTGCTGATCCTGGACAACTGTGAGCATGTGATCGAGTCCGCGGCGGTGTTCGCCCACCGGGTGCTCGGGGAGTGCCGGCGGCTGCGGATCCTGGCGACGAGCCGGGAACCGCTCGGCATCACCGGGGAGGCACTGTGGCCGGTCGAGCCACTGGCCCTGCCGGAGGGGGACGCGGGCACCGCCGAGATCGAGTCCGCACCCGCCGTTCAGCTGCTGCGGGACCGGGCCGGGGCGGTGCGCCGGGATCTCGCGGCCGACGCCCGCACGCTGGCGACGATGGTGCGCGTCTGCCGGGCGCTGGACGGGATGCCGCTGGCGATCGAGCTGGCCGCGGCCCGGTTGCGCACCATGTCCCTCGATCAGCTCGCCCACCGGCTCGACGACCGCTTCCGCCTGCTGACCAGCGGCAGCCGGACCGCGCTGCCGCGGCACAAGACGCTGCGCGCGGCAGTCGACTGGAGCTGGGAGCTGCTGACCGACGCCGAGCGGATGGTCCTGCGCAGGCTCTCGGTGTTCTCCGGCGGGGCGAGACCGGAAGCGGCCGAACGGGTCTGCGCGGGCGACGCCGTCGAGCAGGATCAGGTGTTCGAGCTGCTGACCGCGCTGACCGAGAAGTCGCTGCTGGTCGCCGAGGTCGACAGCGCCCCGCGCTATCGCATGACCGGCACCATCAAGGAGTACGCCGGCCAACGGCTCGCGGAGGCAGGGGAATCGGAGCGGGCGCGCCATGCGCACCTGGCCTACTTCACCGAGTTCGCCGAGACCGCGGAGCCGCATCTGCGCCGCGCCGAGCAGTTGGACTGGCTGGCCCTGCTCGAGGCCGAGCACGACAACATCGGTTCGGCGATGCGGGGCGCGCTCACGGCGGGCGAGGCGCAGGAGGCGATGCGGCTCGCGGCGGGGGCGGGCTGGTACTGGTGGCTCGGCGGGCACCGGACCGAGGGCATGGAGCTGATCACCGCGGCCGCCAGGACACCCGGCGAAGTGACCGACGACGTCCGGGCCATGACGTACGCGCTGGTCGTGCTGTTCGTGAGCGCCGGGCGGGGCGACGAGCGCCAGGCAGAGCACTGGATCCGCGAGGCGCACCGGCTCAGCCGGCGCAGCCGGTGTCGCGCCCCGCTGCTGGGTCTCGTCGCCGCGCTGGAACGCCTGCTGCAGACCCCCGACGGGTTCCGGCCCGCTTTCGAAGCGCTGCTCGACAACGAGGACCCGTGGGTGCGCGCGCTGGCCCGGCTGCAGCTGGGCAAGATGCGGATCGTGCTCGGGCAGGACGGGTCGGACGCGGACGCGCATCTGGAGCGGGCGCTCGCCGAGTTCCGGGCGCTCGGCGAGCGGTTCGGGATCTCGTTCGCGCTGTCCGAGCTGGCGGACCGGATCGCCGTGCGTGGCGGGTTCGCCGCCGCGTGCGAGCACTACGAGCAGGCGATCGCGGTCGTCACCGAGGTCGGTGCCACCGAGGATGTCATCCGGATGCGGTCGCGGCAGGCGCAGCTGTACTGGCTGCTGGGCGACGAGGACGCGAGCGCGGACGCCCTTGCCGAGGCGCGGCGGTGCGCGGAGCGGGTCACCTGGCCGGGCGCGCTGGCCGAGCTGGCCCTCGCGAAGGCGGAGCTCGCCCGGTGGGGCGGCGATGCCGAGGAGGCGTACCGGCAACTCGGCGTCGTGGCGGCCGTACTGGGCGACGAAGCGAAGCAGGCGAACATCCGCGCGGTGACGCACGACCTGCTCGGCTACCTCGCCGACGACCTCGGAGAGGCCCGGGCGCACCGCGCGGCGGCCTGCGAGGCGGCGTCCGAGTCGGGATACGCGCCGCTGACCGCGCAGGTACTCGTCGGGGTCGCGGACCTGGCCCTGCGCCGCGACGAGCACGAGCAGGCCGCACGGCTGCTCGCGGCGAGCGCGGACGTACGCGGGCTGCAGGACCGCTCCCACCCGGACGTGGCCCGGATCGAACGGGCCGCGCGGCACCGCCTCGGCGAGGCACGGTTCGCCGAGGCCGCCCGGGAGGGGACGCGGACCCACTGGTCCCAGCTGGTCGAGGCCACACTCGCTTCTTGAGCCTGGAGGCCGGGCCGCGCACATGGCGCTCCTCCTAATCCGCGACGTCCGTGACGCGGCTTCCCGGCCGTCCCAGGCGCAGCCGGCCCCGCAGCTTGTCCACCAACGGGTACTTCTCCCGCTGTTCGCGGGCCTGGCGGTTCAGCTCCTCCACCAGCCGCTCGGAGCGTTTCGTCACATCCAGCTCGTCCAGGATGCGGTCGATCTCGGCCAGCAGCGCACCGTGCAGCTGCCATTGCCGGGGGTGCTCCTGCACGCCGTCGAGGAGCAGGTGCGCGACGGTCTCCCGGCTCTCGCGGCTGGCGGCGAGTTCCTGGCCGAGCCGTTCCTCGGCCTCCTCCGCGTTGGCGCTGACCTGGGTGGTGATGAGGACCGCGAAGCTCTCGACCGCGCGGGCCATATGGCCGAACAGCTCCTGCAGGGCGGTGCCGAGGGCCGCCGGGAAGAGCGATTCGTCGGTGCGCGCCTTGGCGAGGTCGGTCAGGGTACGGCACGCCGTACGGAGCACCACCGCGGAGATTTCCAAGGTGTCCAGCCCGGTGCGCAGAACGACACGGGAGAGCAGGCCCTCCTTGACCCGGGGATTGAGCCGGAGGCTGTCCTCCGCCTGCCGGAGCGCCGCGTCCACCTGCACGATGTCGTGATCCAGGCGCCGCGCCTCGTGCAGCCGGGCTGCCGCCTCCGCCACGGGCGTGTGGCCCGTCATCTCCTCGCCGAGACTCAGCAGCAACCGGCTCATCCGGGCGGCAAGGCCCTCGATGGCCTCACTGGCGGGCTGCACCCACAGGGGCGGCACGAACAGCATGTTGAAGAGCAGTCCGACGACGGCCCCGATCAGCGTCTCCAACACCCGGTCCCAGGCCGTCGCGGCCACCCGTGTCGTCGTCACGCCGAGCACCAGCATCGCGCTGATCGCGACCTCGGGCACGAACTCGCCGGCCCGCACGAAACGCCCGATGACCAGCGACGCGAGGATGATCAGCCCCAGGCTCCACCAGGTCAGCCCCACCAGGGAGCTGAAGCCGATGGCGATGACCACCCCCACCACGACGGCGTTCACCCTGCGCACGCTGGTGGTGAGAGTGGTGTACAGGGTGACCTGGACTACGAGCAGGGCGGTCAGGGGCGCGGTCAGCGGCGCCGGCTCGCTGCTCAGCAGCAGGGCGACGACGTAGGAAATCACGGCGGCCACGGTCGAGCGGAGCGTCTGGGCGACGACGGGCTCGCTGTGCCATCGGACGAGGTCCAGCAGGGGATCGGTAACTTCGCGCACCCTCGACCCTTCCCCCCTGTGCGCGCCCAAGGCACCCTCGATGGCCTTGAATGACCCGCTTACCTCACGCGGCGGTCATCACCCGGGGCGATCTGGGGATCGCCGGTCCTGACCCCAGGGCAGACCGGACCCGGTGCCGGCCTGAGCACCGGCACCGGGCCCGGCGCCCGGAACTCGATGTGCCGGGCGCCGGGCGCGCGTGATTTTCCGTCGCCGCGAGCTCACTACCCGTATGCGGAACCGGCGGCACAGCGGGTCATCCGGGCCCGGCACCCGCCCGGTCAGGTGGTGGGCATACCGGCGAGATGCCGGGCGAGCGTGTCGAGAGGCTGGAAGGTGGCGCCGAGCAGCGCCACGTGTTTCCAGTGCAGGGTGCCGTCGGATCCGATGAGGAACACGGCCCTGCGCACTCCGATGCCGGGGGCGGCGACGCCGAAGGTGCGGGCGACGCCGCGATCGGTGTCGGCGAGCAAGGGCATCCGCAGGTCGTACTTGCGCGCAAACCGCTCGTGGCTGTCCACGTCCTGCGGACTGATGCCCCAGACCTCCGCGTTCTGGCCCTGGAACTGCTCGAGGCCACTGGAGTAGGAACACAGTTGCTTGGTGCACACGCTGGTGTCGTCACCCGGATAGAACACCAGGACGAGCGGGCGACCGCGCTGAAGGGACAGGGCGTAGTCGCGACGCTCGAAGCGGTCGCCGGTCAGCACACCACCGGGCAGGGTGAAGTCGGGTACCGGCTTGCCGATTTGGGGTGCGGGGGCCATGGGGGGTGTCCCTTCACTAGGGAGGCGGGAGGTCTGCGAAAAGTATCTACGTGCACTGTCTCCGACTGTCCGGCGCCTTGAGCGGGGCCCTGGATCCGGTGACGGGATCCGGTGAAGTCGAGGCATGCACTGCGGCATCGCCACAGCTCCTCCTCTCCCGATCCGATCCGATCGATCGCACGGCGGCCGCACGGCACAGCGCAGCACGGCGTTCCGGACATCCTCATCCGGTGTATTCGTCACCGGCCGGGATCCGGATTGGTCGGGGAGCGGATCAGTAGTGGAGCAGAAGTGGAGCAGAAGTGGAGCAGATGCCGAGGGTGAGGGTGCCGGCAGGGATCCGGTCCACCGTTTGACAGGATGACGCCGAGTGGCACCGTGGAAGTACGGATCCTGGCGCCGCAGCCAGGGCCAGGGGGCAGCCTGGCGAGGGGTGAGTAGGCACCATGGCTTTCAGTGACGGAACGGCGGGGAGCCTGATCTGTCAGCACCTCGATGAGGTGACGGCGGTCAGCCCCGACAGCCCTGACAGCTGTCCGGAGTGCGTCGCGCTGGGCGATGAGTGGGTGCATCTGCGCGAATGCCAGAGCTGCGGGCACATCGGCTGCTGCGACTCCTCCAAGAACAAGCACGCCACGGCCCACCACCACGCGACCGGCCACCCGCTCATCCGGTCCTATGAGCCCGGCGAGGCCTGGTGGTGGTGTTACGAGGACCAGGTGACCTTCGAGGTGGAGGGCGTGGGCCCCGTACGGTCGGCATGACCGCCGTGCCGTCGGCGGGTCAGGTGAGTGCCGCCGCCACCAGCGCGGCGGTCTTGGCCACCAGCGGGTTGTCCGTCGGCCCCTCGGGGTCGAATTTGGTGGAGAGGACGGAGAGGACGAGCGGCGGCCGTCCGGGCGGCCAGACGATGCCCACATCGTTGGCCACGCCGTACTGCTTCCCGCCACCGGTCTTGTCCGCGAGCGTCCAGTCGGCGGGCAGGCCGGCACGGAAACGCTCACCGTTGGTGGTGTTGGCGACCAGCCACTTCGTCAGCCGTTTCCGGTCCGCCGTGGTGAGTGTGCTTCCCAGGACGAGCCGCGCATAGGTCTGACCGATGGCACGGGGGCTGGTGATATCGGTCTTCCGCCAGGGTTCCGCCGAGTTCAGATCGGGCTCCCACCGGTCGAGACGTGTGGTCCCGTCCCCGGTCGAGCGGCAGAACCTGGTGACCGCGGCGGGTCCGCCGAGCTCGCCGAGGAGCAGATTGCCCGCCCCGTTGTCGCTGTAGGACACGGCGGCGGCACACAGCTCGCCGACGGTCATACCGTTGGCGAGATTTTCGGGCTTGCCCGTGACCGGGGCGTAGCCCGAATCCGTGACGTATTTTTCGGTGTACCGGATCCGGTGGCCGAGGAAATCATCCTCGCGGTCACGCAAGACGGCAGCGGCGGCCAGCGTCTTGAACACCGAGCACATCGGAAAGCGCTCGTCCGCGCGATACTTCACGGTCCGTCCCGTGGCCGCGTCGCGTGCGAACACCCCCAGGCGCGCGGAGTACTGCTGCTCCAGGTCCCTCAACTGGGCGGCGAGCCCGGCCCGGCGAGGAGTTGAGGCGGATGCCGCGGTCGGCACCGCTGCCGCGAGCACGGTCCCCGCGCCGAGGGCCAGTACCGCGCGGCGGGAGCGGTGGGATCCGGTGGTCTCCAAGGTCGGGGCCTCCCCATTTCTGCGATCGCGTTCTCTGCGGTCACGGCGTGCACTCCGATGATCAAGAGGCCGGAAAGGACGGGTGGGTTCCCTTTCGAGCCGCGGCAGACCTCAGAAGCTCGGCGGGGTCTCGGCCCAGACACAGACCGCCGGCACCTCGCCGGGGTTGCTGTAGCGGTGCGGGGTGGAGGACGGGAAGCTGACACAGTCGCCGGGCCGCAGGTGATGGTGGACGCCATCGACCCAGTAGTCCAGCTCCCCGCTCAACAGGACCCCGACTTCCTCCCCGGCATGGGTGTGCGGCCGGTCGCCGGAGCCGGCCCCCGGGGCCACCTCCAGAAGCATCATCTCCAGCCGGCCACCGTGGTCGGGATTGAGGAGGGTGTAGGTGACGCCCTCCACCCCTGCCCGGGTGAGTTCGATGCGCTGGTCGGGACGGGTCAGGACGCGCTGTTCGCTCTCGACGGCATGGAACAGCCGGCTGAGGGTCGTACCGAGGGCATCGACGATCGTACGCAGGGTGTTGATCGTCGGGCTGTTCACATCGCGCTCGACGTTGCTGAGGTAGCTGCGGGAGAGCCCGGTCCGGTCCGCGAGCTGTTCGAGGGTGAGCCCCCGCTCCAGGCGCTCCCGGCGAAGGTGGCGGCCGATCCCGTCGCTCGCCGCGCCTCCCGCTTCGGCCGGGGCGTTCTCAGCCGTCACGACGCCCACCCCATTCCAGTAAAGAGCACATTGCGTCTACTATAGCCGTTGTCTCGATGTCGCATATATCGTGTGCTCCACCGTTGATAGACGACGCCGAGTCCGCTTGCGCCGCGCGCCCGCCGTCCGACGCCGCCCACGATCCACTGATCCTGACCCCCTGTCCCCTGCCCGCACCCCGTGCACCCGGAGGTTCCGTCCCATGCACCCCCACGCCTCGTCCTCCCCCGAGCGCGAGATCCGTGCGCTGCCCGAACTCCGTCTTGAACGCGGCGCGTTGACGGACAATGTGCGGCTCATGGCCCAGTGGTGCCGCGAGCACCGCGTCGAGCTCTCGCCCCACATCAAGACCACCATGGTCCGCCCCATCGTCGAACAGCAGCTGGAAGCCGGTGCGTGGGGCGTCACGGTGGCCACCGCCCGGCAAGCCGTTGTGGCGCGCAGCTGGGGAGTGCGCAGGATCCTGGTCGCCAATGAAGTGATCCACCCCGCGGACCTCGCCCTCCTGCGCCACCTGCTCGACGAAACGCCGGACCTGGAGCTCTTCTGCCTCATCGACTCCTCGACCGGCGTGGACCTCGCCGCGGCGGCCGTTCACGACACGCACAACCCGCTCCGGGTGCTCGTCGACGTGGGCGTGCCGGGCGGCCGGACCGGGGTGCGTAGCGCCGTGGAGGCGTACGAGCTCGCCGCGGCCGCCGTCAAGGCCTCGCCCGGGCTCCTCCTGGCCGGAGTCGCCGGATACGAGGGAGTACGCCCCAATACCCGGGACGCCGCGACCCTCGCCGCCGTCGACGCGCACTGCCGCATGACCGCCGAGGTCTTCGAGTCGTTGGCTCCGCTGTACGAGACCGCACGCCCCGTCTTCAGCATGGGCGGCTCCGCGTTTCCCGACCGCGTCGTCCACGCCGTGGCGGAGCTGCTGAGCCGGTGCGGCGACCTGCCGCTGGTGCCCGTGCTCCGGTCAGGCTGCTACGTCACCCACGACCACGGCACCTACGCCCAGGTCACGCCGCTCCCCGGACTGCGTCCGGCACTGACCGTCCGGGCGACGGTGCTCTCCACGCCCGAGAGCGGAACCGCCGTGGTGGGGGCCGGAAAACGCGAGCTTCCCTACGACGCCGGCCTGCCCGTCGTCCTCGGGGCACGCTCGGCCGCCGGAGCACCCCGCGAGGTGCGGGCCACGGCGGCGCGGATCTACGACCACCATCTGGTCCTCACCCCAGCTCAAGGCCTTCAGGTGGGCGACGAGGTCGACCTCGGTGTCTCCCACCCGTGCTCGGCCTTCGACCGGTGGCCCGACATCACCGTCGTCGATGAGGAGGGAGCAGCCTGCGACGTGTGGCATCCGCAGTTCCGCTGATGCCTGACGGCTGAAGTCAAGCGCCGGGGCCGGCCCGGCCCGTGGCGCCTGGTGCGCGGCACCCGAAGGCAACGGCACAGGCCCACGGACCGAGCCGCCGCTCGACCACTCAGTCACTCTCAGCCGCTCAGCCGCTCAGCCGGTGAACGCTCGCGTGAATTCGTGCTCCGCCTTGCCGATGCTGGAACAGGTCGCCGCGGCCTGCAAGTTCGGGCCTCCGGGGCAGGCCTTGTCCCGGGTCAGCGACCACATCGAGAGCCGGCCAAGCCCCTTCTCCTCGGCGAACTTCGCGAGTTCGGCCGCGTCTTCAGGCTTGAAGACCTCGCCCTTGACGTCGTTCACTCCGATCATCGGCGTGACCCCGACGGCCTTCCAGGCCCGGGCGTCGTCGCGGATGCCGAGCGCCGACTTGACCTGCTTCTGGGTGGCGGTGGCTGCCGAGATGGCGTACTTGCCCATGTCGCCGTCGTAGTAGGTGCCGTAGTCCATGGCCATGATGTTCACCGTGGAGATCCGGACACCGTTCTTCCTGGCGTTCTCCAGCAACGCGACGGCGTGCCGGTTCAGCCCCGAGGGGAGCACCGGGAGGGTGACGGAGACATCGAGCTTCTTGCGCTGCTGGAGCCTGGCTATCGCCTGGGCGCGGAGGGTGTTGGCCTTGGTGTCCGTCAGGGCGGGGCCCTCGATGTCGAAGTCGGCCTTCGTCAGACCGTAGGCATCGATGACCTCGCTGTACGCCTGCGCCAGCTGGTCCACCGAGCCGCAGACCCTGGCCAGTTCGTTGCCGCTCTGTCCGCCGAAGGAGACCCGCACATCGCCCCCCTTGGCGCGCAGCGCGTCGGCCTGCCGCGCCACCGGGTTGCCGCGGAGTGCCTGCCTGCCGCCCCACTTGGGTACGCAGCCGCCCCCCGGAGAGACGAAAGCCAGGTTGTACTCCTTCACGCCGGTGTCCTCGGCACCCTGGAGCAGGTTGTAGGCGGGCTTCAGTGAGGTGTCCACGTACGGCGCGAAAGTGCTGGGTTCCTTGGCGGGGGCGGGGCTGCTCTCCCGCGGCGAGGAGGGCACCGGGCCGGGGCGCTCGGGCTTCTTCGCCGGCTCTTCGGCCGAACAGCCGGCGAGCAGCAGGGCCGCAACCGCCGCTGCCCCGACCGCAGTTGCGGCCGGCCTCGCCACGTGACTCCTCCGAGGAGCAGGCACTTCTGCGTCGTTCGTCATCGTCGGGCTGCCTCCATCGGTGGGGGGAGTGGGCAGTTGTGTGCGGACCTGCCGCCAGGAAGAGACACCAGGGGTGCGGGGCGTTCGGATACGTCACATCATCATCCGCCGAGGGTACTGGATCCTGCGGACCGGGCTCGGTGGCGCCCTACTACGGCGACGGCTCGCTGCCGCGCCGAGCAGGTGCGCCACCTATACCCCGGAGGTACCCACAGGGCCACCGCCGTCATGCCCATGGCATCACGGCATCACGGAGTCATGACGTCACGGCCTCCTGGCCTCGGGCGCGGCACCGGCGCCGCCCTGGGCAGGGATACGGGCACCGGCCCACCCCTGCACCGCCGGCTCTTCCAGCGAGTGGACCCACCAGTCGGCCAGTGCCGTCTCCTCGTCGCTGGGCCGGGGGCCGACCCCCAGGACCCGCATGCCCGCGCCCGCGGCGGCCTGGATGCCGCAGTGGGAGTCCTCGACGGCCAGCGTGTCACCGGGTTCCACTCCGCAGAGCTCGGCGGCGGTGAGGTACACGTCGGGATGAGGCTTGGGTCTCGTCGTGGCATCGGGCACCACGATATGGCGGAAGCAGTCACGGAGTCCGGCCATATCGAGGCAGGACTCGACGACTTCCAGCGGGCAGTTGCTGGCCACCGCCAGCGGGGCGAACTGCACGGTCGAATACACCAGTTCCGGCGCTCCGGGCATGGTGGTGGGCTCGGCCGCGACGAGGTCGCGGAAATGCTCGAGCAGCGATTCCGTCATTTCCCCGGTGAGTTCCGGGCGGCCTGCGACATCGGCCATCAGGCGTCCGCATTCGGTGTAGTGCAGCCCCCGGGCCTTCTCCGCGAATGCGGCCGAGGGGGTGAATCCATAGCTGTGCAGCACTCTGTCACGGGCGTCCTGCCAGTGGCGTTCGGTGTCCATCAGCGTGCCGTCGCAGTCGAAGACGACGGCAGCGGGTGTCCAGGAAAAGATGCTGTCTGCGCTCATCCGCGTTTCCGTTCCGAGGGGCCCGGGGGCGCCGCTGTGACCGGTCGCGAGGAAGGCAGGGCAGCATCGGTTCACGGACGTCCGGCACCGGGCCGAGGGGATTTCCGGCGGAGGGCAGTCCTCATGGGCAGGAGTTCTCCCCGCTCCATGCCGGAACATTACGATCGTTACGTTACGGACGGCAACACAGCGTGGTCAACCGATTCATAAATGTCCATATTTTCGGATCTACTGATAACCGAGAGTGCCGTAGGCCGTTTCGGCGCCGCCCTGGAGGATGCGGAATGCGCATGTCGAGCGGCGCCGGGTGCACAGCACACGTGCGGGTGGGGCCAGTTCGGTGAAGCGTGCGGCCTTCAGCCACCCGAAGCGGGGCCGGCTCAGCCTGCCCCGGCTGTGGTACGAGGCGGCCTGGCGGGCGGCCTCCAGCAGCACCATGCCGGGCACGTGATCGGTCGCGTGGTCGAAGAAGAACGGGTGCAGCGGGTCGGCCGGCGACACCAACAGCCCCTCCCCGTCGAGAGCGAGGACCGCATCGTGCGGATGGTTCACCGTCAGCCGGGCGGCCGGCGGGCGGATGTGCCGGCCGGCGGGGCGGACCGGCAGGGACTGAGCCGCCCTGCCGGCGCGCAGCGCGGTGAAGCGCGCGCCGTCCAGGAATCGCACGCCCCCGCCACCACAGCCGAAGGTCACCCCACAGGCGGCGAAGGTGACGTTCAGTCGCAGGCCGACGACGGCCTTGTCCGGCGTGTGCCGTACGGCGCTCACCCGGGCGCAGCAGGTGATCTCGGTCGCCCCGGCGCGGGCCGGTGACTCGTCGGCGGGTCTGAGGTGGAAGTACAGGTCGGTGATGACCGCGTGGCACGCCTGAGGAACGGCGTAGAACCGCAGGGGAATGTACAGGCCGAGCTGGCGCAGGGTTTCCACCAGAATCAGCGGGCTGTGCCGCTGCGATCCGTCACGGGGGAAGGTCGGATGCGCGCGCGGCCATGATGCCGCGGCGCGGAAGACGTGCGCGGTATCGGCCGGCCGCACATCGGTGAGAAGGACCTCCGCCACCGCGGTCCGGTGCACCAGCTCCCGCTCGACCGTTCGGGACCAGCTGAGCGGCTCACTCTTTCCGGCGATGCTGCCCGTTGGCGTGCTCATACGACCAGGGAATACCGAATTTCGAACGTGCGCACCCTTGAATTCCGGGTCGCGCGGAACGGTAGGTTGCCTGCCGGCCGAACCAGAACGATGTCTGAGGTGTATGTGCAGATCCGGGCGAAGACGACGCGCAGGTCCCTTCTTGAGGCGGCAGCAACCCTGTTCGACGAGCGAGGGTATGCCGGTACCAGCATCAGCGACATCAGTGCGCATTCCGGTCGCACCAGCGGTGCCATTTACTTCCACTACGCCAGCAAGGAAAAGCTTGCCCTTGCCATCGTCGAGGAGCATTTCGCCACCTGGCCGCATTTGATCAGCCGGCACCGGCAGCCCGGTCTGCCGGCCCTGGAAAAACTCGTCGGCCTGAGCTTCGAGGTGGCCCGGGCCTTTCGTGACGACATCGTCGTCCGGGCCGGTGCCCGCCTGTGGGCCGAGCGCAAAGCCATCGACACGCAGCTTCCCGCACCGTTCCTCGGCTGGATCGGAGCGGTCACCCAGTTGCTCGAAGAGGCCGCCCGTAACGGGGAACTCGCTGCCGAGGTGCCACCTGCCGCCACCGCCCACGGCATCGTCTGCGCCTTCTTCGGTCTGCACACCGTCTCCGACGCCCTGGACGGCCGCCGGCACATCGAGGAGCACCTGGACGACCTGTGGCACCTGCTGCTCCGCGGCCTGCAGGCCGAGCCGGATCCGGCCGCGCTGCTCGCTCGCGTGCGCCGGCGGATGCGCGAGGACGGGACGGCGTCCGGGACCGCGTAGCCGGAGGGGCCTCAACCATGGTGGTCACGGGTCGCGTTGAGCACCGTGCGTCGCATTCAGCAGCGTGCGTCCTGTGGGGCGCTCGGACCGGGAGCACGCCCGGGTGACGGGGATCAGCGGATCAGCATGCCATCAGCCGCGGTTGGCCGGAACCGACCGGTCCAGTAAGGGACGTGCCAGGGCCCGGCAGGAGGCCGGCCGGCGCGCGGGGGCTGCTGGTCAGCGAGCGGAGGCCGGAGGGTAACCTGCTGCGGTCCACATCGAGCTTTCTCAGCTTCTGCACTCAACCACGGGGGATTTCAGGCATGTCCGCGCCGCCGCCCTATCAGAATCAGCCACCACAGCAGCCGTACGGGTCTCCGCAACAGCAGCAGCCGTACGGGCAACAGCAGCCCTACGGGTATCAGCAGCAGCCGCAGGCGCCGCAAGGCCCGCAGGGGCCTCAGCGGCCGCGGCCCCAGCAGAGCAGCCCGCTGCGGGGGCTGATCAGCGCCGTCATCATCCTGGCGGTCTTCGGCGGCGGTGCCTGGTACGTGTGGGATTACAACACCAACCCCCACGGCGGCAAGGCCAAGAAGGAGGCCGCGCAGGCCGCGCAGGCCGAGGAGAACAAGAAGTACAACCCGGAGGTCGGGGACTGCGTCAAGATCCACGACCCCCAGGGAGAGCCGCTGGCGGAGATCGTCGACTGCGGCTCGGCCGAGGCCGAGTACAAGACCGGCGACAGGCTGATCGGTGCCGGCACCCGGTGCGGATCGCAATTCGACTACGGCATGCACGTCTCGATCCGTCACAGCTCTTCCTACACGCTGTGCTTCACCAAGATCTGATTCCTCCTGCCCCCTTCTGACTCCTGATGCGCCCTCCGGCCGTCACCCGCAGGAACGGGTGGCGGCCGGAGTTGTGTGCCCCCGGGAGTCGTGGGGCTGCCGGGGCCGCTTGTGTGGCGCACTCCCCCGGCTCAGCTCCCGTCCGGGGCAACGCCGCCGAGAGGCGCGGTGAGCGACAGCCGGCGCACTCCGGGAAGGTGTCCGTCGAGTTCGCCCGGCTCGAAACGGCACATGCCCACCGCATGCCAGAACTCACCGGCGATGTCCCCCTCGTACTTGTAGCCGCCCGAGGGTGAGAGCGCGGCCCAGCCTCCCGGTACCCCGATCAACGTGGCCTGCAGGGACGGCTCGCCCTGGTCGGGCACGGTCCACAGCCGGACCGTGCCGTCCTCGCCGCCGCTGGCGAGCAGCGAGCCGTCCGGGCTGAAGGCGGTCGAGAGGATCCGCCCCGTGTGTCCGGTCAGCCGGCCGGTCTCCTGCCCGTCGCGCGGATCCCACAGCCGGACGATCCGGTCGTCACCGGCCGTGGCCGCCAACGGCCGGGTGGGGTGCACGGCGGCGGTCCACAGCCGGCCGGAGTGCCCGCGGAGCCGGTGCTGCGGCCTGCCGTCGGCCCAGACGATGGCATCGCCGTCCCAGGACGCGCTGACCAGCCAGGAGTCACCGGGGCCAAATGCCACCGCGTACACCCGGTCCCGGTGCGCGTCGAGTTCGGCGGTGAGGCGACTGTCCTGTATGTCCCACAGGCGTACGGTGCGGTCGTCGCAGCCGGTCGCCAGCAGCGTGCCACCGGCGCTGAACGCGATCGACCGTACCCGGCCCCGGTGCTGGGCGAGTGTCGTCACATGGGTGCCGGTGCTGCGGTACCACAGGCGCACCGTGTCGTCGTCGTTCGCGGTGGCGAGCAGTTCGCCGTCGCCGCTGAACGCCTCGGCCCACACGTGGTCGGTCTCGGCATCGATCTCTCGCTGGTACTCCCCCGTGGCGGCGTTCCACAGGTAGACGTCGCCGTCGTTGCTGGAGGTGCCGAGGAGGGCTCCGCCGGCCCCGGTGGGGCTGAAGACAGCCGACACCAGGCGGCCGCTGTGGCCGCTGAGTTCCCTGAGGCGGCGGCCGGTCGCCGGTTCCCACAGCCGGACGACGCCGTCGTTGCTGCTGGCCGCCAGGTAGGAGCCGTCGGCGCTGAAGGCCAGGGTGCCGATCCGGCGGCCGTGGCCGCGCAGGATGCGACGGCCCTGGCCACTGGCGGTGTCCCACAGCCGGACCACCCCGTCGTTGCCGGCCGTCACCAGCAGCGGGCCCAAGTCGCCGCCGCCGATACCGCCGCGCGGCCGGAACCGGCAGGTCCACACGGATCCGCGGTGGTCGGCGGGCTGCTGGCGGAGGGGGGACACGGACCAGCCGGGGGCGTCGCCGGGGCGGCCCCGGCCGTCGGCCGCGGCTCCCGCCTGGACCCGCCACAGCCGGACGACGCCGTCGCTGTCGCCCGCCGCCAGCAGCGTGCCGTCGGTGTCGAACACCACCTGGTAGACGGCGCCGCTGCCCCGTCCTGGCTGCCCGGCCGGGGCCCCGGTCACCGGGTCCCACAGCCGTACCTGTCCATCGGTGTCGCCGCTGGCCAGCAGCGTGCCGCTGGGGTGGAAGTCCAGGGTGTAGACGCGTCCGGTGTGGCCGGTGAAGGTGTGCCGCAGCCGTCCCGAGGCCACGTCCCACACCCGTACGGTGCCGCCCTGGTCGCCGCCCCTGTCACCCGTCGCGAGCAGGGACCCGTCGGGGCTGAACTGCGTCCGGTTGCAGACGCCTTCGTGCCCGGGCAGTTCGGCGCACAGGCGGCCGGTGCGGGTGTCCCACAGCCGTACGCCCGCGGCCGCGTCGCCGGTGGCCAGGGTCCGGCCGTCGGGGCTGAACACCGCGGTGTAGACGGGGGCCGCATGCCCGAGGAGTTCGTGCCGCCGGGTGCCGGTGGCCACGTCCCACAGGGTGACGGTGCCCTCTGCGTCACCGGTGGCGAGCAGTGTGCCGTCCGGGTCGAGGGAGACCGGCCACACCCCGCTCGGGTGGATGTCCAGCCGGTGCAGGCAGGCTCCGGAGACGGCGTCCCACAGGCGCACGGTGCCGTCCGCGCCGCCCGTGGCGAGCAGGTCCTGGCGGAACTTCACGGCGTAGACGCGGCCGACGTGGCCCTGGAGGGTGCGCAGTGCCGTGCCGGTGGCGGCGTCGCACACCAGGACACCGCCGTCCTCGCTGCCCACGGCGAGCAGTTCGCCGTCGGTGCTGTACGAGACCGGCTCGGGCAGCCGGACGGACTGCATGCCGAAGCCGTAGGGAACACCGACCGCGGAAGGCCGGAAGCCCGCGTCGACGGGCATGCCGGGGGCCAGGGCGGCGGTGCGCAGCTCGGGGCGGCGCAGGGTTTCCTCGTCGGTGGTCGCGTCGATCAGCGCGGCCCGGTTCCAGTGGCTGCCCGCGGTCCGCACGCCGCTCAGGTCGGCGCGGATCAGCCGGGCCCGGCGCAGGTCGGCGCCGCGCAGGTCGGCACCGGAGAGGTCGGCGTCGTCCAGCCGGGCGCCGACCAGACGCGCGTCGCGCAGCACCGCTCCGGAGAGGTTGGCGCCGACCAGTTGGGTGTCGGTGAGGTCGGCGCGGGTGAGGTCGACGCCGGAGAAGTCCCGGTGGGAAAGGTCCTCGCCGGCGAGGGCGGCGCCGCGCAGGTCGGTGTGGGCGGGCACCCGGAGCCGGGCGAGGACCTTGACCGCATTGGCGCGCGCGACCTCGTCGGCCTGCCCGCGCCGCCGTCCCTCCCCTTCGCCGTCCTCGTCCGGGCCGTCCAGAACCCGCTCGGCCCACTCCTGGCAGGTGCGGTGGTCGGCGAGGTCGCAGAGGAATTCGACGGTGAGCTGGCTGAGCGGGCGACGCGCCAGCAGTTCGTACTCGCCGCGGACGAGGCGGGTCGCGGCCTCGCGGGCCACCAGCCACTCCACGATGGAGCTGTGGATGAACTGGAACAGCCCCTCGTCGCTGCGTACCAGCAGGCTGCCGGAGCCGATCGCGTGGGCGGCCTCCCGCGCGGAGAGCCTGATGTCCGCCAGGCCCGTCAGCGTCGCGGCGACATCGGTGAGTTCGTCGAGGCTCAGGGTGCTCTGGCCGCTGGACCACAGCCGCAGCGCGAGGGTGGTCACCGCGTCCCACCGCTGGTCGAGGTTCATCCCCGGAGCCGCCCCGACGCCGCCCTGGCCGCGCCGCTCCTCGAACTGCAGCCAGGAGGTGAGCACTTCTTCGTAGAGACCGGCGGCGCTGAGGGCGCGCCCGGCCCCGGCGACGGCGCGCAGCCGGTCGTGGTCGAGGTCGGCGACAAAGCTGAGCAGGCGCGGGTTGCGGCACAGCGCCAGCAGGTCGGGGATGCCTTCGAGGAGCCGCACCCGGCGGTCGGCGGCCTGCTCGTCGCCGTAGCGGTTGGCCAGGTAGGTGCGGATCTGCTGGGGCGTGAACTCCTGGAGGGCGAGGACGCGGCGCTGCGGGAGCAGTCCGACCCGCTCGCCGAGGGCGGTGAGCACCTGCGACTGGGACTTGAAGTGCTGGTTGCGGCTGCTGACGACGACCTTGGCGTGGTCCACGACGGCGTCGAGCAGGACTTGCAGCCGGTCGGTGGCCCGCTCGTAGCTGACCCGGTTCGCCAGTTCGTCGAAGCCGTCGAAGAGCAGCACGATCCGGCCCTGCTGGAACATGTAGCGGAAGGCGCGGAGGTTGACGGAGTCGACGCCGTGGTTCGCCAGGTGGGCGGCGACCAGCCCGTCCAGCGAATACGCCCGGTCGAGGGTGTTCAGCTCGATGAACAGCGGTACGAGGTGGGGCATCTCCTCGGGGATACGGCGGGCGAGCTCGCGCAGCGCGAAGGTCTTGCCGTGTCCGAAATCCCCCAGGAGCAGCAGGAACCGGCCGTGGTCGGCCTCCAGCAGCCGCAGCATGTCGTCGACGAGTCCGTCGCGCTCCTCGCCGCCGGGGCGTTCGACTTCCCGGTAGCGCTGCGGGAGGTAGAGGTCGGGGCGGTAGCGGTGGTCGGTGCGCAGCCGTTCGGTCTGGGCGGTGACGTAGTCGCGCAGGTCCAGCAGGCCCTGGAACTCGGTGAAGCTGCGGATGCGGACGCCCCGGCGGCGGGCCCGCTCGCGCAGTTCGCGGGCCGGGGCGGGCCCGTCGTGGACGAGTTCGGCGTCGGGTTCGGTGTCGGAGGCGTGGACGTGATCGAGGAAGGCGTCGGTGTCCTCGGTGGAGGGGGTGCCGTGGCAGACGCCGACCCGCTGCTGCCGGACGAAGCCGGATTCGTTCCAGGTGACCAGGAGTTGGGGCGGGCTGCCGGCGATCCGGCGCAGCTGGGCGCCGTCGTGGCGGGTGCGGCAGACCTCGGCGACCCGGGCCACGAGTTCGTCGAGCGGGTCGTCGAGGGTGCGGGCCTCCAGCCCGGGTTCGTGTTCCGGCACGGCGGGTCCGGCGGTCTCCGGCGTGCCGTCCCCGGGTGTGCCGCTCTCGGCGCCGGGCTGCGGGCGCGGCGGTCCGAAGACGCGCTGGGCCCGCCGCCAGCCGACCGCGAAGTGCTCGGGCTCCGCGTCGGGGCGCTCCCGCCAGCGGGTGAGGCCGTCGCGGGTGATCCGCAGGAGTTGGTGGCGGGCGGGTGCGGTAGCGCCGTAGACGGGCAGTTCGCCCGTGGTGAGGGCCAGGGGCGGGGTGGCGGGGGGCGCAGCGGAAGTCGAGCGCCGGTCTCCGGTGGGGCCGTGCAGCAGGAGGTGGAGCCGGGGCGCGGTGAGACGGGCGAGGTCGGCGGTGTCCCGGAGCGGGCCGGGGCCGTGCGCGGAGCCGGGGCGGCCGGCGGCCTCGGTGACCGGATGCCGCAGTGCGCCGAGCCGCAGCCAGCCCTCCTGCTCGTACGGGCGCAGGGCCTGGGCGAACCAGGCGGCCTGCTCGGGGCCGAGCCAGCCGTACTGGTCGTCGGGCCGGTGGCTGTACGCCATGGAGGAGTTGAGGCCCGCGATGACCGTGCGCAGTTCCGGGACGGGGAAGAGGCTCCAGGGCTGGTCGCTGTCGAAGACGACGTCGAGGCCCTGGTAGAGCTCGTGGAAGAGCCGGGCGTAGTGCCGCCACTTGGGCCAGTACGGCGGCCTGGGCTGCATCTCGTCGGCTTCGCAGGTGTGGAAGTAGGCGCGGCAGGCGGCCTGGCTGACGTCCTGGCCGCCGGGCACCACGGCGAGGCGGTGGGGTTCGAGGCCGAGCAGGGAACGCAGGCCGGTGAGGAAGCTGAGGGCCTGGTCGGTCTCGCGCGGGCTGCCCGAGGCGGTGAGGTCGCCGGTGACGACGAGGAGGTCGGGGGCGGGGGCGCCGGCGTCGGTGAGCTCGACGAGGTCGCCCCAGATGGCGGCCTGGAGTTCGGCCGGGTCCTGGCCGCGGCCGAAGGCGGGTCCGGCCAGGTGCAGCACGGTGACGGCCTCCCGGGCGTGCTGCGCTCCGGGCTCCTGGGGGTACTGCGGCGGGACCGCCGGGCGGCGGCGCCCGGCCCAGCCGGGGCGGCCGAGCGGCCTGCCGTCCCCGGACTGCGGTCGCGGGATCCCGGCCGGGGTGGCGGGCCCGGTGGCCGGCCCGCCGGGGTAGCCGGGCCGGCTGGCGGGCCGGGCCCGCCCGTCGAGCGCCTGGCCCACACGGGTGAGCAGCATCTCGCGGGCGGCGGCGGTGTCGGTGACGCCGACCAGGTCGACGTAGGTGATGGTGGCGAGCAGGCCCTCGACGGGGATGTCCTCGACCCGGACCGTGAGCAGCCGCCGTTCCGGGGCGTCGGGGTCGGCGCGCAGCGCGGCCTGCCACTCCATGCGCCCGTAGCGGGAGCGTTCGTAGTTGCTGGAGAGCACCGCGATGACGGCGGCGGATTCGCTGACGCCGCGGTCCATGAAGTCCACGAAGTTGGTGCCGGGGACGAAGTCCCAGGCCTGGACGACCGTCCGGTAGCCGGCCTCCTCCAGTGTCCAGGCGATCCACGAGGCCCATCGCTCGTCGGCCGGTGAGTAGCTGATGAAGAAGTCCAACGGGCCGGTTTCCGGGCGTGTTTCGGGTTCTCCGAATTCCTGGCGAGCCACCATGTCCGCCATCCTATGATCCATCGTCAACCGGCTGTACAGCGTTTACTCTTTTCCGTGTGCGCGCCATACAACGCCTGCATCCACTGGACTGGTTGGCCGGGGGGCTGCTCGCCTGCGGTCTGCTGTTCACGGCTACGGGCCTGCTTCCCACGGAGTCAGCCGGCCAGGCGATGATCCGGATCGGTCCCCTCCTCGCGTTCCTCGGCACGGTCATCGTGCTCGCCGAACTCACCAGCGAGGCGGAGGTGTTCGACGTCGTCGCCTCGGGCGTGGCCCGCGCCGGGCGGGGCGGCTACGGACGGCTGTTCGTGCTGTGCGTGGCATTCGCCTCGGTCACCACGATGACCCTCAACCTCGACACCACCGCGGTGCTGCTGACCCCGGTGATGCTGGCGCTCGCCTCCCGGGTGGGAATCGCCACGGTGCCGCTGGCGATGACCACGGTGTGGCTGGCCAACACCGCCAGTCTGCTGCTGCCGGTGTCCAACCTGACGAACCTGCTGGCCGCGAACCGGGTGGCGCTGCGCCCCACGGAGATGGCCGCCACGATGTGGGCGCCCCAACTGGCCGCCATCGCCGTGACGATGGGCTGTCTGTGGCTGTTCTTCTGGCGCCGCGGCCGGCGGGGGGCGGAGGTCTACACGCCCCCGGCCCCGCACCGCCCCGGGGATCCGGTGCTGTTCCGGGTGTGCGCCGTGGCCTGTGCGGGGTTCCTGCTGGCCATGCTGGTCGCCGATGTGCCGCTGTGGTCGGCGTCCGCGGTGGCGGCGGTGGTCGTGGTGGTGGCGTTCGCCGTCCGCCGCCCGGCCCGCCTGCGGCTGTCGCTGGTGCCGTGGCGGCTGCTCGTCATGGTGCCGGGGCTGTTTCTGGTGGTGGAGACGGTCAACGTCAACGGGCTGCACGACTTCCTGACCTCGGCGGTGGGAGCGGACGGGGGCGCCCTCGGTATGTTCCGGGCCTCGACGGTCGGCGCCGGGCTCTCGAACGTCCTCAACAACCTGCCCGTCTACCTGGCGGGCGAGTCGGCCGTGCCCCTCGCCAACCACCAGCAACTGCTGGCGCTGCTCATCGGTACCAACGTGGGCCCGGTGGTGACTCCGTGGGCATCGCTGGCCACGCTGCTGTGGTTCGAGCGCTGCCAGGCGCAGGGCGTACGGGTGCCGCTGCGGAGCTTCATGGCTACGGGCGCGGCCCTCGCGGCGGGGGCGGTGCTGGCGTCCACGGCGGCCCTCGTGGCGATGAGGTGAGCGGACGCGGCGCGCTGCGTGACAGGCCGGACCTGACTTCACGCCGGGCCGGGGGTGTTACGCCCCCTGGCGCACACGGCCGACCGCCTCGCTGCGGCTGACGAGATCGAGCAGGTACGGGATGTCCTCCGGCCGGCCGGCGACAAAGCTGCGGTCGGTGTCGGGCCCGGCGACGGACCCCCGGAACGGGCCGCCGTCCAGCGACCGGATCTCCAGTCCCGCCTCGGCCGCGAGCAGCGCACCGGCGGGGAAGTCGATGGCCTCGGCCCGGTAGCCGATGAATCCGTCGATGGCGCCACGGGCCAGCATCGACCAGGTCAGCAGGGGCGCCCACAGCTGGAGCAGGCGGCGGGAGCGCACCTCCAGCACCGACTTGAGGGAGCGCGCCGCCGGGTCGTCGCGGACGACGGCGTGCCCCTGGGTCCAGGCGAGCAGCGGCCCGGAGGCTGCGAGCGGGCCGGTGGGGCCGGTCATCCGCCCGCGCGGTCCGTACGCCCCGCAGCCGGTCAGGGCCGACCAGGTCCGGTCGGTGACCGGGTCGTGGATGGCGCCGACCACCGGCTGGTCGTCCACGCACAGGGCGATGCCGACGACGTAGGCGGGCAGGCCGATGACGACGTTGTTGCTCCCGTCGAGCGGGTCGACCAGCCACATCCGGCGCGGACCCGGCACCGGCGCTGCGCCGCCTCCGTCCAGGATTCCCGACTCCTCGGCAAGGATCCGGTCGTGCGGGAAGCGCTCGCGGATGCGCTGCACGACGAGCCGTTCGGCCAGCAGATCCAGGTCGGTGACCACATCGCCGCGCTCGCCCTTCGGCTGGATGCCGTAGTCGTCCTGGAAGTGCGAGCGCACCAGCGCGCCGGCCTCCCGCACGGTCGCGACCGCCAGTTGCTGCTCGGCGGCGAAGCGCGCCGTCGCGAAGGCCTCCGCCCCTGCCCCTGCGCTGAGCGGTTCCGGAGCGCCTTGCGGGCCGTCGGGGTCATTGCGGGTGATACCCATGGATCCTCCTGAGGGCGGACCGCGCCGTCCGGGCGGTCCGCGCGGCGTCGCATGTCTGTCGTACCACCCGGTGCGCCGTGCCCTCCACCGGTCCCAGGGACAGGTCACTCTGTTGGGGAAGCCAGCGGCCGAGCACGAGGGTGGCCGCGTGGCTCCCGCCGGGGACGACGGTGCTGTGGAACGCCCCGGCCGGCAGCCGGTAGACCTGCCCGCGGGCGCTGGTCTGCTCGGGGCCGGGCTCGCAGCGGACCAGACGCGAAGTCGGCCGGATCTCGTCCACGCCGGACGGGCTGCTGTGCACCTGGAAGACGCGGTGGGTGGGCCGCACGGCGTCCTGGCGGACCCGGGTCTGCAGGTTCCCGACCTCGCCGTAGAGCACGAAACTGGTCAACTCCCAGCTGTGGCAGTGCACGGGGGAGGTGGTGAGCTGGACGGGTTCGCTCGCGCCGGGCTCGAAGACGTGCACACAGATGCCCTGGTCCCCGTCGCGCAGCACCGGCAGGCAGAAGAAGCCGAGGGGGTGGTGTACGGCGCGCAGCGCACGCCGCCCGGAGGTGACATCCTCCAGCGCGGCGGCGGCCGCCCCGAAGAGCGTATCGGTCTCTTCGCCCTGCCCGATGGTCCGTTCGAGCAGGCGGTAGTCCATGGGGCCTCGGCTTCGGCGGCTCACCCGGCCTCCCGGAGGGTGCTGCGGTCTGCGGGCCGTTGGGTGGTGCGTTGGCCGGGCCGGCGGTGCGCGGCACGGACCGGCTCCCCTCGACGGCCTGCCCGGTCTGCCCGGCCTGCGGGCTCGCCCTGGCCCGGTAAGAGCGGGGAAAGCCCCGGGGCCGTTCCTGTGGAGTTGGTGTCGGTCGGCAAGGGCCCTCCCTTCCGCGGTCGGCCATGAGTCAGGAGATCCTGAAGGAGGTCAATTGCGGTACGGGTTCTCCGCATGCAGCGCCTTCTCGATGATCTCGCCGACCTCCGTGTCGGTGACGGTGGAGGGGAGGGCGAGGTCCAGCCGCTCGAAGAGCTGGCGCGCCTCGTCCACCGTGGGTTCGTCGCTGAGTGGTGCCGCGCGGTGCAGATCGAGGGCGACCGCCTGTTCCCTGGCCTGGTGCAGCTCGGTGAGGTAGTAGTCGTACAACGGACGCCCCCGGTCCACCAGGAGGTTGACCCGGCGCAGGTCGTCCTGCGTGATGATCAGGCACGAGTCGGTGAGGTCGAAGCGGAGGGTCGGCACCACGGAGGACAGGTGGACGTCGATCTCCAGGACGTCCAGCCGCTGCTTGTGCCAGCAGGCGGCCAGAACGGTGGCGTAGGACTCCTGGCGGGTGCGCTCGGCGCTCCAGGTCCGCCGCTGCCCCGTGTCCGCCTGCCCGCCGTCGAACGTGCGCCGGAAGCGGGCGTACGCCTCACACGCCTGGGCGTCCGACGGGTTGACGATGTCGATCTTCATCGTGAGGGAACGACGCTGCTCCTGCGCCTTGCGTACGCACTCCGGGAGCGTGACGGCGCGCAGATACGTGCCGGTGCCGCCCTTGAACACCCAGCGGTCGGTGTTCTGACGGGCCTCGTCCAGAGCGCGCCGGACCTCGGTTCCGGACAGCGACCGCACCATGGCGAGGTCTTCCAGCGCCTTCTGCGTGCCGGTCGTCGCCTCCCGGATGTCGGCGACCCGGCGCCGCCGCTCGGTGAGCGAACCGAAGACCAGTGCGGCCAGCACCAGCAGGGTCGCACCGGAGGTGACGTTGTCCGAGACCGCGTCGCTGAAGATGTCCATCAGACCGACGACCATGGCGCCGGAAATGGCCACGACCCCGTCGAAGTGCCTGATGACCCAGGCCACAGCGGCCTCGATCCGATGGGCCGAAGACCGTCCTGGCACCTGTGCTGACGGTGTGGTTCTGCGCGCCACGTGGTCCAACTCCTCCCCCGGGTAAGGCAATCGTAGGAGGTGAACCGTACGGCCCGCCACCGATTGTGATCATTCAGGGGGGCTTCTGCGCCATGGGCGGAGGTGACAAGAGCGGTGGCGGGGCCGGCGCGGGCCACAGAATGTCCGTGAACCGTGCGGGCCCTCGGTCCACACCGCGGACGACGATGCGGTCCCCTCCGGGGCATGCCCCGGAGGGGACGGGCTTCAGCGGGACTCGTTGAGCACCATGGCCGAACCGCCGCCACGGCGCTTGGGTTCGGCCACCGCGGTGACCTTGCCCTGCGGCAGGAATTCCAGGGCTGCCACCGCCCCGATCTCCGGTGACGGGGTGAAGGCCTTCGGAGCCAGGACGAAATGGTGGCCCATGGCTTCCAGCTTCTTGCGTTCGGGCGAGGCCAGGAAGGCCGGTTCGGCTTCCGTCGCCGTCTGGTTCCGTTGCGACATCCGCGGTGCGGCGACCGCTGCCGGCAGCGACATACCGAGGTCAAGACGGTTGACCAGGGTCTGCAGCACCGTGGTGATGATCGTGGCGCCGCCCGGTGAACCGACGGCGATCATCGGCTTGCCGTCCCGCATGACGATCGTCGGCGACATACTGCTGCGCGGCCGCTTGCCGGGGCCGGGCAGGTTCGGGTCCGGAGTCCCCTTGGTGAGCGGCGCGAAGTCGAAGTCGGTCAGCTCGTTGTTGAGGAGGAATCCGCGGCCGGGCACGGTGATCGCCGAGCCACCGGTCTGCTCGATCGTCAGGGTGTAGGAGACGACATTGCCCCAGCGGTCCGAGGTGACCAGATGCGTGGTCGAAGGACCCTCGTGCGGTTGCTTGTTGCCGGTCTTCCGGTCACAGCCCGCATCCGGATGGCGTGGGTCGGCGGGAGCCAGCGGGCTGGTCAGCGCCTTGTCGGAACGGATCTGACAGGCCCGTGCCTTGCCGAACTCCTTCGAGAGCAGTTGCTCGGTGGGCACGTCCGAGAACGCGGGGTCGCCCACCCAGCGGTTGCGGTCGGCGAAGGAGATCCGGCTGGCTTCCAGGTAGTGGTGCAGGGCCTGGACCTTGTCGGCCTTGGAGAGGTGGAAGTTGCCCAGGATGTTCAGCGCCTCCCCCACCGTGGTGCCGCCGGCCGAGGACGGTCCCATGGAGTAGACGTCCAGACCGTGGTAGCCGGTCCGGGTCGGTTCCCTGCGCTTGGCGGTGTAGTCGGCGAGGTCGGCCGTCCGCATCAGCCCGGGACGGGCCTTGTGCCGGGCGCCCGGGGCCATCGGCGGCTTCTGGACGGTCCGCACCACATCGCGTCCCACCTCACCGCGGTAGAGCGCGTCGACGCCCTTACGGGCGAGCAGTCGGTAGGTGCGGGCGAGATCGGGGTTGCGGAAGCGTGAGCCGACCACCGGGAGTTTGCCCTGGGGCAGGAACAGGTCGGCGGTGGGTTTGATGTCGCGGAACCGCTTCTCGTTCATGGCCGTCTGGGCCCGGAACTCGTCGTTGACCACGAAGCCGTCGTCAGCGATCCGGGTGGCCGGGCGCAGGGCCTTCGCCAGGGAGACCGTGCCCCAGTCCTTGAGCGCCTTCTGCCATGTCGCCGGAGTGCCCGGGACACCGACCGACAGACCGGAGTTGATGGCGTCCTCGGTGGGGAGGGGCTTGCCGGTCGAACGGTCGAGGAAGGAGTCCGCGCGCATGCTGCGCGGAGCGGTCTCCCGGCCGTCGAGGGTGTGTACCTTCTTGGCCTTGGCGTCGTAGTAGACCATGTAGCCGCCCCCGCCCACCCCTGCCGAGTAGGGCTCGACCACGCCGAGCGCGGAGGCGGTGGCCACCGCGGCGTCCACCGCGTTGCCTCCCTTGCGCAACACCTCGAGCCCGGCCCGGGAGGCGTACGGGTTGACGCTGGAGACGGCCCCACCGCTGCCGGTGGCCACGGCCTTCTTCGCGGGCGGCCGCTCCTTGGCGTCGGCGGCCGACGGGGCGGCGTTGAGCTGGCACGCGGTGGCCAGCAGGGAGAGACTGAGCGCAGCCGCTGATGCGGCGGCGACAGCGGTACGACGGACAGCCATACGGCCTCCACGACTTCACTGTGGTGCTGGAGAGGGATTCCCGAACCCTGGCATCGCTCGCGCAGCGGAGCAACGCCGCACTGCAAGGTTTGTGCGAGATCTGAGGTTTCCCTCCGGTAACCCGCCCGGAGAGCCGAGGCGCCGAAGACGTTCCGGGGATACGGGCAGCGGAAACACCAGTCCCCGGCCGGACGGGGGAGGCCAGCCGGGGACTGACAGGGCGTGTGCCCCGCGCGTGGGAGCCCAAACGTGGCCCGTCAGGCAGCGCGCCACCCCGACCAGCGGCTCACCGCGATCTCCACCACAGGTCCTTCCGGCGGACGGTCGCCGTACTGCTGCCGGTACTTCCGCACCAGCAGGTCTACGTAACGCGCCGACACCGCCGATTCGCCGGCCGGCGGCAGCACCACGGCAGTGCCGTCCGCCCGCGCCCACCACAAGCGGTCCCAGTCCTCCTCATAACCGTCGACGAGGAGGCACACCTCGGGACGGGCACGGATATGGGCCAGCCGCTTCAACCGGACCGTCCGTTTCGGCTTGTGGTCCACGGCGAAGACGACGGTGTCCCCGGTGACGGCGAAGACCGCGGGGACCAGGTGCGGGCGACCGGAGGCGTCGACGGTCGCGAGCCGGCCGATCCGGGCCCGGGTGAAGTGCTCCCGGGCCTGGTCGTTCGTCATCCTCGGCACTGCGGGGCCCCAGTGCCGTCGGTGATGAAGGTCGCCGCACCGGACTTCACAACAGCTCCCTAGAATTCCAGGTTCTCGGACACATGGGTGCGCGAGCGCGCGAGGCCGCAGGCCCGCATACCCACGAGTCCGCGGCCTTCAGGGGGTGTCTCCGCCTAGCAGGTACCCCGCTCGCCTCCGGCCCAACAACTCGTACAGCCGGAAGGGCTAAGCCTCGGCGCGGGTGGTCGCACGCCCCAGGTCAAGCCCCTGCCCATGGGATAAAATGAAGGTTAAATTCAAGGGTAAATGATGCTAGCCTCGGGAGCGGAGGTGGAGCATGCCCAGCGAGGAAGAGCTGTTCGCGGCGGTTGACGCACTGCTGGAGGGCGAGCCGCAGTTGCCGTCACCGGCCGAGCGGTCCCGGCTCCGGGAGGCGGCCGGTGTCACGCAGGCCCGTCTCGCCCAGGTGCTGCGCACGACGCCGCAGACGGTGAAGAACTGGGAGCACGGCCGCAGCGAGCCCCGGCCGCCCCGACTGCAGGCGTATCTGCGGCTGTTGGACGGCTGGGCCACTCAGCATCCGGCACCCGCGTCCGAACGGCCGGTCGCGCCCGCCCCGGCCCCCACCGCCGCGCCCCCCGCCTCCGCACCCGTCCCCGAACCCGAGGCGGCACCCGTCCACGGGCCGTCGCCATCGAGGCGCCCTGCCACGCGGCAGACGGCCACGAAGCAGGCGGGAACGAGGAAGACCGCAGCGGGGCAGACCGGCGCGCAACGGACCGCAGCGAAGAGAACGGCCCCGGCCGAGGCCGACGACCCGCGCTTCGCCCACGGCCCGCTCGCGGTGCTGGACGGTGACGGCTCGGCCTACTGCGTCGGGGGCCTGGTCCTGGACTGCCCGGCCCAGACCCTCCCCGCGCTGGTCGAATGGGCCCTGACCGAGGCGAAGCTCGGCGCTGCGAGGCTCCACCGCCACGGCAAGGACGCCGACCCCCTGATCGTCCTCACCGGCACGGCCGCCGAACGACTCGGACTCCCGGCCGTCCTGGAGGACCGGCGCGGCCTGCGGCTCCCGGAGGACCACAAGGTCCTGCGGCAACTGGCCAAGGCCAAGTGGAAGCTGACCAAGCGTGGGTTCGGCCCCTGGGCCCGGATCTACCGGCCCGCCGAGCACGGCAAACGGCAGTGCGTGCAGTTCGCGGTCCTGCCGTGGGGCGCCCTCGACACCCGCTCCTGGGGGGACACCGAGCGGCTGCCACCGGCCGAAGTCGCCGCCGTCCTGGGCACGTACGCCACCCGGGTCCTCACGCCGCGCGGTTCCACGGCCGTCTGCGGCCTGGAGCTGATGAGCGCGCTGCGCCCGCCCACCCGCGCGGTCAAGGACCCGGCGACCGGCTCCTGGGTGTCCGGGCCGAACCCGGGCGCGCTGACCGAGCCGGTCGACCCCGCGCCGCCCGAGGCCCCCGCCGAGCACCCCCTCGTCGCCGCCCGCTACCCCCGCCACCACGTACGCACCCCGGACCAGGTCATCGACGAGGAGGCGTACGACTGGTTCCGCCCCCTCACCGACGAGGAGTGCACCCAGGGCTACACCCACGCGGTCGGCATCGACGTCAACATGGCCTTCGCCGCCGCCGCCAACCGGCTCGTCATCGGCACCGGCCCGGCAACCCACGTCAAGAACCCGGCGTTCGACCCCAAGCTGCCCGGCTCCTGGCTCGTCGACCTCTCGCACATCGAGACCGACCCCCGGCTGCCCAGCCCCTTCACGCCCAGGGGGACCCGGCCGGCCGGACCCGCCTGGTACGCGACATCGACCGTCGCCTACGCGGTGGAACTCGGCTACGACGTGGCACCGGCAGAGGCGTACGTCCGCCACGAGCACGCCGCCTACTTCGACGCCTGGTACACCCACCTGCGCGACGCCTACATCGCCACCATGGCCGACCTCGGCGTCACCACCGGCATGCCCGACGAGGACTTCCTCGCCGCGATGGACCGTCACAAGAGCGTCGATCCGGGACAGGCGGCCGTCCTGTCGGCCATCAAGTCGACGGTCAAGGGCGGCATCGGCAAGCTGCGGGAACGCCCGCAGGGCATCGCCTACAGATTCGGCGAGCCCTGGCCGGCCCTCTCCCGCGCCACCTGGAGCCCGCATGCCAGGGCAGAGCTGATCGGCAAGGTACGCACCAACCAGCACCGCAAACTCATGGCCTGGGCGCGGGCCGGTCTCTTCCCCGTGGCCATCCTGTCCGACTGCGCCGTCTATCTCTCCCACGGCCCCAGCCCGCTGGACTTCATGCCCCGCACCCCCGAGGGCAAGCCGCTGCCCAGAGGGTTCCGCCTCGGTGTCAGCCCCGGCATGGTCAAACACGAAGGCACCCGCGACTTCCTCTGGCTCGCCCAGACGATCGAGGACGACCGGATCAACCCGGCCCGCCACATCAAGGGCGACGACGCCCCCGACACCGGAGAGTAGGGGCATCCGATGGGCATCCTCCGCGACAGTCTCGACAAGGCCGAGGCGAACACCGCCACCCGCCCGATCCCGAAATCGGCCGGCGCCCGAGTACGGTTCCTGGTCAAGCAGGAGAAGGGCTCCACCATGGCCGTCGCGCGGCTGCTGCGCGTCTCCCAGCGCACGGTCGAGCGCTACCTCACAGCGCAGATCAAACGGCCCCGCAAGGACCTCGCCGCCCGCATGGAGCGCGAGGTACGCAAACGGTGGCAGCCGCGGGTGCGCGAGAAGGCGAAGCAGGACGCGGCCCGTACCGGCGGCATCGTCATCGAGACGCGGGCCCGGTTCGGATTCGCCGCCGCACCCGGCACCACCGACGACGGCCGGATCCGCCTCATCACCCAGCACCTCCCGCCCGCCTACGCGGCCCGCCTCTTCGAAGCCCAGGCATCGGGCGCCACCGAGCAGCAGTTGCGGAACATCGCGGCCGAAGGCCTGCAGGAAATCTACTTCAAGGACCACGGCCGCCGCGCCGACGGCCTCCTGGTGAAGTTCACCGACATCGACTACGTCGAGCTGGAATTCTGACACCGCGAGGGAGGACACGTCGCCCCCTCTCCCCCTCCTCAGCCGGTGATGTGCCCGCGGCCGGCCCTGGCTGATTCCGGTCGGCGCGCCGATGCGCAAGCGCGGCGCGCGACGGTGAACTCAACAGGGCAGTTACCCTCGGGCGCCGCCTTCGCGATCTGTCCCTGGCGAGGCCCGCGCTACAGACTTCGGGTGCTCCACCAGTACGCCCGAACGCCTTTTGCACCTGGAGGAACACATGGTGGCCTTACGCGTATCCGTCGCAGCCGTTGCCGCTGCCGGCCTGCTGGCCCTCCTGCCCGGTACCGCGCTGGCGGCCCCGGTCGCGCTCGCTCCGTCCGCACCCGAACAGCACCGAGCCCCGGCCTCCGAGCGTGGAGGCCGGGGCTGACACGCCATCGTCGGCTTCACGCGCACGTCTTCCGCAACTCGGTGCCCTGTAGCGTTCCCCGCGCGGCACGGTCATATCGGCGGTCCCGCCATACGCACGGGCCGCGGCTGTGGAGTTGGGATGCTCCGGTCACGGCGCGGGGACGGGGCCGCCGGGCCGGAACCGCTCCACCCCGACGATGTGGCGCACCTTGACCGGGCGCACGATCACCGCAACCCGCTGCTCCCCCGGCATGATCCACTCGAACCGTTCGCTGCCCAGGTACTTCCGCGCCAGCCGGTCCATGTGGTCGTGCGCCTCCTGACCTTCGATGAAGCGGGCCACCTCGCCGCTGATCTGCACGCGGTCGAAGGGGTTGTCGGCGTCCGCGTGCGAGAGATAGACGCGGGGGTCGCGGCGCAGGTTCTCCTCCTTCACCCGGCCCACCGAGGTGTTGAACATCAGCTCCCCCTCGCCCTCCAGATCCACCCACATCGGGCTGACCTGCGGCGCTCCGTCGGCGAACACGGTGCCGACATACCAGATGTTGGGGGCTTGCAGCCGGGCGCGAACGGCTTCGTCAAAGATCACAGTCATCCCGGCAGGCTACCAACCATGATCAACAGGAGGGATCGGAGGGAGCCGTGGATTCCGCATCGGGCTCACGACGTACCGGGCAGGCGGGCAGGCCCGAACATGGCAGTGCGCCGCAGGTGCAGGAACCTGCGGCGCACCGGGTGGCCGGAGAGGAGGCATCACCTCTCACCGGCCGGTTCGGGCTGATCAGCGGGGGTGGCCCCAGTGACCGTGGTGACCCCAGTGACCGTGGTGGCCACCGTGGCCGAACTGACCCCAGCTCTCGGAGTCAACGACCCGGCGGTGGTCGTTGCTCAGGACCGCGGTGCCCCTGTGGTTGTCCCAGACGTAGTCACGACGGTCCTGGAAGAGGTCCCAGCGGTTGTCACGGCCGATGCCCGTGTGGACACGGACCTGTGTGTGGCCGCCCAGACGGACGTTGCCGAAGCGGTAGGTGTGGCCCGCGCGGTCCGAAAGGGTCCAGCCACGCAGGTTGACGGCCGCACGGCCGATGTTCTTCACCGTCACGTACTCGGCGTTCAGGCTCCTGTTGGAGTGGTCGTCCCGCCCGGGGCTGTCGTACTGGATGGCACCGAGCACCACCGCCGAGCGGTGGTGCGGAGCCGGAGCATGGCCGTGGCCGGCGGCGGCCGCCGGGAGGACGGCGGTGGCCGCCAGAGCCACGGAGCCGAGGACCGTGGCGGCGATACGCGAAGTCTTACGGAGCACGAAAACCCCCTGGATACGGCACCCACGACGAGGTGCCGGAAACCGGATACCCGGCCGGTTTGACCGGGCTCCCACACAGTGACGGCTGGTCACACCGTGAGGGAAGAAATCCGGTTTGGTGTTACAAAACACAGACATATACACAACCACACCACGCCAGGCGCACACTCCCCCGCGCCCACCAGCACAAATGCGACGCCCTGTACATGCACCCAGACGCCGCAAGGGTTACTGGCGGTGTACACCTCGGGGCTGCGGCGGGCCCACGCGCCACCCGATACGAAGCGCCACCATGGAGGCACCCGGCACCGCGCGTCCGGTAACGGGTACCGGCACCGGCGTCCCACGATCACCTCACGGGTGTTGGTGTCCCAGCAGCTCAGCGCCCACCGCGTCCCGTGAGGTCCCCAGTCGGTCGGTGGCTGTGTTCCGTCACCGTTCCGATGGACATGATCGGTGCGGCGAGACGGGAGGCCCGGCGCTGCCCGTAGCGGGGGCCGTTCTGCCGGCAGACCGCCTCCGCACCCGGGGAGCACCGCCCTCCCACCCGGGGGCCAAGCCCGTCACCTCCTCGGCCCCTCGCCTCGAATTCCCTGTGAATTCGCCTCGGATAGTCGTCACGAAGGGAACCCGGCCATGTCCACCCCTCTGTCCGCTCGCAGCGGCCTCGTCGCCGCGCTGGCCGCGGCCGCCCTCGCCGCGCCCCTCGTCACCGCCGACACCGCGGCCGCCAGCGGTTCGAAGCTGACGCATACGCAAGCCGCGAGCCGGCTGCGGGCGGCCGGCATCAGCTGGACCTCCAGCGGCCACTGCTCGGACCGCAACAACCGGCGATGCACGTCCTTCACCAGCATCAACTCCGGCACCGTCAACGGGATCATCACTTTCAAACGGGCCGCCCGGTGCGCGGTCACCATCACCGGCGGCACCGAGACCGGCCATGCATCCGGCCGGTACAGCCACTGGAACGGCTACAAGGTGGACATCTCCCCGACCGGTTGCGTCACGAACTACATCAAGCGCACGTTCCGGTACGCCGGCAAGCGCGGAGACGGAGCACCCATGTACAAGTCTTCCGGGGGCAACATCTATGCCCGCGAAAGCAGCCACTGGGACATCACCTACAAGTGACCGGAAGAGGAGACCTGCTGCTACGCGAAGACGGTGGCAGCGGGCCACTCCTCCGCCTACACCGCCACGGTCAACGACAAGGGGATCAGAGCCTGGGGGCCTTCAGCGGCGGAACGGCAACGTCGGCCGTGCGGCGGCATACTGACGGAGCGTCAGGGGTGGGCGCGCAAAGCCGCGTCCCCCGCTCGCACGCATGCGCTCTCCCCCGGCTCTTCGCAGCGCGTCGTATCGCGCAGGGTACGCAGGCGCATTCGGCAGCCGCGCGGGTCCCACGAGCCGGCGGGCGGCCTCGGCTTCCTCGGCCGAGTCCTGGACTCCGCTTCGGCGAGTGCTCAGGCACGAGCATCCCCATGCGTCCGCGTGAACACGCCACATAGAATCCCCCTGCCGGTTCACCCGTCGCCCCCGCCCACAGAAAGGTGCCGCCGTGCCCGAGCAGTCCGTGTCCGCCACCCCCGCCCACGGCTGCGCTCACTCCCCCACCTTCACCGGCGACGTCGTACCCGCCGCCCCTCGCCTCTGAGGGACACCTCCAGCCCAGGCCCGCCGCTTTCCCCGGCCCACCCGCAAAAGGACAACCCCACCCGTGAAGAAGAGCGCGATAGCCGGCGGCTGCATACTCGGCCTTCTCGTGATCGCCGGCGCCTATCAGGGCAGCACCGCTTCCACCGACCCGCTGACCCTCGCCGAATACCAGAAGATCAAGGCCGGCAGCAGCGAGAAGATCTTGTTCACCTACGCCAGCACCTGCCAGCGGGCGAGCGAAAAGCCGGCCGAGGGCTATCCCCTCACCTGGACGTGTTACGGCGCCGACGGAAGCAGCAGCGCGGTGTTCTTCTATTCCGAGGGTGTGCTGTTCAGCAAGGCGCAGACCGGGCTCACTTGACCCGGTCATCCACGAGCGTGTGATGCGGTGACGCCGGCCCCTCCTCACTTGCCGCTCGGCGTGCGCGCCGTGACCACGATGCGCCTCTCCTCAGCTTCCGCCATCTATACGCAACCGTATGCCCGGGTCTAGTATCGCTCTCTATACGCCATCGTATACAAGAGGGGGCGGCAGCATGCCTGTCGGATTCGTTGCTTTCCACTACCCGCGGCCCGAGTACGCCGAGGAGTTCACCGGCCGTGTGCACAAGGCTGCTGAGTTCCTGCGGCCCAGGCCGGGTTGCCTGTCGGTCGAATGCTGGGTCACGACCGACGGAGAGGCGATCGTGACCACCGGCCGGTTCGAAAACGAGGAGGCCCTGCAGGCGGCGTTCGCCGGCGCCCTCGAATCGGGCGTCATCGTCGACGCCGACGAGCGCGAAGTCCGGCCGCGCCAGTTCTTCACTCTGCTTGCCAGGTAGCCGAGAAGGCAGTTCGGCTCGCAATCCGGGAAAGGGGCGATACAGGGGCGTGAAGAAATGCCACCCGAGTGCGCCGTCGGACCCGTCTCCCGAATGCGTAATCCTGCACGGCGCCTGAAAACCCGTCAGGTCGTGACACGCAGTTGAGGCATCCGCCATCTGTCGGGCGCTGCGGCCCCGCCACTCCTCGGGGCCCGCGGCGCGACCTGCTCTTTCAGTGAAGCCGGGAGAGATGACCGTCGGGGGTCACTTGCCCGACGTCTCCGCCAGGCGGAAGGGGCCCGCGGCGCCGGGGCCGAACATCACCGGCAGGTTGCGCCCCAGCGGCACCACCACGACCGGCTCTTCACGGTACTCCCTGAGAAAGTTCTCCAGGGGTTCCCAGATCAGACTCCGATAGGCCGTCTCGCTTCGTTGGGGTTCGAAGGACAGGGTCAGCGCGGAGTCCATTACGGTGACGCTCACGGCGTCCACTTGCAGCCACTCTCCACCGATCCAGGCTTCGAGCCTCACGTATGACATGACGCAAGGGTGCCTTGCACCTCGTGCCGCCCGCAAACCAGCCCCCGTGTGAGGCTACGCCCGGACTGTGCGGACGACGGCCGCGACCGCGTCCTGCAGGAGTGTCCGGGGCGGCGTGCCCTGCCTGGCGAGTCCCGCACGGCAAGTCTTGGCCGGCGGGGCCCCGACCGGCTCGCGTCGGCTGCCGCAGGCAAGACCCCGCCCCAGGGCTCACCGGGCCGGAGCGGGGTGAAGGGCGGGCGCTACGGCCGTACCCCGCCCTCCGTCGCGGGCGGCCGGGCCGGTGCGGGGACGAACTCGACGGCCGCCACCTGCTCTCGTGAACCGCGGTCCAGCAGGACCACAGATTTCGCCTCCGGCACGGGGTCGGCGGCCGGGTGCGCAGACGGTGCGGACCGCTTCGGGGGCCTGACGGGGCGTGGGGACGGCGCGTCATCGGCTTCATCGGTGGCAGCTCGCGGGGCAGGCAACCGGACCGCGCCGAGCCCGGACAACGCCCCGAGCAACCGGTCGAGGCCTCGGCAGTGCCGGACGAAGGCGCGGCGCGGGGCCCACCGGCCGCGGGCCCGCTGCCCCGACAGCGCCTCGGCCACCCCTACGTCCAGGAGCACCAGGTGCAGTTCGCGCCCCTGCCGTCCGGCGCTTCTCGCCAGCCACCGGCGCATCCACGGCCGGCCCCCGCAATCGTGGACGAGCAAAGCCTCGCCGTCGCGTACCGCCGTACGCAGCCACCGTAAGTATTTCCACCGCGCCCACGGGCGGTACACCGCGTACGGCAAGCGGGCCGGCATCACCGCCTCACACGCGAGATGCACGGTGCGCGGGTCGACCACGGACGCGGCCTCGGACCAACGCCGCAGCAAGGTGCTCTTACCGCTCCCCGGCAGTCCGGAGACCACCACCACCGCTCCCGGGGGATACGACAGCAAGGCCGGCACGTCTCCCGGGCCCCGCAGGTCCACCAGTCCACGCGGCCGCAGCGTCAACCCCCCGTGCGGTGCAACGGACTTCTCCCTCGGACCCGGCCAGACCGAATTACCCACTACGCGTCCTTTGACCTCACTGGTTTTCCCCCGCCTTCCGCGACGAGCGATCTTCACACAGGGCTCGGGGACTGCAAAGCCGGGACGGTTCATATGCGTACCGATTGCTGCCCGCCCGCCGCGGCGAGGCCGCCACCGGGTCCACCGGACTCGTCTGCCGTCGTCCGGGAACCTGCTCAGCGTCCCCGCGGGGTGGACGGCGGGCGCGGATGTGCGCGCAGCACGCCGTACACGGACCAGGCCACGGAGACCAGTGGTACGGCGACGACCGCTCCGGGCACGCCCGCCGTGACGCTGCCGCAGATGACCGAGAGCGCCACCACCACCGGATGCAGTCGGACGGCCCGGCTCATCACGAGGGGATGCAGCACATGGCCTTCGATCTGTCCGATGGCCACGATCAGCAGCACCACGACCACCGCCACCAGTGGCCCCTTGGCGGCCAACGCCACGACGGCGGCCACGGCCAGGGCGATGGGCGAACCCACCAGCGGGATGAACGCGGCGAAGAACTCCAGCACGGCCAGCGGAACGGCGAGGGGGACCCCCAGAACGAAGAGCGTTACCCCCACCAGCACCGCGTTGATCGCGGCCACCACCACGATCCCGCGGGTGTACCCGGTGAAGGTCACCCACGCGGCACGCCCCGCGAGACGTACGGGATGCCGCCCGCGCCCCGGCAGCTGGCCGCCGAACCACCCCCACATCCGGTCACCCGAATGCAGAAAGAACACCGCGCAGAAGAGCGCCAGCACGCCCACCGTCAGGACTTCCACCAGCTGCCCCACGCCGCTGAGCGCGGTGCTGATCAGACTCGCGCGATGGCTCGACACGAACCGTGACACCCGTGTCTGCAGATCTGAGAGCGTCCCCGCACGCAGGCGGAACGGCGGGCCTTCGAGCCACCGCTCGATCCTCGCCACACCGCCGACGAACTCCCGGCGCAGTCCCTCCCACTCCCCCGCGACATTCGCCCCGATCAGACTCAGGATGCCGAAGAGGAGCACGATGCCGAGCAGCAGGCCGCCGGCGACCGCCACGGACCGCGGCATCCAGCGGTTCAGCAGACTGACCAACGGTTCCAGAAGAGCCGTCAGCACCAAGGCCAGGAACACCGCCAGTGTCACCAGCTGGAACCGCCCCAGCGCCGCAAAGATCGCGTAGACGGCGGCACCCACGATGATCAGGCGCCACCCGTAGGCCGCCGCCACCCGCAGCGACGTCGAGACCTCGGTCTCCGCACCGGCACCGCGATCCGGCGTGCCCCCGGCCGACCAGCGGATGCCTATGACGCGCGCCCCGCGGGCCAGGCGCCGCGCGGTGTTCCTGCGCCGCTGCGCCGTGCCCCTGTGGGCAGCGGGGTCCCGCCCGCGATCCCCGCCGGATCGGTTCCGCACTTGGCCGCCACCACCTCCCTCCCCTCCCGTGCCCAGGGCCGGAAGAGGGACGTCTGCCGCGCGAGGGACGGGCACCCGCCCTCCGCGCATACCCCAACCTGGTATCACCGCGAGCGGACCTTCGAACGTGAGCGGGGCCGCATTCCCCCAAAGGCACGCGGCAGGGAAAGGGGTTCCGGGGCGGAGGGCGCACACCGGGAGAAGCCGACGGCTCACGCTGGAAGAGAGGGCGGCCCTGCAGGGGGCGCTTCCGCAGCGGGTGCCTGAGGACACCTCCGCTCCCCCGCCGCCGGAGCGGGCGCAGAAGAATCTGCCGCCCGGTCGTGATCCGGTGTCGATCCGAGCCGAGGCCGTTCGTATAGAGGGTGAGACGCCGGCACAAGGCCGGAAGACTCGGCCCAGGAGGCACACCATGACGCACTACCTGCTCAGCATCTACCAGCCCGACGGGGACGGAACCCCGCCACCGCCGGAGTTCCTGGAGCCGATCATGCGGGACGTCGAGGCCCTGAAGGCCGAGCTCAGGTCGGCCGGCGCCTGGGTGTTCTCCGGGGGGCTGCACGCGCCGAGCACGGCCACCGTGGTGCGGCAGAAGGACGACGAAATGCTCACGACCGACGGGCCGTACCTCGAGGGCAAGGAGCACATCGGTGGCTTTACCGTCATCCAGGCACCCGATCTCGATGCCGCACTCGCATGGGGCCGCAAGCTCGCCCGCGCCACCACCCTCCCCATCGAGGTCAGGCCGCTGCAGGACGGGTCCTGCGGGTGACATCCGGCAGGCCGGGGGCGACCGCGGCGGACCTCTCCCGCGTGTTCCGCGAGGAGTACGGCCGTGCGGTCGCCGTCCTGGTCCGCGTCTTCGGTGATCTCGACGTCGCCGAGGAAGCGGTCCAGGACGCGTTCACCACGGCGGCCGAGCGCTGGCCGTCCGCCGGGCTGCCCCCGAGCCCGGCGGGATGGATCATCACCACCGCCCGCAACCGGGCGATCGACCGCCTCCGCCGGGAAGCGTCCCGCGACGACCGGCAGGCCCAAGCCGCCCTGCTGCACGCCGGGGACGCACCGGCCGAGGAGGGGCCCGTGCGCGACGACCGGCTACGCCTGATCTTCACCTGCTGCCATCCCGCGCTCGCCCCCGCCGCCCGGGTCGCCCTGACCCTCCGGCTCGTCGGCGGACTGACCACCGCCGAGATCGCCCGCGCCTTCCTGGTCACCGAGCCGGCCATGGCGCAGCGGATCGTCCGGGCCAAAGGCAAGATCCGCGACGCCCGTATCCCCTACCGGGTCCCTGCCGACGCCGATCTCCCCGACCGCCTACGGGCCGTACTGGCCGTCCTCTACCTCATCTTCAACGAGGGCTACACGGCCGGCTCGGGTGAGGCGCTGGTCCGCGACGACCTGTGCCGGGAGGCGATCCGCCTCGGCCGGCTGCTCACCGAGCTCATGCCCGACGAGCCCGAGGCCACGGGGCTGCTCGCCCTCATGCTGCTGACGGCATCGCGCCGCGCCGCCCGTACGGGCCCGGACGGCGCCCTCGTCCTGCTGGCCGACCAGGACCGCCGTCGCTGGGACCGCGGTCTGATCGCCGAGGGCCACGCCCTCGTCCGGCGGTGCCTGCGGCGCAATCAGCCGGGCCCTTACCAGATCCAGGCGGCGATCCAGGCCGTGCACAGCGACGCACCGACCGCGGCGGCCACCGACTGGCGGCAGGTGCTTCAGCTGTACGACCAGTTGCTCGCCTTCGACCCGAGCCCCGTCGTGGCTCTTCACCGGGCGGTGGCGGTGGCCGAGGTCGAGGGGCCCGAGCAGGCGCTCGCCGTCGTCGGCGGCCTGCCGCTCGACCGCTATTACCTGTTCCACGCCGTCCGTGCCGACCTGCTCCGCCGCCTCGGCCGCCATGCCGAGGCGGCCCTGGCGTACGAGAAGGCGATCGCCATGACCGAGAACGCGGCGGAGCGCGACTTCCTGCGGCGCAGTCGTCAAGCCCTTCCCGGGGAGGGCCGAGGCCGGGTGTGAAGGAAGCGGCGCGGCTGCCACGGCAGGCGGAGGGGCCCGGGGATCGAGGGGCGACGGACCGGTGCGGCGCGGACCGCTATGCCGAGGCGGCGGCCAGGGACGGCAGCGAGGTGGGCGGGGCAGGGGCGGTGGCGTCCAGGATCTGGCAGGCGTCCGCCTCGTGGTGGGCGAGGACGGCGCTGAGGGCTTCGTCCGCCTGGCCGTGCGGCTGGGTGTCCGGCAGAACGGTGATCGACAGATGGCGCAGGAGCTCGGTGTGGGCAGCCAGGACCTGACGGGTGCGGGTATCGGAGAGGTCGGTGAGCAGCAGGCGGGCCGCGGTGTTGGCGGCGCGCAGACGGGGCTGATGGATACGGCGGTGGGAGCGGGGAAGGGCGCGCCAGGCGGTGTTGGCCACGGTCACCAGGCGCCAGATTTCGTTGTCGGCGGGCTCGGTGTCGTAGAACCGCAGGCCGTAGCGGCTCACCAGCCAGTAGGAGGCCGCCAGGACGAGAGCGGTGGCGGTGTCGAAGGCCAGCCAGAGCTGCAGCAGCGGGGGCCGGCCGCAAGCCGCTTGTAGCACCAGGGCGGCGCCGGCCCCGCCGGCTCCGAACAGCAGCACCCCGGCGAGCAGGAGGAGAAAGGTCGCGGGGAGGGCACCGATCCCGTTGTCACTGTCCAGCCGTGCCATGCCCTTCCAATGGGGCGCCAGATAGCGGGCGTAACGGGCCGGCTTGGGGGCGGGCTCGATCAAGGCGATGCGTCCGGCCCAGCTGACGCTCTTCGGTCTGTTCATCGTTTTGGTGGCCGAGAGGGGGCTATTACAGGGAATCACGTGAGCGACAACGAGCCGTGAGGGAAAACGCGACAGGCGGGGCGGAGGTTTAGGCGGCAGATTCCTCCCACCGGCCGGGCGCGCGACGCAGTGGCCGGAATGCGCCGGTGGAACACCTGGCCGATCATCCGACACATCGTCACCGCGGAGCTGCGGCGGAGGGAGTCCCCGGCCGGACGGGGGGCCGGCCGGGGACTGCAGAGCGTGTGCCCTGCGCGGCAGCACCGAAACACCGGGCCGGAGTTACGCCGCGTCCCCGTCCTTGGGGCGCCTCGGTCGGTACGCCTCAGGGATCGGCTGCTCGAACCAGACGACCTTGCCGGTGCTCAGCCGGGTCGCTCCCCAGCGCTGCGCGAGCCGGTCGACCAGGAACAGGCCGCGTCCGCCCTCGTCGCCCGCCTGGGCACGCCGCATCCGGGGCACCTGCGGTGAATCGTCGCCCACTTCGCAGCGGAGCACATCGGTCCGCAGCAGCCGCAGGGCGATGGGCCGGGAGGCGTAGCGCACCGCGTTCGTCACCACCTCGCTGACCAGGAGTTCGGTCGTATCGAGCAGCGGGTCCAGGCCCCAGCGGTGCAGCGCTCTGCGGGTCAGCTGCCGGGCCCGGCCGGCCGTTTGCGGCTCGGGGTTGAGGAACCAGTAGGCGACATTGCGCGACGGGAAACCGTCGAACCGGGCGGCGAGCAGCGCGACATCGTCGTCCCGGGCACCGTGGTCCAGGATGGTGAGCACCGTGTCGCAGAGCATTTCCAGTGGCGGGGAGGCGACCACGGCGGCAGTGGCTCGCAGGCGGGCGCACAGCGCCTCCACTCCTGTCCAGACGTCCCTGCCGCGGGACTCCACGAGGCCGTCGGTGTACAGGAGCAGGGTCGCTCCCGTGGGTGCAGGCATCTCCACGGATTCGAAGGGGACGCCGCCCACGCCGATCGGCGCGCCGGGCGGGATCCGCAGCACTTCGGCCGACCCGTCGGGGTGCAGCAGTACCGGGGGCAGGTGGCCGGCGTCGGCCACCAGCAGCCGCTGCGATATGGGGTCGTAGATGGTGTAGAGGCAGGTCGCCATGTGCTCGCTGCCGAGGCGCTGGGCCTGCTCGTCGAGGTGGTGCAGGACCTCTTGTGGCGGCAGGTCGAGCCCGGCGAGGGTCTGCACGGTGGTGCGCAGCTGCCCCATGATCGCGGCGGAGGTCATCGAGTGGCCCATGACGTCGCCGACGACCAGCGCGACGCGGTTGCCGGGCAGCGGGATCGCGTCGTACCAGTCGCCGCCCACCTGGGAGGTCTCGGCGGCCGGCAGGTACCGGCTCGCCAGCCGGACACCCGTGGTCTCGGGGAGCGAGGAGGGCAGCATCGTGAGCTGGAGCGCATCGGCGAGCGAGGCCTCGTGCCCGTGGAGCACCGCTTTGTCGACGCCGGAGGCGGTGTGGGTGGCGAGCTGGGAGGCGACGAGGAGGTCGTCGCCCGTGAAGGCGAGCCGCTCGGCGCCGCGCAGCAGGGCGACGGTGCCGATGAGGTGCCGGCGGCCGTACAGCGGGGCGACGATCAGCCGTCGGCCCGGTGGCGGTGTCGCCGGCCCGCTCGCCACCGGCTCCAGCAGCTCGGTCAGCGCGGGGGCGATCTCCGGGGCGTCGCCGAACGCGGGACGCCCGGCCCGCAGGAGCTCGGCGAACCGGCCGGTGACCGTGAGCCGGCCGAAGTCGCCGGAGCCCGGTGGCGCGGCGGTGACCAGGCCCTCCGGTCCCTGAGCGATGCTGTGCAGCCGCAGGGCGAGCGGGCCGGCCGGCTGCCGCTCCCCGGCCGGAAGGGGATCACGCAGGTGGACGAGCACCGCGTCGGCGAAGGCGGGGATCGCTGCCCGGCACAGTTCCCGGAGGGTTTCGTCCTGGTCTAGGCCCCGGGCGATCCGCCGCGTGGCGGCTTCGAGGTAGCGAAGCCGGTCGGTCGCCGTCCCGGGTGCGCGCTCGGTCGCGTCCCGGACGCCCTGGGCGGGGTGTTCGGCGGCGGCCGGATCCGGACGGGTGGTGCCGCGGCCGGGTGCGGCCGGGCTCTTCGGGGGCACGCTGCCGGGGCGTCCGCTTGCGGGAGGCGGCCGGACCGGCGGAGCGGCGCCCGGTTCCCTGGGCGTGCTGTGCACTGCCAGGTCCTGGGGCGCACCACGGCCCTCGGTCCCGGCGGGGAGCCGGCCGGGGCCGTGGTCGGGGGTGCGGGGCTCCATTACTCGTCTCGTCCGTCCGGTGGGCGTCAGGGACCGCGGGGCGGTGGCCTCAGCCGCGTCGCGAGCAGTTGAGGAACAGCTGCTCCTCGGGCGGCACGTCCGAGACCGCGGGGGCGTAGGTGTACGAGGACTCGTCGACGATCTCGAAGTCCGCCTCCTCGATGACCGCGCGGAGGTCGTCCCGCAGGTAGCCGGACACCCTGATGGTGTTGCCGAGGAACGGGATGGTGAAGTAGTCCACATCGGCCTCCACCATCGAGAGGGTGCACAGGCCACCGGGAACCAGCAGGTCGTGGATGGTGCGCAGGGCTCGGGGGATCTCGGTGCGCGGCAGCATCAGCAGGGAGAAGAAGGCCGCGACGGCATCGAAGCGCCCCAGGTCGTGGGGGCCGCCGGGCACCAGGTCGGCGATGTCCAGACGGTGGAACGTTGCACGGGGCACATACTCCCGGGCGAGGTCCACCATCCCGCGGGACAGGTCGACGCCGACCACCTCGAAGCCCGCCTCCACCAGCTGCCGGGCGGTCGGGAGGCCGGTTCCGCAGCCCAGGTCCAGCACACGGGCCCCGGCGGGCAGTGTCCTGATCAGCCACTCGGCGGCGGCGAGCTGCCCCTTCTTGTACGGGAAGGCCTCGTCATAGCGGTCGCCGATCGCGTCGAACGCCTCGGCCTGCCCCTCGCGGTCGGGCCGGGTGCCCTCGGGGGCGGCCTCATCGCTCTCGTAACCGGTCTCCAGAAATCCTTCGCTCACGAATGACGCCTCTTCACGTGCGTGTATTCGATTACCTCCATCATGCACCCCGTCCGTCCGCCACCGCCCCCTGCGCAGCAGGCCGCCGGGGCACACACGGAGCACGCACGGAGCGCGGGCGGCGCGCGGGCTGTGGCCAGGGCAGACCGTCCGTCCGGCAGCCCGACCGTCGCGGGGCGCACGGCGACCGGCCGCGCCACCGCCGGGCGCGACGGCCGCACCGGCGACGGCCGGCGGTTTGCCGGGCTGCCGTCACGGAAAGTTCCCCCCGTGCCCAGATGCACCGCGGCACAGGTCACGGGAACAGGAGGCCAGATGACAGCGGAACCGGTGGAGACCCTTGATCTGGCGGCATTAGGGGAGGACTTCGTCCGCCATCCGCACGAGGTGTACGCGCGGCTGCGCGAACGGGGGCCGGTGCATCGCGTACGGCTCCCGGAGGGCACGGTCGTCTGGCTGGTGGTCGGCTACGAAGAGGTGCGCGCGGCCCTCAGCGACCCCCGTCTGTCGAAGGATTGGCGGCACGCCCCGTCGGCCCAGTCGCTGCAGCCGGTGTCCATCGGGGTGTCGATGCTCCGCTCCAACGCGCCGCAGCACACCCGCATCCGTGGACTGGTCGCCCGTGCGTTCACCGCGCGCCGGGTGGCCTCCCTCGCGCCACGGGTCCAGGAGATGACCGACGAGCTCCTGACGGCGATGCTCGCCCGGCCCGAAGGCCGCGGCGACCTCGTCGAGGCGCTGTCCTTCCCGCTCCCCGTCACCGTCATCTGCGAGCTCCTGGGCGTGCCGTTCCTGGAGCGGGAGGCCTTCCGCACCTGGACCGACATCTTGATGGCCGGTGCCGCGACGCCGCAGGCCAGGGAAGCCCGGACGGCCATGGCCGGCTACCTCGACGACCTGGTGGCGGCGAAGCGCGCCCGGCCCGGCGACGATCTGCTCACCGATCTGATCGCGGTGAGCGACGAGGACGGCGACCGGCTCAGCCGGGACGAACTCCTCGGCATGGCCCAGTTGTTGCTGATCGCCGGCTACGAGACCACCGCCAATCTGATCTCCAACGGGGTCCTGGCCCTGCTCACCCACCCTGACCAGCTCGCCTTGCTGCGCGCCGATCCGTCCCTGATCGACGGTGCGGTCGAGGAGATGCTGCGCTATGACGGCCCGCTGGAGACCTCCACGTTCCGTTTCACCGTTGAACCGACCGAGATCGCGGGCACGGTGGTCCCCGGGGGCGGCGAGGTGGTGCTCCCCGTGATCTCCGACTCGGGACGCGACCCCCTGCGGTTCGACGACCCCGGCCGCTTCGACATCACCCGCGACGCCAGGGGCCATGTGGCCTTCGGCCATGGCATCCACTTCTGCCTCGGAGCCCCGCTCGCCCGGCTGGAGGCGCGGATCGCGGTGCGCACGCTCCTGGAGCGCTGCCCGGAACTGGCGTTGGACGCCCATCCGGCCGATCTCACCTGGCGGTTGGGCGCGTTGCTCCGTGGTCCGCGGAGTCTCCCCGTCCGCTGGTCGTGAAGGACCTGGCCGGCAGACAGCCCTGTCGGTCATGACGGTCCTGGCGGTCATGGCGGTCATGGCGGTCATGGCGGTCAACTCCGCGATGCACGAACGCCGGTGGCCGTACCCGCACACTTCGGGTACGGCCACCGGCGTGTGGCTGCCTGCGGCTCAGCGGACTACTTGGTGAAGCCGATGTGCTCGTAGACCGGGTCGGTCATGCCGAGGGCGCCCATGTTGGCGAGCTTCTTGTTGACCGCCGCGATGTCGGGGCGCTGGTAGAGCGGGAGGACGCCGGCGACCTGCCAGGCCTCGGCGTCGGCCTGGTTGGTCGCCTTGAGCGCGCCGGCCGGGTCGGCGGCGTTGGTGCTGGCGGCGTTGAGGAGGTCGTCCAGCTTCTTGCTGCCGACCTTGGAGTAGTTGTTGCCGCCGTTGGCGGTGTAGACGTTGGTGGAACCGCTCGCGGCGAACGGGGTGCCGAGCAGGGTGTAGGGCGTGACGTCGAAGTCACCCGGGGTGATGTACTTGTCGAAGAAGTCGTTGCTCGGCACCGTCTGGACCTGCAGCTTCACACCGATCTGCCGGTACATCTGGGTCAGCATCGACCCCTCGTTGGTGGCCGCGGGGGTGCCGGAGGGGATGACGAACCGCAGGGACAGCTCCTGGCCGTCCTTCTTGCGGGTCTTGCCACTGAGCTTCCAGCCGGCCTCGTCGAGCAGCTTTCCGGCCGCCTTCGGGTCGTACTTTCCGAGCTCGCCCGAGTTGTCCTGATACCCCTTCTGGTTGGAGATCAGAATGTGGTTGTCCAAGGTGGAGGGCTTCCAGCCCAGTCCCTTGAGGTCCGACTTGGCGATCGTGGCACGGTCGGTGGCCTTGAAGAGAGCCTGGCGGACCTTCGGGTCCTTCAGCTTGGCGCTCTTGCCGTTGAAGGTGAGCTGACGGTAGTTGGGACCGCCCGCCTCACGGATCTCGCCCGCCGACACCTTGGACACCTGCTTGTAGGCGGAGGCGTCGCCGCCGACGTCGAAGTAGTCGACCTCGCCGTTGGCGAAGGCGCCGGGCATCGACCCCTGGTCCATCGCATGGAACACGATCTTGTCCAGCTTGGGCTTGTCGCCCCACCACTTCGGATCGGCCACCACCGTGACCGTCTTGGCGGACTTGTCGATGTTGCCCACCTTGAAGGCGTTACCGGTGACCGGGATCTTGTTGACGTAGGCGGTGTTGAAGCTCTTCGGGTCGGAGACGTACTTCGCCGGATACAGCGGCTGGTTGGCCGCCGCGTTGAACATGCCCTTCCAGTCCGCGAACGGCTTGTCGAAGGTCATGACGGCCTCGTAGTCGTCCTTGCCCTTCTTGACGTCCGCCACCTGGTCGAAGCCGACGCTGGAGGTCACCTTGAACGCCTTGTCGTGACCGTCCAGGGCACGGGTGTTGGCGGCGATGTCCTTCCAGGTGATCGGCGTGCCGTCGGACCACTTGGCCTTGGGGTTGAGATGCCAGGTGACCACCTGCTTGCCCTTGACCGTCTTGGAGTCCGCGTCCAGCAGGAACGCCTTGTTCGGCGTCTGCTCGGCGTGCGCGCCCGAGTGCCACAGGCTCGGCATGAGGGCCTTCATCACCTCGGTGGGACCGCCCTGCAGTCCGTCGATCTCGACGATGTTCCACTGGGTGGCGAACGTCTGGATCGCCCAGTTCATCGTTCCGCCCTGCTTGAGCTTCGCGGGGTCGGTCGCCTTGATGTTGACGGCGGTCGTTCCCTCCGGAGCCTTCTGCTCCGCGTCGTCGTCCGAGCCGCCGCAGGCGGTCAGTGCCAGCGACGACACGGCGAGGGTCGCGACGAGCGCGAGGGGATATCGGGAGACCTTCACGGATGCCTCTTCCTGAGCTGTCGAAAACGTGCCGGCTACGGGTGTGGGTGTGCGGAGCGGTGCGGTACGGAGCGGTCGGGTGGGCGTCTCACTGCGCCGCGGGCTCGACCACATCGAGCGGCGCCGCGTAATGGCAGGCCGCCGTGTGGTCCGTGCCGAGGACCGCCGCAGCGGGATCCTCGTCCCGGCAGCGCGTCTGCTCGCTCTCGTCGAGCCCGGCGTACTTCGGGCAGCGGCCCGCGAACCGGCAGCCGGCCGGCACGTCCGCGGGGCTGGGCAGATCGCCTTTGAGCAGGATGCGGCTGCGTTCCCGCTCCTTGCGCGGGTCGGGCAGCGGCACCGCGGACAGCAGCGCCTGGGTGTACGGATGGGAGGGCGCGGCGAAGACGTCGTCGGCCGCGCCGAGCTCCACGATCCGGCCGAGGTACATCACCGCGATGCGGTCGGCGATGTGCCGGACGACGGACAGGTCGTGGGCGACGAAGAGGTAGCTGAGCCCGAGGCGGGTCTTGAGCTCGTCGAGGAGGTTGAGGACACCCGCCTGGATGGACACATCGAGGGCGGAGACCGGCTCGTCGAGGATGACCAGCTTGGGTTCCAGGGCGAGCGCGCGGGCGATGGAGATGCGCTGGCGCTGACCGCCGGAGAACTCCTGCGGGTAGCGGTCGGCGTGCTCGGCCTCCAGACCGACCATGTCGAGGAGTTCGGGGATGCGGGCGGCGATGCGGTCCTTGTCCCAGCCGTGGGTCTTCAGCGGCTCGGCGAGGATGTCGCCGATCGGCATCCGGGCGTCGAGCGCCGCCATCGGGTCCTGGAAGACGATCTGCATGTCACGGCGGAGCCCCTTGCGGTCCGCCCGGCTGAGGCCGCGGATGTCCTTGCCGAAGACGGTGACGGTGCCGGCCTGGCCGCTGGGCAGGTCCAGGATCTCCAGCAGGGTGGTGGTCTTGCCGCAGCCGGACTCGCCGACCAGGCCCAGCGTTTCGCCCTCGCGGATGTCCAGGCTGATGCCGTCGACGGCCCGTACGGTGCCGACCGTGCGCTTGACGATCGCGCCCTTGGTGAGCGGGAAGTGCTTGACGAGTCCGTCGAGGGCGAGAACGGTGGGACGCTCCTCGCGCGGCAGCCGCTCGACCGCGCCGGCTTCCGGGAGGACCGGCACCGGGTAGACGGCGTCGCGGTCGAGACCCGCGCCGATCTCGTGCGCGCGGTGGCAGGCGGTGGGATGGTCGGCGCCCTCGGCGAGGGTCAGCTCCGGTTCCACCGTGTGGCAGCGGTCGATCGCGATGGGGCAGCGCGGGGCGAAGGGGCAGCCGGGCGCCAGGTCGACCATCTTGGGCGGGTTGCCCTCGATGGGGGTGAGCGCGCGGCGTGCGGTGCCCTCCGCGCGGGCCTCGTCCAGCCGCGGGATGGAGCCGAGCAGGCCGATGGTGTACGGCATCCGCGGCCCGTAGTAGACCGCGTCCACCGGACCCGCCTCGACCGGCTTGCCCGCGTACATCACCTGCACCCGGTCGGCGAAGCCGGCGATGACGCCGAGGTCATGGGTGATCATGACGATGGCGGCGCCGGTGACTTCCTGGGCGGTCTTGAGCACTTCCAGGACCTGCGCCTGGATGGTCACATCGAGGGCGGTGGTGGGCTCGTCGGCAATGATGACCTTGGGGTCGTTGGCGATGGCCATGGCGATCATCGCGCGCTGCCGCATCCCGCCGGAGAACTCGTGGGGAAAGGCGTCCACCCGGCGCTTGGAGTCGGGGATACCGACCACGTCGAGGAGGTCGATCGCGCGTTTGCGGGCGACCTTCCGGTCCAGGGACTGGTGGACCTGAAGAGCCTCGATGATCTGGTCACCGACGGAGTAGACGGGGGTCAGCGCGGACAGCGGGTCCTGGAAGACCATCCCGATGTCCTTGCCGCGGATCTTCGAGAGGGCGGCATCGCCGAGGCCGAGCAGTTCACGGCCGGCGAGCTTGACGGAGCCGGCGACCTCGGCGCTCTCGGGGAGCAGTCCGAGTACGGCCATGGAGGAGACGGACTTGCCGGAGCCGGACTCGCCGACGATGCCGAGTACTTCCCCGGGGCGCACCGCGTAGGAGACGCCGCGTACGGCCTGCACCTCGCCCGCCTCGCTCGGGAAGGAGACCGTCAGATCGCTGACGGCGAGGACGGGCTGCGCCGCGTCAAGGGCCTCGGTGGGCTGGGACGGCCTGGTCTCGGTCACCGTCGGGGTCCTTCCTGGGGCGCGCGGTGCGCGGGGTGATGGTGCTGGGGGTGTGCGGCGCGCTTCACGAGGCGGCGCCCTGGCTGCCCGCGGACTGCTCGGGCTCGTCGGGCCGGGTGCCGGCAGCCGTCGCCTGCGCCGGGACCGTCTTGGTGACGGACGGTCGCGGCTGCTTCTTCTTGCGGGGCGAACGCGCCTTCGCGCCGGACGCGTTGGGGTCGAGCGCGTCACGCAGTCCGTCGCCGATGAAGGAGATGGAGACGCCGATCAGCACCAGGCAGCCGGCCGGGAAGAAGAACAGCCACGGGTAGGTGGAGGCGTTGGTGGTGTTGTCGGCGATGACCGTGCCGAGGGAGACATCGGGCGCCTGCACGCCGAACCCGAAGTACGACAGGCTGCTCTCGCCGATGACCGCGGCGCCGACCTGGATGACGACGTCGATGATCAGCATCGAGGCCATGCTGGGCAGGATGTGCCGGAAGATGATGACGGGCGCGGGGACGCCCATGTACTTGGCGGCCTTGACGAATTCGCGGTCCTTGAGCGTGAAGGTCATGGAGCGTACGACCCGCCCGGTGACCATCCAGCTGAAGGCGCCGAGCAGGAAGACGAAGACCAGCCAGGTGGCGCCGCGGAACGCGGGCGAGAGCACGGCGATGATCAGGAACGAGGGCATCACCAGCAGCAGGTCGACGATCCACATCAGCACCCGGTCGGTCCAGCCGCCGAAGTACGCGGCGAAGGCGCCGACGGTGGCGGAGAGGAAGGTGGAGATGAGACCGACCAGGAGGCCGATGATCAGCGACTTCTGCAGACCGCGCATGGTCAGCGAGAAGAGGTCGACGCCGCCTTGGGTGGTGCCCCACCAGTGGTCCCCGGAGGGGCTGGAGAGGAAGTTCATGAAGTCGTGCTGCTGGTAGTCCCACTTGGTGAGGAACGGGCCGCCGTAGGCGCCGGCGAACAGCAGCACCAGCAGCGCCAGGCCGAGCAGTGCCAGTCGGTTCCGGGCGAAGCGGCGCACTGTCAGCCGCATTCGGGAGGTACGGGCCTTGGTGGGGCGGTCTCCGGCTTCACCGGGCGGGACGGGGCCGGGGGCCGGTTCGGTCGCGGGGGGCAGCTGGACGCTCATCGCGCGCTCTCCTGAGGGGCGGTGGGGATGGGGGGCCGGTCGGCGACGGGTGCGCCTCCCAGCATTGGCTGGGGGTGGGAGCACCTCCCAGCGGTAGCTGGGGGATCAGCGGACCCGTACGCGCGGATCGAGCGCCGCGTACAGCAGATCGGACAGTACGCCGGCGATCAGCACCAGGACGGCCGTGAACAGTCCGACGGTGGCGACGGAGTTGACGTCCTGTTTGTTGATCGAGTCGACGAGGAGTTCTCCCATGCCGTGCCAGCCGAAGGTCTTCTCGGTGAAGGTCGCTCCGGTGAAGAGCAGCACGATGTTGTAGACCAGCAAGGGCACGACGGGCAGGATCGCGGTCCGCAGGCCGTGCTTGACCAGGGCCTTGCGCCGGCGCAGCCCCTTGGCCCTGGCGGTGCGCAGGAAGTCGCTGCCGAGGACGTCGAGCATGGTGGAGCGCTGGTAGCGGCTGTAGAGCGCCACCTGAAGGATGATCAGGGTCAGCGCCGGGAGCAGCATGTGCTGGCCCCGGTTGACGAGGGCGTCGAGGTTCCACTGCCCCGCGTACTGCGGGTCGTACTCGCCGAGCACCTTGATGGTCTGCGTGCCGTCGTTGAGCGCGGTGGCGCCGATCTTGAGCGCCACGCCGATCACGAACACCGGCATGGCCAGCACGAAGAACGAGGCGAGGGTGGTGAACCGGTCGAAGAGGCGGTACTGGCGGATGGCGCCGAAGGCGCCGAGCGCGACACCGCCGAGGGAACCGATGAGGGTGGCGATCAGCAGGAGCCGGGTGGAGACGCCCACCCGGCGGCCGAAGTCGTCGTTGACGTCGTCACCTTCGATGGTCTTGCCGAGGTCACCGTGGACGACGCCCTCCGCCCAGTGTCCGAACCGGGACAGGATCGGGGTGTCCGGGTTCATGTTGTAGTCGTCGAGTGTCTTGGTGATGGACGACTCGGGCAGCGGCGGGTTGCGCCCCTCGAACTTGGCGCGCGGGTTGAGGCTGAGCCCGGCCATGAAGTACGTCAGGGACGCGGCGACGACGACCAGGACCAGGTAGTTCGCCAATCGGCGCAGCAAATATCGGCCCATGGTGATGTCTCTCCTCATGCGCACCGAATCAGCCATGTGCAGCTGAAGTGGGGGTCGGTACGGATCGAACACATCCTTCTTGTCATCGACACATTTGTCGATCACAAGATGTTTACGGAGCGGTAACGCCAACTACCCCGCCAGCCAAGGGCATTGCGGCCACCACCACGACAATCGATGGCCATCGCGGAGCAATGCTTTCGAATCCCAGGCGTGCACCGCTCTCCTGCGTAGCGAAACCCGATAGTCGGACACCGCGTGAACGTGATACGACGCCACGGTAGTTGACGAAGACTTTACGCCGGAGGGGTATCGGGGGAGGCCCCGGGCTGACGGAGCGTCCGAAGCGGGTGCAGGAGGTGCCGTTCGGGGGAAGGACGGGTGTCGCAGAGGGGGACCGGGGCAGGCGGCTCGTACGTTCGGTCGGCATGACGTACGTATCGGCTGATCACACATCCGGCCCCACCCGCCGCACCGCGCTGGCCGGGCTCGTCGGTGGGGCCGGGGCCGTACTGGCCTCCGGGTGCAGTACCTCGGGCACCTCGCCCGCGACGGCGCCCGAGGCCCGGCGCACAGCAAGGGCCTACGCCGCGGCGAGCGATCCCACGCCCGGTGTGATGCAGCTCTTCAAGGACCCCGGCTTCAACTTCAACGGGCTCCTTGCGCTCGGGGCGGCCGGCTACGGGGCCGGTGAGGTGGGCGAGGTACTGACCGCCGTGAACACCATCAACAAGGCCGGCCTCTCGGCGCAGACGTACACCGAGACCTTCAGGAAGCTCGGCGATCAGCTGAGGGAACCGCCGCAGGGCAGCGAGCCCGGGGCGCAGACCACACGGTTCCGGGACCTGCGGGCCGCGCAGTACTACGGCCAGGGGCTCTTCTTCGTCCTCGGTTCCCACACCCCCGGCAGCGAGGAGCAGCTGTACCAGGCGGGGCGCGACGCCTGGGACGCGTTCTGCCGGCGGTGCGACCCGGCGCCGGTGACGGCCCGCGTCCCGTACGGGAAGACCCCGCTGCCCGTGTGGTTCTTCCGGCCGGACGGCTCCGGCAAGCGGCGCCCCACCGTGATCCTCACCAACGGCAGCGACGGGCAGAACGTCGACATGTGGACCTATGGCGTCCAGGCCGCTCTGCAGCGCGACTGGAACGCCCTGGTGTACGACGGTCCCGGACAGGGCCAGTTGCTCTTCGTCGACCAGGTGGTCTTCACACCACGCTGGGAGAGGGTCGTCACCCCGCTCGTCGACTGGCTGACCGCCCGCTCGGACGTGGACGGCGGCAAGATCGCCCTGACCGGGCTGAGCATGGCCGGCAATCTGGCCCCCCGGGCCGCGGCCTTCGAGCACCGGCTCGCCGCGCTGGTGGCGATGCCCGGTGTGCTCACGCCCTGGCTGGGTTTTCCTCCGGAGATCCGGGAAGTTCTCACCCCGGACAAGAAGAAGACCAACGCCATCTGGAACAACGAGGTCGTCCCGGACCTGCCGCCCTCCGCGGCCGCCACGATGAAGAAGCGCTTCGAGCCGTTCTCCGTGCCGGCGATGCTCGCGGCTCGCAAGGGCAAGATGTTCACCGACTTCTACACCCCCGCCACCCTCATCAAGTCGCTGGACATCACCGACGTCGTCGGCCGGATCACGACGCCCACGCTGGTGCTCGACTACGAATTCGAGCAGTTCTACCCGGGACAGCCGCGCCAGATGTTCGACAAACTCAGGGCTCCCAAGGACTACGTGAAGCTCACCGCGGCCACCGGTGCGCAGTTGCACTGCTCCCCGATGGCCCCGCAGCAGCACTGCGAGGTCGTCTTCGACTGGCTCCAGGAGAAACTGACCGGCAGCTGACTTCCGCGGCGGCCTCCCCCGGCCGGGCCGGAACGGCTCCCGCCTGCCGCGGCGCACCACGTCTGCGCCCGTACACGCCCGCCCGTCTGCCGTGTCGGAGCCGTGGCGCTCTTGCACGGCGCGGAGAGTACGGCCAGTGTGGTCGGCGGCGGCCCGCAGCCGCCTGTGGGTTCGTCACACCTCTGGAGTGCGCGTGGCTTCCTTCGTACTGCCTCATGCCCTGCACGGACGGGGATCGCACAAGGTCATCGCCGTGCACGGCTGGTTCGCCGACAGGTCCGCCTTCGACCCGGTCCTGCCGGATCTCGATCAGAGCGCCTTCCAGTACGCGCTGGTCGACCTCCGTGGCTATGGCGAGGCGAGGGGCGCGGCCGGCGCGTACACCTCGGGCGAGGGCGGGGCCGATGTGCTCGCGCTCGCCGACCGGCTGGGCTGGGACCGCTTCTCGGTGGTCGGGCATTCGATGGGTGCCAGCGTCGTCCAACGGGTACTGGCCGCGGCTCCGCACCGGGTGCGCAGGCTGGTGGGGATCTCGCCGGTCCCGGCCTCCGGGCTGCCGCTGCCACCGCAGCAGTGGGAGCTGTTCTCCTCGGCGGCGCACGCCCCGGAGAACCGGCGGACCATCATCGATCTCACCACCGGCGGGCGGCGCCCCGCCGCGTGGCTGGACCGGATGGTGCGGCGGTCCCTGGAGCGCAGCGATCCGAAGGCGTTCCGGTCCTGGCTGGATTCCTGGTCAGGGGAGACCTTCGCTGCCGAGGTCGAGGGCTCGACGGTACCGGCGCTCGCGGTGACCGGGGCGCTGGATCCCGCGCTGACCGCCGACCTGGCACGTGCGACATGGATGCGCTGGTACGCCAACGGCCGGCTGGTCGAACTGCCCTCGGCAGGGCACTACGCCATGGACGAAACCCCGCTGGAGCTGATCCGGGCCGTGGAGGACTTCCTGCGCGCCGACGGTGACGGCGACGGAAACGCCAACGGAAACGGTGACGGGCCCGAAGGCGGATGACCGTGCCCGCCGGTGGTGCGGCTCAGCCGGGCGTCCCGGACGTGCGGGACGTGCCGGGCATCCCTGACGTCTTCGACCCGCGCGGCTACGCCGACGGTCTGCCGCACGCGGCGTACCGGCTGCTGCGGGAGCGGCATCCGGTGGCCTGGCAGGAGGAGCACGAAGTGCTCGGCTGGCCGGCCGGCCCCGGCTTCTGGGCGGTCACGCGCCATGAGGACGTCGTACGGGTGCTGAAGGACGCGGCCAGGTTCTCCTCCCATCTGGGAGCCACCCAGATCCGCGATCCGGACCCCGCCGATCTGCCGTTCATCCGCCGCATGATGCTCAATCAGGATCCCCCCGGCCACGGGCGGCTGCGGCGCCTGGTCAGCCGTGCCTTCACCCCTCGTCGCATCGAGCGGTTCGGCTCGGCCGTCCGCGAGCGGGCCCGTGACCTGCTGACCTCGGCGGTCGACGCCGCGCGTGCGGGGAACGGGGTGCGCGACCTCGTCACCGATGTCACCGACGACTTCGCGCTGCTCAACCTCGCCGATCTGCTCGGGGTGCCGCCCGCTGAACGCGGACTGCTCCTGGCCTGGACCCGGGGCGTCATCGGCTACCAGGACCCGGACGAGTCGGGCCCGGCCGCCCCGGGCCCGGACGGCCGCCCCGCCGACCCGCGGTCCCCGGCGATGCTGCAGGACATGTTCGGCTTCGCACGTGAGCTGGCCGCCCACAAACGGCGGCATCCGGGCGACGACGTGATGACCGTGCTGGCAGCGGACGGCGAACTGGCCCCGCCCGAGCTGGACATGTTCTTCTTCCTGCTGACCATCGCGGGCAACGACACCGTACGCAGCGCGGCCCCCGGCGGCCTGCTGGCGCTGGCCCGGCACCCGGAGGAGTACCGCCGCCTGCGCACCGGTGCGGTGGGGACGGCGACGGGGGTGGAGGAGCTGCTGCGCTGGCATCCGCCGGTGCTCAGCTTCCGCCGGACCGCCGTGTGCGACACCGAGCTGGCCGGGCAGCGGATGCGCGCCGGCGACAAAGTGGTCGTCTTCCACGGTTCGGCGAACTACGACGAGCGGGCCTTCGCCACCCCGCACCTCCTGGACCTGTCCCGCTCCCCCAACCCCCATGTCTCGTTCGGTGACGGCCCGCACATCTGCCTGGGCGCACACCTCGCCCGGTTGCAACTGCGGGTGCTGTACGAGGAGACGGCCCGCCTGGTGCCCTCCCTGGCGGTCGCCGAGCGGCCCCGGCGGCTGGTGTCGAACTTCATCAACGGGCTCAAGTCGCTGCCTCTGCGGCTGGTGGAGCCTGCAGCAGCGCGGCGGTGAGGGGGTGTTGCGGGTCGGCGAGGAGCTGACCGGTCGGGCCCTGTTCGACGAGGCGGCCCCGGTCGAGCACGGCGGTGCGGGTGGCCAGGGCCGCGGTGTCGCGGTCATGGGTGATCAGGAGCAGGGACAGGTCCGGGTGGGCCTCCAGGAGCCGGTCCAGGAGCGCGCGGAGGTTCCGGCGCGCGACGGTGTCCAGGCCGGAGGTGATTTCGTCGCAGATCAGGACCCTGGGGCGGGCGAGCAGTGCGCGGGCCAGGGCGGCGCGCTGGAGTTCGCCGCCGGACAGCTGTGGCGGCTTGCGGCGTACCAGGTCGCCGGCGAGCCCGAGGGTGCTCAGGGTGTGCTCGGCGTCGGCCAGGGCCTCGGGGGCGGGGACCCGGCGCAGGCGTACGGCGGTGCGGCTCACCTGGTCGAGGACCGGGCGGTGTTCGTCGAAGGCGGCCCGTGCGTCCTGGAAGACGTACTGCACTGCCGCCAGTTGTTCGCGGGTACGGTCGCGGAGGCTGCGGGGCAGTGCGGCGCCGTCGAGCAGCACCTCGCCGTCGTAGGTCCGGTGGAGGCCGGCAAGGCATCGGGCGAGCGTGGTCTTCCCGCTGCCCGAGCGGCCCACGAGGGCCGAGCAGCCCGGCGGGAGGCGGAGACCGACGGTGTGCAGGACCGGACACCTGCCGTGGCGAGCGGTGAGGGCCCGCACCTGGAGCACGGGTTCCGGGGCGGCGGGAGCGGGACGGGAGTCGCCGTGCCGCGTACCCCCGGCGTCCGGGGTGGTGGCGCTGTGCCGGGCGGGCGCGGTATCCGACGGCCCGGCGGAGCCGGCTTCGGTGAGGAGTTCGCGGGTCCAGGGGTGCCGTGGGGCGCGCCAGAGTCCTTCCGGCGGGCCGGACTCCACGATGCGGCCGGCCCGCAGGACGTGGATCTCATCGGCCAGGGCACGGACGACGTCGAGGTCGTGGCTCAGGAGCAGGATCGCGAGGCCCTGCCGGGCCAGGGCGGCCAGGTGGCCGGCGATCTGCCGCTTCGTCAGTGCGTCCTGGCCGGTGGTCGGTTCGTCCGCGACGAGGGTGGTGGCACCGCTCAGGAGAGCCTGGGCGAGGACGATACGTTGCTGTTGGCCGCCGGAGAGCTGGTGGGGGAAGCGGTGCAGCAGGGCTTCGCCGTCGGGGATCCGGGCCTGGTCGAGGGCGCGCAGCAGGTGCTGCCGGGCGGCGGGGCGGCGGGCGCGGCGGGGCAGGTGGCGGACCCGGCCGCGTGCGATGTCCCGGAGGAGGGCGGCCACCGGCCGGGCGGGGTTGAGGACGGTGGCGGGGTGCTGCGGTACGTAGCCGATGAGGCCTTCGGGGACGCGCACCTCGCCGGTCACCGTGGCGCCGGGCGGAAACTCGCGGAGCAGGGCGAGGCCGGTGGTGGTCTTGCCGCTGCCGGAGGCACCGATCAGCGCGGTGACCTGGCCGGGCGGCACCCGGAGGCTCACCCCGTCGACAAGGGCCCGGCCGCCGGTCTCGACACGGAGATCCTGGACCTGGGCGATGCCGGTGGCGTTCATGGATGGCTCTTCTCGCTGCGCCCCGGCCCGGCGGCCGTGGCATCGGTGGGCAGGGGGCCGGGGGCCAAGGCATCGGTGGGCAGGGCGTCAGGGTTTGAGCGGGGTCGCGGTGCACGGTGCCGCCGGGAGCCCGGTCCGGGCCGCGGTGCACGGTCCGGCCGCGGTGCACGGCCCCGCCGCTGTCGTGGTCCGCTGCGGTCGAGGGCGGCGTCGCAGAGCAGGTTGGTGCCCATGGTCAGGGCCATGATCAGCACGGCGGGCAGCGCGACGGCCCAGGGCTGGACGAACATGCCCGTCCGGTTGCGGTCGACCATCACCGCCCAGTCGGCGGCGTCCGGTTCGGCACCGACGCCGAGGAAGGCGGCCGTGGACACCAGATAGAGCACGCCGGTCAGCCGTACTCCGGCATCGGCGGCAAGGGTGCGCAGGGCCGAGCGGCCGGCGTAGCCCACGGCGGTCCGCCACCAGGTCTCGCCCTGCATGCGCAGCGCCTCGACCGCGGGCGAAGCGGCCGCCTCGGCGGCGGCCGCCCGGACGGTCCGGGCGGCATCCGGGATGCTGACCAGCGCCACCAGGAGGGCGAGCCCGCCGGCACCGGGCGTCAGGACCGCCGCCACCAGCAAGATGACCAGGAGCGACGGCACGGCGAGCAGGATGTCCAGGGGGCGCATCACGAGCTCTTCCAGCCAGCGGCGGTGGGTCAGCGCGCCGAGGAGGCCCAGGGGCAGCGCCACCGCGTAGGTCAGCGCGGTCGCGGCGAGCGCGGTCAGGACCACGGGGTGGCCACCGAGCAGCACCTGCCGCCAGACGTCCCGTCCCACGAAGTCGGTGCCGGCCCAGTGACCGCCGCCCGCGGTGAACGACGCGGCCCGTGCCCCGGGCTCCCCCGCGAACAGCGGCCCGAGCAGGGCGAGCAGCAGCGGGGCGGCGACGATCAGCAGGGCGAAGGTGAAGCGTCCCCGGCCACCGGTCGTCCGTATCCTCATGCCGCCTCCCCGGTGCGCGGCACGAAGCGGTAAGTAACCAGGTCGGCACCCAGGTTGAGGACGACCGCGGTGCATCCGAAGACGACCGCCAGGCCCTGGAGGACGGGGACATCGCGTTCCGCGACGGCGTTCATCAGAACGGTTCCGAGCCCGGGAATCACGAAAAGGGCCTCCACGACGATGACACCGCACAGCAGCCAGTCGACCGTGCGGGCGAGCTGCTGGGCGGCGGGCCCCAGGGCGTGGGGCAGGGCGTGCGCGTAGCGGATGCGCGCGCCGGGGATGCCGTAGCGGCGGGCATGGGCGACGTACGGCGAGGCCAGTGCGTCGATCATGCCGGCCCGGACCAGGCGCGTCAGCGAGCACACCGGGCGGGCCAGCAGGACAAGTACCGGCAGCACCAGCGCCGCGGGATGGCTGAGCAGATCACCGTCGTACCCCACGGCGGTCGGTGGCAGCAGGCCCAGGTGCAGTGCGAAGACCGCGACCAGCAGCACCCCGAGGGCGAACTCCGGTACGGCGTACACGGCCAGGGTCACCGAGCTGATCAGCCGGTCCACGAGCCGTCCCTCGTAGCGGGCGGCCAGCACGCCGAGGCCGCCGGCGGCCGGCACCAGCAGGAGCAGGGTGAGCGCGGCGAGCAGAAGGGTCGGCCCGAAGCCGTCACCGATGACGGAGCTGACCGGCCGGCCGGAGGTCAGCGAACTGCCGAGGTCCCCCTGCAGCAGCCCGGCCGCCCACTCCCCCAGGCGCTCGGCGGCGGGCCGGTCCAGGTGCAGGGTCTCCCGGATGGCGGCGATCCGCCCGGGGTCGGGCTGGTCACCGGCGAGCGCCACCGCAGCGTCGCCGGGCAGCGCCTCGGTGAGGGCGAAGACCAGCAGGACGACCGCGGCGGTCTGCCCGGCGCCGAGCAGCAGCCGGCGTGCCGGCCACGACCGCAGAACGGTCATGCGAGCCACACCTTGTCGAAGCGGGCCCAGTCGAGCGTGTTCGCGGGGGAGGTGTGCGCCACTCCGCGGACCGTGCGGGCGGTGCCCAGGATCCAGTCGGCGAAGCCCCAGACCAGGAAGCCGCCCTCGGCGTGCAGCCGGCGCTGCATGCGCGCGTACACGGCGGCCCGGTCCTGCGGGTTCTTGGTGGACTGGGCCTGCTGGTAGAGCGCGTCGAAGTCCTTGTGCCGCCACTGGGTGGCGTTGGTGGTGGAACCGGACAGCAGCCGCTGGGAGAAGTGCGACTCGATGGGCATCGCTCCGGAGCGGTAGCAGCACAGGGTTCCGGAGTCGAGGGTGTCCTGCCAGTAGCTGTCCTTGCTGCCCATCGCCACCTTCACCTGTACTCCGGCCCGGGCGGCCTGGTCGCGGAAGATGGCGGCGGCCTCGGTGAAGCCGGCCGCGGCGGCGGAGGTGTCCAGGGTGACCCGCAGTCCGTCGGCGCCCGCCCGCTTCAGCAGATGGCGGGCCCGGTCCAGGTCCTGTGCGCGCTGCGGCAGGCCGTCCGCGTAGTACTCGTACCCCTTGCCGAACAGGTCGTTGCCGATCACACCGGCGCCGGAGAGCGCACCGTCGACGAGTTCCCCGCGGTCGGCGAGGAGGAAGAACGCCTCGCGCACCCGCTTGTCGTCGAACGGGGCCCGGTCGGTCTTCATCGCGAAGGACTGCATCGCGCTGTTGCGCAGCCGTACGATCTCGATCTGGCCCTTGCCCTCGTGTGCGCGGGCGGTCGTCGGCGTCAGCTCGTGGGCGTACTCGATCTGGCCGCCCAGCAGGGAGTTGAGGCGCGCGGACTCCTCATTGGCGACCAGGAACTCCAGTTGGTCCAGATGGGGCGCGCCCTCCCAGTAGTCGTCGTTGCGCCGGAAGAGGGCGGAGCGTCCGGGCGTGAAGGAGACGAAGCGGAAGGGGCCGCTGCCGACCGGTGCGCGGTCGAAGTCCTGCGCGCCCTCGGGGACGATGTAGGCACCGAACGCGGCCAGCAGGTTGGGGAATTCGGCCGTCGGCCGCTTCAGCGCGAACTCGACGGTCCGTGCGTCGGGAGCCCGGCTGGCGGTGAGGTCGAGGGGTTCGAGCGAGGCCTTGGCGCGGAACGCCTTGCGGGGGTCGGTGATGCGGCGGTAGCTGTAGAGGACGTCCCGGGCGGTGACCGGCTTGCCGTTGTGGAAGGACGCCGTGCGCAGCTTCACCGTCCAGCGGTCCAGTCGGGCGTTCGGTTCCCAGGAGGCGGCGAGCCGCGGCTCGGCGGAGAGGTCGGCTCCGAAGTCGGCGAGCTTGTCGAAGAGTGCCTTGGCGCGCGCGGCGTCGGCGAAGAGATTGGCCAGGTGCGGGTCCAGGGTCTCGCTCGCGCCGCCTCCGGCGAACGCGGCGCGCAGCCTTCCGCCCCGGCGGGGAGTGCCGCCGCCGTCGGCGCCGTCACCGGTGGGGCCGTGGCATCCGGCGAGCGCCGGCGCAGCGACTCCGGCGGCACCGAGTCCGGCGGCGGCGAGGAAGCCGCGGCGGCGCAGGCCGGGAAAGCGGGGGGCGTGGAGGGGACCGTCGTCCATGGCGGTTTCCTTGCTGTGTGCGGGGCGGAGGCGTGGGAGAGGGCGGCGTGAGCGAGAGCGGCGGGCGTCAGTCACCCCGGGTCAGCCGCGCGACGAGGTGCAGCCGGTCCCGGTCGGCGGATCCGCCCGGAGCGTCGCCCTCCTGCCAGGCGGGCTGTGTCCGCGGCCCCGGCCCGTCGTACAGATCGAGGGCTTCGAAGCCGTGCGCGGCGAGGAGGTGACGCAGTTCCTGGGGGAAGAGCAGCCGCCATGCGGAGCGCTGCTCGTACGGCGGGGAGCCGTCGTCGGCGGTCCAGATGCGGGTGCGGCGCAGGAGTTGGGCAGTGCGGTCGACGGACAGGGTGGTGGTGGAGGTGTAGGTGGTGCCCTGCCAGGTGAAGCCGTGGACGGCCGGGGCGTCGAGCAGGCCGGTGCGGCCGAGGAAGTAGGCGCCGTTGCGCATCTCGGCCACCAGCAGGCCACCGGGTGCGAGGCTGCGCCGGCAGGAGGCGAGGAAGCCGTCGAGTTCGGCGTTGGTGTGGCAGTAGAGCAGGGCGCTGTCCAGGCAGACGACGGCGTCGAAGGGATCCTCGTGGAGGCCGAGTTCGCGGAGGCCGAAGTCGCGCAGGTCGGCTCGGCGGTAGTCCGGTCCGGGGTGGTGGGTGCGGGCGTGCGCGAGCATCGCCGCGGAGAGGTCGGCCGCGACGACCGTGCGCCCCGCCGCATGCAGATGTGCGGCGTCACGTCCGGTGCCGCAGCCGATGTCCAGGACACGGTTTCCCGCGCCGTGCCGTTGCAGGCAGTCCTCGGCCCAGCGGCCGGCCAGGCGGCCGGCGTCGGGGAAGCGTGCCTCGTAGAGTTCCGGGTTGTCGGTCAGCAGGTTTTCGTGGCCCGATGCGTGACGCGTCCGGGACGGCACAGGTGCTGCTGCGTACGGGGTCTCCCTGTGCGGTCTCACGCCTTTCCCTCCGTCGCGGCCTTCGTGACCCTCGTGGCCGTCGTGGCCGTCGTGGCCGTCGTGGCCGTCGCCAACTCCTCGGTGATACGCACCGGCAGGGCCCGCATCCGGTGCAGCCAGGCGACACCGGCAGCGGAGACGAGGCCGAAGACCAGCGCGCACGTCCAGGGCAGCCACGGCGTACGGGTGTGCTGCCCGGCATCCATGGCCCAGCCGATGACGGTGTTGCCCACCGCGGCGGCGATGCCCGAGACCACGTAGAACAGCCCGAAGTACGTGCCGGTGAGCTCGGCGCGGCCGAAGGCGGGGATCAGTTCCATCACGAATGGCTGAGCGATCATGACGCCCAGGTAGAGCAGCAGCGCCCCGGCCAGTACGGGCAGTGCGTGCAGGGCGGCGGCTCCGGGGCCGCCGGGCGGCGCTACCGGACCGGCGACGGTCATCGGCGGTACGAAGGCGAGTCCCATCAGAGCGAGCCCCACGCAGATCCACCGTGCCCGGTCGCCGCGCCGCTTGAGGGCGCGGGTGATCCGCAGCTGCAGCGAGAGATTGGCGACGGTGCCGACGAGGAAGACGAGGCCTGCCGCACCGTCCCAGCCGGTGGCCCGCCGCGCGCCGTCGGGCAGCAGCAGGTACAGCTGGTTCTGCAGGGTGAACATGCCGACCATGGCCAGGGCGAAGGCCGCGAAGGCGCGGTTGCCGAGCACTTCGCGCCAGTCGCCGAGGACGCTGCTCGTGGCCGTGGCGACCGTGCGGGCGGGCAGTACGACGGCCTGGGCGACGGTGAGCAGCGCGAAGAGGGCGGCGGCGGTGAGCGCGGAGGCCCGGAAGTCGACGAGCAGCAGAGCGCTGCCGAGCAGCGGCCCCACCAGCGCCCCGGTGGTCGCGAAGACGTTGAAGAGGGCGAAGGCCTCGGCCTTGCGGTCGCCCGCCTCCTGGGCGAGATAGGCGCGGACCGCGGGGTTGAACAGTGCCCCGGCGAGTCCGCTGAGGACGGACGCGGCGAGGAGTACGGCCAGGCCGTCGCCGAGCGCGAAGAGCCCGAAGCCGACGGTCCGCAGCGCGCAGCCGGCGATGATGACCCCCCGCGCCCCCAGCCGGTCGGCGGCCGAGCCACCGATGAGGAACAGCCCCTGCTGACTCAGGTTGCGGACGCCGAGGACGATGCCGACGACCGCGGCGGACATCCCCAGGTCCTCCCCCAGATGCACGGCGAGGTACGGGATGAGCAGGTAGAAGCCGGTATTGACGCCGAGCTGGTTGAGCAGCAGCAGCCGGATCGCCAACGGAAAGCGGCGCATCTCGTGCCAGATCTTCACCGCGGTGCCTCCACACCGCGGACCGGGTCCGCTGCCGTCCCGGCCGGCGGTGGCCCGCCGCGCGCCGGCCGTACGCCGAGGCCCGGCTGCCCGCCGGCGCCCACCGTGCCGTCGGTGCCGCCGATGCCGGTCCAGGGGTCGTGGGCGAGCAGCAGGTGGCCGTCGAGGTCGGTCCAGCGGGCGCGGCCGGCGAGGTGGACGGCGGGGGCGAGGCCGAGGGTGCTGGCGGTGAGACAGCCGAGCATCAGCGCGGTGCCGCTGCCAGCGATCAGGTCGGCGATGCGCAGCGCCGCGGTGACACCGCCGCATTTGGCGAGCTTGACATTGAGGCCGTGCACCCGGCCGGCCAGCCGCCGGGCGTCCTCGGCACCGACCGCGTCCTCGTCGGCGATGACCGGCAGCGGTGAGCGTTCGGCCAGCCGGGCCAGCGTCTCGGGGTCGCCGGGGGCGACCGGCTGCTCCACCGCTTCGACGCCGAGGTCCGCGTAGCGGGGCAGCAGGGCTTGGGCCAGGGCCGGGGTCCAGCCGCCGTTGGGGTCGAGCAACAGCCGCGCGTCCGGCGCGGCACGGCGGACGGCCCGTACCCGGTCGAGGTCGTCCTCCGGATCCGGGACACCGGCCTTGACCTTGAGGACGGAGAAGCCCTGCCGGGCCAGCCGGCCCGCCTGCTCCGCGGCCGCCCCCGGCGAGGTGATGCCGATCGTCCGGGCGGTGGCGGCACGCGGCGCCCCGGTGCTCCCGAGCAGCCGGTACACGGGAACGCCGGCGCGCTTGCCGACGAGGTCGAGCAGGGCGGACTCCACGGCCGCCGTCACCGCCGCGGGCGTGCCGGGTGCGGGCAGTTCGCCGGCGCGCAGGGCGGCGAGTGCGCTCTCGGGGTCGGCCCAGCGGGCGAGTTCCCGTGCGGCCCCGTTCAGCAGCCGGGCGAGGGTGGCGGCGTCCAGCCCGTAGTAGGTGCTGGTCACGGCCTCGCCGTAGCCGTGGTGGCCGTGGTGTTCGACGGTGAGCCACACGGCGTCGCGGGCCGCCATGGTGGAGCGGGATATCCGCAGTGGTGCGGTGAGTTCGAGTCGTACGGTGCGCTGACTGGCCTTCACGGGGATTCTTTCCGGGTGGTGCGGCGGGCGGAGCGGGACGGTCCGGCGGCGGGCGCACGGGCGGGGTGCGGGCCGGATCCCGCGGGGAGCGGGTCCAGCGGGGCGGGGGACGGGAGGGCCGGTGAGGGAGGGCGGCGGTCGCCGTCCGCGGCGCAGGGTGCGAGCGGGTCGGTGACCGTACGGCAGCGGGTCCATCCGGTCGCCTCCGCCGCCTGTGGGTGCGGAATCTCGACCGGCCGGGTGGCGGCACGGGTCAGGTCCAGGCCGTGGGCGGTGGCGAAGTCGTCGTCGTAGACGCTGCTCAGGTAGCGCTGGGGTCCGTCGGGGAAGACCGTGGCGACCTCGGCTCCGGGATGGACGCGGGCGGCCCACGCGGCGACGAGTGCGACCGCGCCGGTGCTCCAGCCGCCGCTGACGAAATTGCCGGCGGCGAGGCGGCGGCAGGCGTCGGCGGATTCGGCCGGGCCGACCCAGTGCACCTCGTCGAAGGCGTCGTAGGCGACATTGCGCGGGTGGATGCTGCTGCCCAGTCCCCGCATCAGCCGGGCCCTGGCGGGCTGGCCGAAGATCGTCGATCCGGTGGCGTCCACCCCGATCAGGCGTAGCCGCGGCCAGTGCCGGCGCAGCGGGGCGACGACTCCGGCGCTGTGGCCGCCGGTGCCGACGCTGCACACCAGGACGTCGAGGTGGTCGAGCTGTGCTGCCATCTCGGCGGCGAGGGAGCCGTAGCCGGCCACGTTGTCGGGGTTGTTGTACTGGTCGGGCCAGTACGCGCCGGGCAGTTCGGCGAGGAGCTGCCGCAGCCGGGCGAGCCGGGCGGCCTGCCAGCCGCCCTCGGCCGCGGGCCGGTCGGCCAGTTCGAGCCGGACGCCGTAGGTCCGCAGCAGGCGGCGCATCGAGGGCTCCAGTTCGGCGTCGCCGACCAGCACGACCGGGTGGCCGAGTGCCTGTCCCGCGAAGGCCAGGCCGATGCCGAGGGTGCCGGAGGTGGACTCGACGACGGGGGCGCCGGGGCGCAGTTCGCCGCGTTCTTCGGCGCCGAGCAGCATGGAGACGGCGGCCCGTGCCTTCATGCCGCCCGCGCCGAGCCCTTCGAGCTTGGCCCAGAAGCCGGGGTGCGGGCAGGGCAGATCGGTGGTGACGCGCGCGAGCGGGGTACGGCCGAGCAGACCGAGGAGTTCCCGGTTTCCGGTGGGGCGGACGAGGGCGGTGGTCATCGGGCGGCTCCGGGTTCCGCGGTGCGGTAGCGGTGGACGGTGCCGGGTCCGCCGTCGAGCCAGAAGAACGGGTACGGCTCCGCGCACACCGCGCTCACCCCTGAGCCGAGGAACCGCGGCAGTACCGCGCTGCCGGTCTGGGCGAACATCACCAGGGGCTTGCCGTGGCGCTGGGCATGTTCCCGCAGCGGCTCGAAGCTGCCGTTGCCGAGCGTCATCCCGGAGGCGAGGACCGCGTCGCAGCCCCCCAACTCGGCGAGCGCATCGGTGCGTACGGGCTCGCCCCACTCCGTCGTGCCGCCCTTGAGGTCGCACGGCACGTACGACAGACCGCGCTCCCGCAGCGCCTCCAGCAGCGAGTTGACCACCCCCACGACGAGCACCCGGGCGCCGGGCGCGGCGTCGACCAGTCCGGTGACGGCCCGCGCCCTGGCCCGCGACTTCCGCAGCGACGACCCGGCGGGCAGCGACCAGGGCCGGGCGCCGTTCGCGGGCGTGTGCGGACGTACCCGCATCAGATACGCGTCGAGGGCGGCCACCCGCACCGGGCGCAGCTCGTGCTCCAGGAGGCGGGCGAGGTCCGCGCCGACGCAGTCGTCGATGGCGGCGTCCGGCATCTCGCCGGGCTCCACCGCGCAGGAGCCGACCGCCGATTCGAGGCGCAGGCTCAGCACTTCGTTGCGGTAGCCACCGCCGCGGCCCTCGTGGCGGACGGCCTGACGGGTGCTGAAGGCGACGGCGATCCGCTGGGTACGCGGGTCCGGCCCGAACTCGCCACCGAGGACACGGGCCACGAGATCGTCGTACGACGCGGCCGGGGCGTGGGGGGCGAGGCCGTCGTACGAAGCGGCCGGGGTCCGGGGTGCGAGGGTGCGGGTATCCACCTGGTTCATCGGTTCACCACCCGCACCCGCAGCTCTGCCAGCAGCGCTTCGACGCGCCGGCGCGCGGCCGGGCCGTCGGCGTCGCCGGCCATGACGTGTCCCAGGTACGCGTTGTTGCTGCCGGCTTCCTTGACCGCCGTTCCGGGCTCGGCGAGCTGGAGTTCGAGCACTCCCGGCGCCGTTGCCACGCGGTCACCGCCGTCGATTCCCTCCAGTACGCCCGCGGTCCGCGGCACCAGGAAGCCGATGGCGGCGCTGCGCAGTCCGGTCTCCCGGGTACGCAGATCGGGCCGCTGTCCCCGGGCCACGTCCACACAGGCCGCCGCGGCGTCGATGCCGGTGACATGGCGGATCAGTTCGGTGATGCGGTTGCCCGCCGGCCGGGGGTTGACCTCGACCAGGCGCGGTCCGTCCGGTGTCAGCTTGATCTCGGTGTGCGCCACGACGCCGTCGAGTCCGAGTGCGTCGATCGCCCGGACGGCCAGCTCCCGCGCGGCCGCCGCATCGCCGGCCGGCAGTTCCGCGGGGAACATATGGCCGGTCTCGATGAAGGCCGGCGCCCCGCCGATGCTCTTGTCGGTCACCCCGATCACCTGGGTGCTGCCGTCGAACGTCACGGTCTCGACGCTGACTTCAGGGCCGTGGAGCAGTTCTTCGAGGAGGACCAGGGGCGCCCGGCGCTGACCGCGGGCGTTGACGGGGAAGCCGTCGAGCGCACGGTAGGCACGGGTCAGCTCCGCTTCGTCGTCGACGCGTCGTACGAACATCCCCGCGCACAGGTCCACCGGCTTCAGCACCAGCGGATACCCGATCTCCGCGGCCGCGGCGGCGGCTTCGGAGCGGTCCGCGCAGACCGCGAAGCGCGGTCCTGGCACCCCTGCGGCGGCGAGCAGCTGCCGGGTGGCGTCCTTGCGGCAGGCGCTGTCGACCGCCTCGGGCGACGGGCCGGGAAGACGGAGACGGGCGGCGATCCGCGCGACCGTCGGGAGGTAGTAGTCGCAGGAGGTGAGCACCCCGTCGAAGCCGAGCGCGGAGTGCAGCCGCGCCACGTACGGCAGCAGTGTGGCGCGGTCATTGGTGTCGGCGGTCAGCACATGGCGGGCGCCCAGCAGGGGGTGGGCGGTGCCCTCGGGTGCGGTGCGCAGGTAGTGGTGCAGGTCGCGGGTGAGGAAGGTGAACTCGTGTCCGCCCTCGCGGATCGCGCGTGGGAGCAGCCTGCTCATCGCTCCGACCCAGCTCTCGACCATCAGCAGATGAGCCACGTTTTCCCTTCTTCGCAGGCGTTGTCCGCGCATGGTGGCGGCGGCTTTTGACGGGGCGTCGGCGCCGTGACAGGGGTCGCCGGGCTTGACCGGCTCACACTGTAAACGATAATCATTTTCATTGCCACCACGTTCAGCGGCACCCTCCGCCGCGTCCCCGAAGGCGAGATCCGTGATACCTGCCGTACGCCGCACCGGGCTGCTCTGCGCCCTGACGGCCACCGCCGCCCTGCTCCCCGCGGCCCCCGTACACGCCACTCCCCCGGCATCCGCACTCCACTTCGGCGCCTGTCCGGATTCCGTGCCGGCTCCGCCCGCACCCGCCCGCGTCGAATGCGGCCGGCTGAGCGTGCCGCTGGACCGGAGCCGCCCGGACGGCAAGCACCTCCGCATCGCGGTCTCCCGCGTCCGTGCCACGGGACCGGCGTCCGAGCGGCGCGGCGTGCTGCTGGTCAATCCGGGCGGTCCCGGCGGTCCCGGCCTGTCCTACGCCGTCACCAAGCGCGCCAAACTGCCGGAGCGGGTGCGGCGTGCGTACGACGTGATCGGTTTTGACCCGCGCGGCACCGGCGCGAGCGCGCCCGCGGACTGCGGGCCGATGGGCGGCCTCTTCGACAGCCCCGGGCCGGACCCCGTCCCGGTGGGCCGGGCGGCCGAGCAGGCCTACCTCCACACCCTGCGGCGGACCGCGGACGACTGCGCCCACGGCGTGCAGGACGCCCTGCCGCATCTGTCGACCACCGAGACCGCCGGCGACATGGATGCCCTGCGGGCAGCGCTCGGCGAACCCCGGATCGGCTTCCTCGGCGTCTCGTACGGCAGCTATCTCGGCGCGGCCTACGCCGCCCGCTTCCCGCACCGGATCGGCCGGATGGTGCTGGACAGCGTCGTCGGACCGCGGGACTGGTTCGACTTCGACCTGGTGCAGAGCCGGGCTCTGGTGCGCCAGCGGGCGGTGTTCTTCGCCTGGACCGCCCGGCACGAGCAGCGCTTCGGGCTCGGGACCGAGGCCGCGTCGGTACGCGCCGCGTACCAGCGGGTGCGTGACCGGCTCTCGAAGCGCCCCGTGGACGGCTTCGGGGCGGCGGAGTTCGACCGCACGGTGTACCGGGCGCTGGGCCGTACCGAACGCTGGCCGGGCCTCGCCGACGGGCTGGCGACCTCTCTGCGCAACGGGAGCACCGGTCCGCTGCACCCGGCAGAGCCCTTCGACGGCGCCGCCTCACGGACCTACGAAGCCGCCAACCGCACGGTCAAGTGCGCGGACGGCCCGGCTCCCACACCGGCCCGCGTCACGGCCGGCATCCGGCAGTTGCTGCGGCTCGACCCGCAGCCGGTACTCACCGGGCTGGAAGCCTCGGTGTGCGCCTACTGGCACCACCGGCCCGCGCACCGTACGCAGCTCGGCAGCCCCGATGCCCCGCCCGTCCTGCTGATCGCCTCCACCCACGACCCTGTCACCCCCGTGCGCGGCGCCCGGGAGATGCAGCGGCGACTGCCCGGCTCGCGCCTGGTCTCCCTGCACAACGACTACTCGCACGGGGTGTTCGCCAGCCGGGGCAACCGCTGTGTGGACGCCGCCGCCGCGGCCTATCTGGTCGACGGAACCGTGCCACCGGCCGATGTGCACTGCTCGGGCCCCGGACTGCCGACGCCATGACGCCCGTTGCCGCCGAAGGGCACTTACCGCTCTTCGGGGCGCGCCGCCGCCGGCTCAACGGTGGTAGCCGCGTGCCGGGCACGCGGCTACGGAGTCTTCAAGAGTTCTCAAGGGCCGTCAACTGACGACCTCTGCCGGGATGTTGCTCGACAGTGCGTCGATGACCGTGCCGACTTCGGCTCGCGTGATGACCCGGTCCGCGAGCTTTCCGACCTCCGAGGTGCCGACGCATACCGCGTATGCGGCGTTCTCGAACATACGCAGATCGTTCTGGTCATTACCGAAGGCGACATATTCCCCGGAGGGAATGTTCAGCGCGAGGAGGGCCGTCGCCTTGTCAACCGCCTTGGGGGAAAGGTCCACCAGATCCTCGGACTGGTGGATATTGATCGTCACACCGAGCTTGGTCAGCTCCGTCAGCGCGACGTCTCCGGCGCCGAACAGCACGACCTTGGCGTATTCGGGCAACTCTTCCCGGGCCACACGTTTCGCCAGGCCGGCCTGATCGACACGCTCAAGGATCTCTCGTTCCTGGGTGACGTGGAAACTGTAGTCCCAGGAACTGTCGATAAGGTATTCGAGTTCGTACCGGTCGATGATGTCATTGATCGAACACCGGAGGCTGTCGCTGAACTTCGTCACCTCGATATGCCCGTCGGACCGGGTGAACGCGCCATTGCCACCGATCAGCGGGACATCGGCCAGCTCGGTGGGGAGCACCGGAATGAGGTCGCGAATCGGGCGGGCCGAGGCGAACAGGATGGGGTGTCCGGCCCGGCACCGCATGATCGCCGCAACGATCTCGGCCGGCATCTGCGTCCCGTTGAAACAGGTGGTGCCGTCGACGTCGAAGACGAACGGTATCCCCTGGTCCAGCTGCGGCACCTGGTCGGCACCACCTTTCCGCGCGTGCATGGATTTCCTTCCGGCTCAGCCTGATGAAAGGGTCACGCTATCCGACGGGCTCGCCTCCCGTCCGGCAGATGTACGAGCCGGGCGCAGATTGAGGGTGGCCGCGGCGCCCACCGCCAGTACCGACGCGGCGACCATCATCGCCACCACTGCCGACTGCCCGGACCACGAGCCCAGCGTGCCCGCCAAAAAGGAGCCGCCCGACGAGCCCACGACGATGATGCCGCCGAGCCAGGAAAATGCCTCGGAGATCTCACCCTTGGGAATTGACGCGTTCACCAAAGCGAAGGTCCAGGTCAGGGCCGGACCCATGAAGAAACCGGCGAAGAAGAAGGAGGATTCCTGTACGAGTACCGGGAAGAACGGTGCGGCCAGCGCCCAGGATGCCGAGAACGCGACAAGGACGGCGATCAGCCTCTTGGTGAGATTTCCGATCTTCTCGGTGTCGCCACCGCTCAAGGTGAGGGCACCGATGAATGCGCCACAGCCGTGCAGGGACAACAGGATCCCCACGCCTCCCACGGACGTGTGCGACTCGGTCAGCCGACCGCCCAGAATCGCCATGGCGCCGATCGTGACCCCGATCATCGCGGCACAGCACATCAGAAGCCGGAACGCACCGAAGAACAGCGGGCCGATGACCCTCCGGAATCCCATGTGCTCGACCCGGTCTTCGGCGTCGGCCGCCGGCATCACCTCGATCATCCAGGCACCCAGCAACAGGAAAGCCATGCAGAGGTAGGACGCAAGAGTAGGGTTCAGAACGATCGCACTTGCGGTGGCCACCAACGGCGCCACGATAAAGAGAAGTTCCTGTGACGCGGAGTCAAAGGCATACGCCTTCATCAACAGCGGGCCTCGGACTATGCGAGGCCAGGCAGACCTGAGATACGGTTCGAACGGGGGATTGAAGACGCCGGCGACGCCAAGCGCAACGAAGGCGACCACCATCGAGTGGCCCGACGCGGCAAAACCCAGGAAGCCGAATCCGCTGACAATCGCTGTCAGCCAGATGGCGAATCGCGCGCGACCGCGGTCGACCATACGTCCCCAGATGGGTGACCCGGCAGCGGACAGGAGCGAATATACGGCGGCAGCGGCGCCGACCGTGAGCCAGCTCTGATCCGCGTAGCGAAGCTGCATGGGGATCGCCGCGAGTGCCAGTGCGTTCGGGATCCGTCCGACGAGGGTGCCGCCGGCGAGACGTGGCACGCGGCTGCTGCGCAGAACGTCCACTAAGCCCAGGTTGATCATTAACTCTCCCATCATGGTCAGACCCCGTATGGCCGGCCGCACGGCCCACGGGAACACGTCAGATTTCGTTCACCTTGTAGACCGTCATCCCCATGGCTTTTGCCTTGCTCACCCCCAACACGTCGACGTCGTCCGATACGACCTTGCGCGCCAGAACAGGAAGACAGGACTGCAGCACCGCCCGCGCCAGTCGGGCGCCGAGGCAGTAATGCCGGCCGTGCCCGAAGGAAAGGTGACGGTTCGGCCGGCAGTCTTCGTTCGCCTTCAGCAGATTCACCACGACCCTGGCGCCCTCCGCTATGGTGCGGCCACCCAATTCAACGGTCGTGGTGGTACGCCTCGGCGCGAAATGAAAGGGGGGATCGTCACGCATCTGGGTCTCGATGAAGTCCGCCCAGTCCACCGGTTCGAGCTTTTCGACATCCGCCGGTGACCAGCCCTGGTCACCGATATGAGCGAGACAGGACACGAGAGCTGTCTTCAGGGGCTCCAGCGCGCCGGTGAACAACTGGGTGTATGTCGCGGAAACCCCTGTCAGATCCAGCACCTTCTGCTGATGCAGCGCGCGCAGGGCGGCGGCGATCCGGTCATCCCCGTGCAGAAGCTGATCGTCGACGAGAGCTTCCAGCAGTCGAATCTGATCCGCCGCGCATGCGGCTTTGCCGGAATCCGCGCCAGGCACCGCAAGATAGGCCATCACGGCGTCCGAGACACCCTCGATGATTTCCAACTGAGAGGACGTGGCCCCGAGCAGCGTGCGGGTTGCCGCACGGGCCACGGGCAACGCCATATCGGTGATGGGATCTACCGCTGCGGACCCGACGGCCGCATCTGCCTGCTTTACGGCCTGGCGAGTCACCTCGGCCATGAACGGACTGTCCATAGCCGCCGCTAACGCCGTCCGGACGTGTTGCTGGACCGGCGGATCGGAGAACACCAGCCACTGCGAGAGGAAACTCTCGACATAGTGAACGTCCGCACGCCCGGCCTCGGGGACCAGATGGGTCTTGTGCTTCATCCCTCTGGCGAGGAACCGCTTGTCCGTTAACACCTTGCGTGCGAGAAGTGGCGACATGACGTGCCAGGACTGCGTGGTCGGGTCATACGCGACCTCTCCTTGATCTTCTCGGAGTAATTCGTATGCTTCGCGTGGCGCATGGAGCACATGTTCAGGAAAACTGATCGGACATTTCAGTGAGCGGTGCCGGCCATGGTCGACCACACCTTCGTCAGGATGCACGCCTTTCTGTCCTCCCCCGTGACCAACTCTCGAAACCGGAGCGTTTCGACACCCAGGGCGTAACCATTCCCCGCTCCGTGCTGGTTCATCATGATTCATTCAACAATTCATGTGTGCCAGGTGATCATCGCCCTTGAAGCGCATGAGGGCGCAGCTTTATTGCCTTGCACATCAATGCACCATCGAGGGTATGGGTATGACCGGTGCGCTCTCGCTACCCCCTGATGCGCGCACAGGTCGCACCTGCAGAATCAATAAAGTGGCTCGCCGACCCCTTCGAAGTCCCCAAGAATCCGCACTCACACATTCGCGCATCAATGTGGCAAGCACGGGTCACCGACGCGGCTTCAACCGCCCGTTTCTGCTCGTCACATCAGCCACATGGGCCACATTGATCTATGCCCTCCCCCTCGCCCCCGTGACTCCGCAGACTAGTCAGGAACGCGGAATCTTCGGGATGCTATCACTGGGTTTTGGGCACGGCAATGAACCGTTAGGGAGTTTCTCATGAACACCGGATTCGACGATCAAGAGAAAGATCCGTGATGCACAAGATCACGGTGAGCGCGACGTCTCCGGAGACGGCGAAGGCGGTGCCCCGGAGAGAAAGATCTTCCTCCGGATAAGGCACAACCGGCGGTCGGGCCGTCCTACGAGGGGCCGGCCCTGCGGGTGCAGGCGAACGGCTCGTCGATCCAGTAGGTGTCATGCTGCTCGTCGTGGACGACCGGGTACCCGGTGTGCGGATCGCAGAGCTTGTCGATCTGGGCGTGGTCCGCCGAACTGACGGTGAACCAGTACTTGTTGGTGTCCGGGCTGATCCTCCGGCACTTGTAGAAGAACCCCTTCACGCCGGGGCCGAACACATCGCTGCGGAAGTCGGCGGCCAGCTTCTTGTTCAGGTTGATGTTGTCGCAGTCGGCCTTCATGCCCTCGACGCTGATGGTCTCGGCTGCCTCCGTCGTATATCCCCTGGCCGTGTGGGTGCCCGACGCCGTCCAGGCCCGCGCCGGCAGGTCGATCTGCGTGGCGACTTCGGCAAGGAAGGGGTTGCGCGGGGCGGCAGGCCCGGCCGGTGCCGTAGGCCCGGCATCCGCCATGCCCACGACGACGGCGACACCGATACCCACAGTCGCCAGCAGCAGGGGGACGGTCCGGGTCCCTTTCCGGACCAGGGAAGAGAAGGCCACGTTGCGCTCCATTCCGGACGGGCCCGGTGGTCCTCCTGCCGCCCGGGGCCTGAGCGCACCCTAGACGCCCCGGCGCATGACCGGTGGGAGCGGCGGCGGCCGTGGCACGTCTCCCCCACGGTCGACCCGGACGGGCGAAACCTACGCCTCGTCACCTTGCGGGCGCCGCAGTCCCTGTCCGTACCGACTGGCCGGACATCGCCTCGTGGCACCCGCGCTACCGGCCCCCTCGGGCAGCGGTCCGGCGGTACTCGACGAGCAGGTGCCGGGGACCGCGCAGGACGGGGCTGCGGCGGTAGGGAGGCGGGTCCTCGACCAGACGGGGGTCGTCGAGGTGCTGGATCAGCTCGTTCAGGGCGATCTCGGCTTCCAGACGGGCGAGCGGCGCGCCGAAGCAGCTGTGGATACCGCTGCCGAAGCCGAGATGCTGGTTGTCGTCGCGGGTCGGGTCGAAGCGGTCGGGGTCGTGGAACCGCCGGGGGTCGCGGTTGCCGGACGCCAGCATCAGGATGAGGGGCGCGCCCTTGGGGACGGTGACGCCCGCGACCTCGATATCGGCCAGCGGTGTGCGCTGCGGGAGCATCTGGACGGGGGGTTCGTAGCGCAGCAGTTCCTCCACCGCCCGGGGCATCAGCGCGGGTTCGCCGCGGAGGCGTGCCAGCTGGTCGGGGTGGCGCAGCAGGGTGAGGACGCCGTTGGTGATCAGGTTGACGGTGGTCTCGTGACCGGCGATCAGCAGCAGCACGGACGTGGTCATGATTTCGAGCGGCGTCAGCTGCCCGTCGGGGCTGTCGCCGGCGAACGCGGAGAGCATGTCGTCGGACGGATGGGAACGGCGCTTGTCGGCGAGCTCACCGAGGTAGAGGCCCATCGTCTTCCGGGCCTCCACGGCGGCCCGCGGCCGCTCCTCGGGGTCCTCCCCCGGGGTCGGATCGATGCCGGCGACGATGGCGTCCGACCACTGGCGGAACTGTGGCTCGTCCTCGAGGGGCACACCCAGGAGACGGCAGATCACGGTGACGGGCAGCGGGTAGGCGAAGTCGTCGACGACATCGATCCGCTCCTTGCCCGCGAAGTTGCCGATGAGGTCCTTGACGATCCGGGTGATGTCGTCGTGCATACCGGCGATCCGGTCCGGCGTGTGCGGCGGGCCGAAGGAGCGCATCGCAAGGCTCCGCAGCCGGTGGTGCTCGGGGTCGTCGAGTCCGATGAAGGCCGGTGAGAGCCCTTCCTCGGCGATGGCGGCCTCGTCCGGGACAGTGCGCTTGCGACGGTCCGAACTGATCCGCGGGTCGTGCAGCAGGGCTTCGATCTCGTGGTAGGTCCCGACGAGGTAGCTGCCGTCGTCCTGCCGTGCCACCCCCGCCTCGCGGAGCTCGGCGTACAGCGGGTAGGGGTCGGCGCGGTGGGCGTAGTCGGTGATCCGGTGGAACAGGGTGTCCGCAGCCATGCGCGGCGCTCCTCATCGCTAGGGAGTGGCGGTCTCAGCGGGCCGGTTGCACCAGGATCAGGCGCCGGTCCGGCAGATGGCCGGTGAGCGCGACGGTCGGGCCGTGCGACAGCAACTTCGGGTCCGGCACGTCCGAGGGGACCGGTGCCCGGGTGTCGAGCCGGTCGGCGGCTCCCGGCGCGGGCGGGAACGGCGCTGCCGTCTCGATCAGCCGCTGGTAGTACTCCAGCGACTTGGCCTGGTTCACGCTCACCGCCGCGGTGACGCGTCCCCGGTAGCCGTAGACGGCAACCAGCCGGGCTTCCTTGAGCGACCCCTGGGCGATGACCACCTGGTCGGAGAAGGTGGGTACGCCGACCGACTTGATGTTGAGTCCGAACTGGCTGGACCAGAACGCCGGAACCGTCAGATGAGGGCGCCTGCGTGGCCCGGGATTGACCATGTTGTGGGCCGCGACCTCCGCCTGGGCCACCGCGTTGCCCCAGTGCTCCAGCGAGAGCAGCTGGTACTCGAAGAGCGGATGCGGGAAGCGGGCCACGTCACCGGCGGCGAAGACGTCGTCGGTGACGATCCCGTACATGTCGAAGGCGCGGCAGCCCGCATCGCAGGTCACGCCCCGTGGGCCCGCGGCGAGTCCCGACTCGGCCAGCCACTCGGTGTTGCGGACCGCACCGAGGGCCACCACGGCGACATCGGCGTCGATCCTCGTGCCGTCGGAGAACCGTGCGCCGGTGAGCCGGCCGTTGCCCTCCAGCGCGGTGACCGTCACCCCGCAGCGCAGATCGACACCGTGGGCACGCTGCAGCTTCGCGGCAAGCGCACCCAGTGTTCCGCCGAGCGCACCGACCAGCGGCGCCGGGCCCCGCTCCGCGACCGTCACGGCAAGACCGCGCTCCCGGCAGGCGGAGGCGATCTCCGAACCGGTGAACCCGGCTCCGATGACCAGGACGCGCTCCGGTCCGGCGTCAAGGTGCTCCACAAGGCGGGCCGCGTCCTCGCCGGTGCGCAGGGTGAACACCCCGCCCATGGCGGCCTCGGCCGGGTGGGGCCAGGGGCGGGCCCGGGTCCCGGTGGCGATCAGCAGCCGGTCGAAGGGCACCTCTTCGCCGTCGGCGAGGAGTACCTTTTTCCCGATCGGATCGAGGCCGGTGGCACGTACGCCGAGTTTCCAGTGCGCGTCCACGTCACGGCGCCGGGGCAGCCCGGTGGTGTCGGCCGGCACCCTTCCGAGCAGCACCTGCTTGGACAACGGCGGCCTGTCGTACGGGGGGTGCGGTTCGTCGCCGATCAGAGTCAGCGAGCCGGCGAACCCCTCGTCGCGCAGCGTCTCGGCGGCCCGCAGACCCGCGAGCGAGGCGCCGACGACAACGATGCGGCCGTCGCGTGGTTCACCCTGCACCGGGGCCCGCCTCCTCGCCCACGACGATCGCCTGCACCGGACACGCCGCCGCGGCCCGGAGAACATGTTCCCGCTGGTCGTCCGGGACGGCCGGGGTGTACAACAGGGCCTCCTCGCCATGCATCGTGAACATGCGGGGAGCGAGGAAAGCGCACTGCGCATAGCCCTGGCACCGGTTGAGATCAACGACGATTTTCATCCCGCGCCACTCCTCCCACCGCCACACCCGCCGTCTGCCACACCCGTCGCCTCCGTCCTACAACCGGTCCCGGTGCGGCGCACGTGGTACCGGGCCATCCGAGGGGTGCGCAGGGTGAGCGGAGGCAGGGTCACGAGCGAAGCAGTGGCGCACCCCCGGCGGCTCACCTTCATGGGCCGGGGCTGGCGCATCGTCGGCGGCAGGCGCCCGGCCGCCGCCTCGGACTCGGGTCACCACCGGCGGTCACCCGGCGCCGATACGACAGAAGTCGTCCACGCGCATGAGGAAAGCGCAACCGTCCACCGGAGGAAAGACTCAAAGGAGTGACAGCCGGACGGAGTTCACGCCCCCTGCGGAGAGTACGTGGGAACGCGTTCCAGGCCCGTATGGCTCATTCAAGTCCCCTTTCTTGACTGGCGGCAAAGGGTTGGGCAGCATCCGAACACCCCATGTTGGTGAGCTTGTTCGGCGGCGGAGCCGACCACCGATGCCCTGTGTGTGGCGATAAAACGGAACCGCACCGGGTTAATTGCGGAGCGGGATGAGTAACATCCAGCCAACCGCAGACCGATCAGGCAAGAGAGAGCAGGCTGTTTCATGTCAGACGCGGATTTCGCTGTGCAGGTGGCTGCCAAGCTGAAGAGCATCGCGAAGGAGATCGACGAACTGCAGAAACTCCGGGCGAAGCTGGAAGACCTCCAGCAGCATCTCGGCACGGCGTCCCGGGAAGAAGCCGTTGCCCCACAGTCCTCGGAGGCCGTCACCGCGGTGCCAAAACCGGTGACCGTGCCCGCGGCGCGGCGCGGCAAGCCTGCCGCGCCGAAGGCCAAGCCGGCGAAGAAGGCCCCGGCCAAGGCGGCGGGGAGCACAAAGAAGGCACGCAAGTCCGCACCGGCCCGGGGGAAGGCCCGGCAGCGGAACGCCACCCGCGCCGACCGCGTTCTCGCCCTGCTCGACGGGCAGCCGCGCACGGTGACGGAGCTGACCAAGCTGCTGGCGCAGGAGCATCCGGACCACACGGCACCGGAGACCGCCGTGCGCAACACCCTGGAGACCTCACTCGTCGCCAAGGGGCTGGCACACCGCAGCAAGCAGGGAAGGAGCGTCTTCTACTCCCTCCCCGGAGCCGCTGCCGAGGCCGGTGCCGAGGGCCGCGCGGCCCAGGCCGCCGACGCCCCTGAGGAGGCCGCTCCCGCCCGGGCCTGACCGGGATCCCGTTCCCGTGGCGCCCGTCGGGAGACCGGGCGCCGAGGGGCGGCCCGGCGGGGAAGATCCCGGAGAGGGTTCCGGCGAGGGGGCCGGCGGCGCAGGCGCGGCGCCGCCACGGCCCACCCTGGCGATCAGGTGTCCGGGCTTCTGAGACGATGAAGATCGACAAGAAGCCTTGCAGTGAGAGCGAACTGCCCGGCGGCCGAGACATCGTCGCGGCCCGATACGGGTCATACCACCGCATACACGGTGCTGACGCCGTCGGTGAAGGCAGTCGCAGGGGGGCGATACGGCCGAGTCTTGACGAACCGGCCCTGCCCGATCTTGACTGCCAGGGTCCCACCACCGCAGGGCCCCCACCAGGGGTGTTGCCCCCCTTACCGAAGGTCACGAACATGACGGTTGACGCCACCGCCGCCACCGAAGTCGACGCCTCCGCCGACGTCGGACGGTTCCTTCTCGGCGACGCCTTCCCTTGCCTGGCCGGTCGCTCGGCGTGGCGACAGGGCGGCATCGTCCATCGCCACTACACGTGGTTCGGGGATGACGAGACGGCCCGGCAGATGGCCGCTGATCTCCAGGCGTATGTGGAGGCGGTGGACTGGGCCGCCAAGCCCTTCACCAGCTTCGTGGCCACCTTCTCGGGCCCTCTGAACGTGTCGGAAGTCGAGTTCGAGACGCTGCTGTGGCAGCAGCTGCAGGCGGTCCACGACTACGACAGCCTCACGTACCCCTGGGCCGAGGGCTACGACCACGATCCGTCGTCCGGGGCCTTCGCGTACAGCGTCGCCGGGCACCCCTTCTTCGTGATCGGACTGCACGAAACACACAGCCGCATCGGACGCCGCCCGCCCTTCCCCATGCTGGCCTTCAACTCCCACGCCCAGTTCGACCGGATAAAGGCCGCGGGCCTGTGGGACCGGCTGCAGGAGAAGATCCGCAAGCAGGACATCGAGCTGCAGGGCAACATCAACCCCAACCTCGTGGAGTACGAGCAGCTCTCCGAGGCCCGTCGCTACTCGGGCCGACGTAAGCCGGCGGACTGGGCCTGCCCCTTCTCCGCCCGGGTGTGAGACAACTCCAGCGTTTCGAGGGGCGGTTCACACCGGGAACTCCGCACGAACTCCGACGGGGTGTGGGGGCGGGGCGGCGCCGCGCCCCCCTTGTATGACAGCGGAAGGCCGGAAGACGATCAGGCCGTCCGCGGTCGCGTGGTCCGGCCCTCCTCCCCGGTGCCGTAGCGGATGAGCTGGCGGTCGTGGACGCGGCTGAGGAGCAGCAGCGAGACGATCGCCCCGAGGAGGGCGCAGGCCATGTCCCACTGGGTGTCCCACCGGTCCCCCTGGGTGGCGAGGAACGCGTCGGCACCGGCGCCGCCGATCAGCGCGCTCCACCACTCGATCAGTTCGAAGAACGCGCTGAAGGCCAGGCATGCGCACACCGTCAGCGGGGCCAGCCAGGCGCTGCCGCGCAGCGGGGAGGTGCGGACCAGAAGTTCGCGGACCAGGATGGCGGGCACGAAGCCCTGTACCAGGTGTCCGATCCGGTCGTAAGGATTGCGGGACAGGTCCAGCACGTCCTGGAGCCAGTGGCCCAGAGGGACCTCGGCGTAGGTGTAGTGCCCGCCGACGATCAGGATCAGTGCGTGCGCGGCCAGCAGGCAGCACAGCAGCGGGCTGAGCGGAAAGCGCCGCCACACCACGACCAGCAGCGGCAGGCCGGCCATCACCCAGCAGGTCTCCATGACCCAGGTGATCCGGTCATGGGGCTGCAGGCCCGACAGGGCCAGAGCGAGAAGGACCGCTACGGCCAGCGCCGGCGGGAGCCCGCGGGAAGCGGGCGAAGTGGTCACAGTGGCCTTCATGCATCAGCCTCGATCAGCCTCGAAGACATCGGGTACAGGTCGGCGCGGCGCAGAGGGCCGGAGGGTGCGGGCCCCGGCCGCATGAGGCATGTGCCCACCGACGCCCTTATGACGCATGTGCGCACCGAAGTCCCCATGACGCATCTGCGCACCGAAGCCGTCGCCATGCAGGACCGCATGCCGTCAGCCGGGATCCACGGTCCGACTGCGCCGATCTCATTACTGACGTGCACATGGCGCGTACGATCGGATGTCCCCCTACGGGAAGGCATCCCCATGAAGAAGACATCCGCTCGCAGAGCCACCTGGCGCACGCTGCTCGCCCTGGGCGGCGTGGCGGCGTTAAGCGTGCCGGCCGCGGGCGCCGCCGAGGGCGTACCGCGCACCGCCGGGCACGGAGGGCGGGCCGGCGGTTGTGCCGTGGTGTATTTCGACCTCGGTGAGACGCTCGTGCACACGGCAGAGGACAAGAGCGTGCGGTACATGCCGGGAGCCGCCCGGTATCTGCGGGCACTGCGCGCCCGCCACATTCCGGTCGGGCTGATCACCAACGTTCCGTCCTCCTGGGGCTCCACCGACGCGGAGCGGGCAGCGGAGTTGAAGAGGGTGGTCGACAAGGACTGGGTGGGCAGCAGCCCGTTCGCGTGGTCGGACTTCGGCGACCGGATCTTCACCCCGCGGACCGAGGCGGAACGGAAGCCCGCATCGGCGCTGTGGAAGCGCGCCAAGAACGCATCGGGCCACTGCCGGGTGGTGTACCAGGCGGAGACGACGGAGGAAGTACGGGCCAGCCGCGCTCTCGGGTACATCGCCTACCAGGCGGCCCGCCCCGCGTGGCCCGCGTACCTGCCGGTGCCGGTGATCACCGCCATCGCGCAACTGCCCTGAGGAACGCGGCAGTCAAAGGCTTGTGAGGTGTGAGGCCATCACTGCGCCGCTGACCGGCTGTAGCGCTCCAGCCGGTCAGCCGCCCCCCGGACGGGACAGCATCCGGAAGTGCCCGCCGCCCCTCTCGTCAGACTGGGTCGCCCCTCGGCAGACCGTGCACACGATGCGGCGCGCCATTCAAGGACGACGTGGCTGACGGCGGCGACCTCGGGCCGGCGACAGCGGAGCCCCGGAATTCCCCGGGGACGCGAGCGCGCCCGGCGTGGTTCCCGCCACGAATGACATGGTCTCGTGACATGCGTCATACGTCATTACGGCACTAACTAAGCTGGATAGTAGACCACACCCCGGGGACATAAGAGATTTGTCCGTCTTGGCCGATGAATACCCCGCACCGGGATAAGTGGCATTCGATCCGCTGTGCGCTTTTGCGCGCACGGTGTGCGCATAAAGGGTTCTGACGAACCAACAGGAATTCCCCGGGATCCGGCAGCCGGACCAGCATGCTCCCGCGCCCAGGGCAAGGGCCACGCAATCTACGAAGCGAAGTAGTAACCAGACTTTGTTGCCCTGCCTGCACGGCGGTGCCAAGAATGACGAGCCGCAAGGCGTCTCCGCAGCTCAGGCGCGGAAATTGCACAGAGCCAGCCGCGCCAGGGACGCTCCGCAATTACCGATTGAGGTCACGCATGACGAAACATCGCAGGACGCGGCGTTACCGGCAGATAACCGTCGCCGCCTTGGCCATAGGCGCCGTGGGCGTACCCTCCGCAGCAATGGCTTGTCTGGGGCAGGGGAAAGAGGCCGGCCGGCACCACGGTCATTGGCGGAACGCGTCCTACGACCATCGTCAGGCGAAAGCGAAATGGGGCTCCGAGCGGGCCGCTGGTGCCTCGCCGAAGCCCGCCGCTTCTTCCGGCGGCACAGAGACCGCCGGCGCGTCGAAAACCGCCGCCCCGGCATCCGGCGATGCGGCCCGCGTGGTGGAACTCGTCAACAAGGAGCGCAGCAAGGCCGGATGCTCCCCGCTGACCGTGAATGCGAAACTGACCAAGGCCGCCCAGGACCACAGCAAGGACATGGCGGACCACAAGAACATGTCGCACACGGGCTCCGACGGCTCCTCCCCGGACGACCGGATCACGCGCGCCGGTTACCACTGGAGCTCCTACGGCGAGAACGTGGCCTACGGGTACTCCACGCCCGAGAAGGTCATGGCGGGCTGGATGTCCAGCCCCGGCCACAAGCGGAACATCCTGGACTGCTCCTTCAAGGAGATCGGCGTCGGCCTCGCTCAGCCCGGCGATTACTGGACGCAGGACTTCGGCACGGCGGGCTGAGCACCGCTCTCAAGCCCCGCCGCAGGGGACGGTGGGGGTGCGGGGCGCTACCCGAATCGCTCCCTCCGCCGCTCCACTTCCTCGGCGGCCATCGGGGCATGGATGCCGTACACGTCACCGACCTGCATACGGTCCGGGGTGCTGTACTCGCCGTAGGTGGCGATGACGGAAACGGCCAGCCGGGAGTCGGGCTGCCAGAACGTACGGAAGTACGGGGCGTTCGCCTCGATTTCCGGGACCTCAACCAGGGGGACACCGCGCCGTTCCAGCAGGCGGTGCAGCTTGGCGAAGCGGAGCCTGGGAGCGAACCGCCCGTACCGGGCGCGCAGGGTGTCGTTGACGAGGGTGCGATCCCGGCGTGCGAGCCGGTGCACCTGCAGGGTGAAGTGGTGGCCCGACCACGGCTGCGTGGCGGAGGCGCGGTTCCAGTGGAACTCGGCGAGGCCGTAGTCACGGAACATGCTGTGCTTGCCGAAGGTGTTCTCGGCGAAGCCCGGCCCCAGCACCTCGGTGACGCGGTCGGGAGAGGCCGTGGGGCCCAGACCGAGCACGGTGCCGGTGGTGACCACGTCCAGGTAGAACGCCAGGGAGTACGGAGTCACAGGCTGGTCCTCGATGGGGTGTCGTGCCCCGTAGGTGCGGATTGCGGGTGTGCGGGCCGCCACCCTTGACGGAGGAGGCGGTCCACTGCTTGATCAAGCATGGATGGATGCGGGGGCGCCAGAAACCAGTTCCCACTGGAAGCCGCGCTCCAGCACTGTCGTCCGGCTGTCGTTGAAGAGGTAGTGCTCGGTCGGTTCCGGCGGTTCCGGTGACTCCTGCGGCTCCGGCGGTTCCGGCGGTTCCGGCGGTTCCGGCGACGCCGACGGCTTCGTGGCTCGCATGGCGGTGCAACACCCTTCGCTAGAGCAGATCGCTCGCCGAGTCCGCGAGCCGGCGCCGTGCGGCGCGGGCGGCGGGCAGGACCGACGCGGCGGCGGCGATCGTCACCGCGACGGCAATGACCAGCAGCAAGGTGGCCGGGCCGGGCTGTTGGGCGATGCCGGTTCCCCAGCCGCTGGTGCGGCCCTGGAGGTCGATGAGCCACTGGGAGGCGAGGAGGCCGGAGGCCGTGCCGGCCAGCGCGGCGGCGAGGGTGACGAAGGCGGTGCCCGAGACGATGACGGCGGTGATCTGGCGGGGCGTGAGGCCGACGGCCTTGAGGGCGAGCAGATCGCGGCTGCGGTCGCGTACACCGGCACCGACCGTGGTCGCGAGCTCCGCCAGCCCGATCAGGATCAGGACCGCGGTCAGACCGATGCTGACGGCCCGGACCGCCGACAGCTGGTCGGCGGGGTTGGGGATCTCCCGCACTTCGAGACGCCCGGCCGACTCCTTGGTCAGGGCGTCGCGCACCACGCCGGGGTCGGCGCCGTGCCGCAGGACCAGGTTGTAGAAGTCCGGGTGGGGTGGCTGTGCCGCCGGGGACGGCGTACCGGCGGTGTCGTCGTCGCGCAGGGTGTCCAGAGTGGTGGAGACGACCCGGCCGCCGTCGGCGGTTTCGATGTTGCGGCCGACGATATGGAGGACATGCGGGCGGCCGGCGACGGTCATCCGGACCCAGTCGCCGACGTGCGCGTCCAGGAGGTCCAGCAGACCCTGTCCGGCGATCGCTTCGTCGGAGCCGCGGGCGGCGCGGCCTTCCACGACGGCGTAGGGGTAGGGCTTGGCGTCCGTGCCGAGCCCGCGCAGGGTGATGGTCCCGGTTTGTCCCGGTACGAGGGCCTGGACCTCGGCTCCGGGGTAGGCGGTCATGCGTGGCTGGGAGGCCAGGAGTTGGCTCAGTTCGTGTGCGCCGAGGGTGTCGGAGCGCGCGGTGAGCGCCGCGGGCAGGCCGACGTCCTCGGGGTGTGAGGTGAAGCGGTCCAGCGTCGTCCAGGTGCCCAGCGCGATGGTGATGAGCAGCAGCGGGACCGCCAGCCGTGCCACGGCTGCCGAGGAGCGCAGCGGGCGGTGGAAGGCGCCCCGCCAGCCGAGGACCAGGGCCGGTGGGACCCGCAGGCCGAGCGCCCGCCGGGCGAGGCCGGATGTGCGGCCGCCGCCGGCCGTGGCGGCACGGGCCACGGGCACCGGCGGCACCCGCCCCGCACGCCAGGCGGCCAGACAGGTCGCCGAGCCGATGAAGACCACCACCCCGCCGGAGATCACCAGGGTCAGCCAGGCGTGCCCGGGGAGCTGCCCCCACAGGGCCATCGCTTCGCCGATCGGGCCGGGGGCCAGCGTGCCGAGCGTCTGGGCGAGCAGTGTCCCCAGGGCGACGCCCAGCAGCGCGAAGCCGAGGTGGAGGGCGAGGAACATCCGGACCACCTGGCCGGGTGTGAACCCGATGGCCTTGAGGATCGAGATGTCCCGCAGATGTCCGCGGATCCGGGTGCTGATGGCGCCGCCCACCGCCAGGGCGGCGGCGAGCAGCGCGCCGAGCCCGAACAGGCCCAGCAGCCGTCCGAGGAGCTGGTTGTCCCCCTCGGCCTCGGCCTTCGCCTGCCGCCAGGTGGAGACGTCGGTGATCTGATCGGCGCCGAGCCGGGTGACCGCGCGCTGGACGACGTAGTCGGTGTCCGCGGGGTCGGTGAGCTGGAGGCCTATGGTGCGGCCACGCTGGTCGCGGCCCGCGTCCGAGGCGGCGAGGGTGCCGGGGAGCACCCAGGCCACGCCCGGCGATTCCCCCGGGCGGAAGGCGGCCTCGGCGGTGTCCGCGACGCCCACCACGCGCAGCCTGGCCGCGATCCCGCTCAGCACCAGCGAGTCCCCCGGTTCGGCCCACATCGCACGGGCCACCGAGCTGTCCAGCACGATCCCCTTGGTGGCGCCCGCGTCGGTACCCGCGTCGAGCCAGCGGCCCGCGACGATCTGGGGGGCGGCGGTGGCGGGGCGCTTCGCCACGCCGCGCAGCTCCAGGGTGGCCTTGGCTCCGCCGGGCTGGAGGCTCGCGGTGGTGCGGACCGTGGGGAAGGGACCGGAGGTGGCTCGTACCTCGTCCAGTCCGGCGAGCGACCCCGTGGCGGTGCCGGCCTGGGTGTGGATCCATACGTGGGCGCCGGAGGACTGGGTGAAGGCCCGTTGCCAGGGGTCGGTGGCGTAGGCGAACAGTGCGGTGGCCAGCAGCAGCGAGATGGTGATCCCGGCGGTGGCCAGCACGATGAGCACCGCGGCCGGTCGGTGGGCCCGCAGATGCGCCTGTGTCCAGCGTGCCGCTGCTCGCACGTCTCAGCCCTGGAGCTTGAGGACGTCGGCCACACCGGCCGCGGGACGGTTCCGGCTGCCGCCGAGGTGCGCGTCGTCGGCCACCTGGCCGTCGTAGAAGCTGATCACCCGGTCCGCGGCGCTGGCCATCCTGGCGTCGTGGGTGACCAGCAGGATCGTCTGCCCGCGCCGGTGGAAGCGGGCGAGCAGCCGCAGCACCTCGCGCGTCCCCTTGCTGTCCAGGCTGCCGGCCGGTTCGTCGGCGAGCAGCAGGCTGGGGGTGTTGACGAGGGCGCGGGCCAGCGCGACGCGCTGCTGTTCGCCGCCGGACAGTTCGCCGGGTGTGCAGTTCTCCTTGCCGGTCAGGCCCAGTTCGTCGAGCAGTTCGGCCCGGTCGGTACGGGCCTGCCGGGGGGATCTGCCGGCCAGCAGGGCGGGGAGTTCGACGTTGTCGGCGACGCTGAGGTTCGAGACCAGGTTGAAGAACTGGAAGACGATGCCTATGTGGTGGCGGCGCAGCTCTGCCCAGCGCGCCTCGCTGTAGGCGTCGACCTGGCGGCCGTCGAGCCAGAGCGCACCGCTGTCGGGCCGGTCGAGGCCGCCGAGGAGGTGGAGCAGGGTGGATTTGCCGGCTCCCGAGGGCCCGGTGACGGCGACGAACTCACCGCGCTCGATGCACAGATCGACGCCCCGCACCGCAGCGACGGGTGCCGCCCCTTCCGGACGGTGGGTCTTGACCAGGCCGGCTGCCCGGACTATCGGGCCGGAGGGCTCGTCCCGGTTCATTCCAACTCCTCTTGACAGCGCTCCAGCCAGTCGAGATCCGCCTGCAGATGCAGCATCGCGCCCTCGATCAGCAGCTGCGCGACCCGGTTGTCCCGGTCCTCGGCCGCCGCGAGTTTCGAGAGGTCGCGCATGGTGTTGAGGTAGTGGCGGCGCTGCTTGTTGATCAGGGCGATCTGGTCCGCGGTCCCGGTGTGGGGGGCCAGGGCGAGCTTCATGAAGAATTCGTCCCGTACCCGTGGTTCGGCGGTGGATTCCTCGAACCACGCGTCCACCGTTTCGCGTCCCGCTGCGGTGATCCGGTAGATGCGCTTGTTCGGGCGGTCCGACTGCTCGACGTCCTCCCCTTCGATCAGGCCCGCCTTCTCCAGCCTGCTCAGGGTGACGTAGATCTGGCCGACATTTGGCTGAGGGTATGCCGCGCCCAGAAGGTTCTCAAGGGCCTGTTTGAGTTCGTAGCCGTGAGCGGGGCCGCTGACCAACAGCGCCAGGAGTGGCAGCCGCACGCTCTCGCTCTCCCTCCCCGCCTTAGTTGACGGTCATCTGCACTCGTCCGGCTGTGATCCGGGTCGCCGTCGTATCTTCCTGCAGCATCTAGTATCCCGCATGGCTAACAGGTATACATGGGGCGGGCTGGCGGTCCAGTGTCCCGTCGACGCCTGGTGCGAGGAGGAGCCCATGCGGTGGAAGCGTGCCGCGGGAAGGGCTCTGCTGGTCTGCTCGCTGCTGTTCGCGGGCCCTACCGGTGCGCGGGCCGGGGAGCCGGCCGGCGGCTCGGACGGGCGGGGCCCGATCACCCTGGTGACGGGCGGCGACCTCACGGGCTATTTGCGGGGTGTCCTCGACGGCTGGAACGACCGGCACCCGCGCGAGAAGGTGACCCTGGTCGAGTTGCCGGACGCGGCCGACGAGGTGCGGGCGCAGCTGGTCACCGAGCTGCGCTCGCGCAGTGACCGCTTCGACGTGCTGAACATCGACGTGGCATGGACCTCGGAGTTCGCGGCCGCGGGCTGGATCAAGCCCGTGAACGCCGACCGGTTTCCGCTGAAGCACTTCCTTCGTCCCGTGGTGGACACCGCGACCTTCGGGGGACGGCTCTATGCGGTTCCCTATGTGACCAACGCGGGGCTGCTCTACTACCGCAAGGACGTGCTCGACCGGGAGGGTGTGCGGCCGCCGCGCACCTGGGCCGAGTTGGAGCGGCTGGCGAAAACGGTCGCGCCCAAGTACGGGTTGGACGGCTACGCGGGCCAGTTCCTGCCGTACGAGGGGCTGACCGCCAACGTCGGTGAGGCCGTTCAGTCGGCGGGCGGTTCGGTGCTCGCGGGCGAGGGCTCGCGGGTGACGGTGGACTCCCCGGCGGCCCGCCGGGGCCTGTCCTTCCTCCTCGACGGGGTGCGCGAGGGCTGGATCCCGCAGCGGGCGCTGACGTACAAGGAGGAGGAGTCCCGCAAGGCGTTCCAGGACGGCCGGCTGCTGTTCCTGCGGAACTGGCCGTATGCGTACGCGCTGGCCAACGCCCGGTCGTCGAAGGTGGCGGGGAAGTTCGGCGCGGTGCCGCTGCCGGGCGCCGACGGGCCGGGTTCCAGCGCGCTGGGCGGCTCCAATCTTGCGGTCAATGCGCAGTCGCGGCATCAGAGGACGGCCACCGAGCTGATCTCCTATCTGACGTCCGAACCGGTCCAGCGCCGGGTGCTCACCGAGGGCGCACTGCCGCCGGTATGGGCCGATCTGTACGCGGATCCCGAGCTGGTGCGCCGCTTCCCGTACCTTCCGACGCTCAAGCGGGGCGTGCTGGCGGCCAAGCCGCGTCTGAAGAGCCCGCACTACGACCAGGTGAGCCTGGCGGTGCAGGCGGTGATGCACGATGCGCTGGTCCACCGCCGCAGCACGGACGCCACCGTCGCGCGGCTGACGCGGGAGCTTCGGGCCATCGTCGACCGCGGCTGACCCCGCGAGGCTCCCCGCACTCCCCCGCTCTCCTCTACTTACATGTTAAGTACAGGCGCGCTGCACAATCTCCCATAAAACCGGGCATCTCACAGCGAGTTTCGACCATTTCGTTGACACTCAAAAGACATCCCTACTTAACATGCATGCATAACAGCGATCGCAGCCGCACGGCATGCCCAGGCAAGAACGGGATCACGGCAGATGCTCATAGCCACGGCAGGGAACGGCTCCCCGGCCGACTCCGCCCCCTCTCCCTCCCTCCCCGGCCCGGCCTCCCCCGCGCCCTCCGCGGCCGCCACCGGAACCCCGTCCCAGGACCCGGCACAGCGCTGGTGGCGCGATGCGGTGATCTACCAGGTCTACGTCCGCAGCTTCCTCGACAGCACCGGCGACGGCATCGGCGATCTGGCCGGCGTCTGCACGGGGCTGGCGTACCTCAAGAAGCTCGGGGTGGACGGCATCTGGCTCAGCCCCTTCTACCCCTCCCCCCAGCACGACCACGGCTATGACGTCGCGGACTACCGCGAGGTGGACCCCGTATACGGCGACCTCGCCGAATTCGACCGCCTGGTGGCCGACGCCCACCGGCTGGGTCTGAAGGTGCTCCTGGACATCGTCCCCAACCACTGCTCCAGCGCGCACCCGTGGTTCCGGGCCGCCCTCGAGGACGGTCCCGGCAGCCCGGCACGGTCGCGCTTCCACTTCGCCGACGGGCGCGGAGCGGACGGCGAGCTGCCGCCCAACAACTGGCGGGCCATGTTCGGCGGTGCCGCCTGGTCCCGGGTCACGGAGGCGGACGGGAGCGCGGGCCAGTGGTACCTCCACATGTTCACGCCCGAGCAGCCGGATCTGAACTGGCGCGACCCCGCCGTGGCCGCCGACTTCGACCAGGTGCTGCGCTTCTGGCTGGACCGCGGTGTCGACGGCTTCCGCATCGATGTGGCGGCCGGGCTGTTCAAGCACCCCGAGCTCCCCGACTCCCCCGACCCAGCGGCCGACGAGCGGACCCGCGACTCCGTCAACCCGCTGGCCTGGAACCAGCCCGAGGTGCACCAGGTGTGGCGCGACTGGCGCGCGGTGTGCGAGGAGTACACGGCCCGGGACGGCCATGACCGGCTGCTGGTCGGCGAGGTCTCCGTACGGACCCCGAGCGAGCAGGCGGCATACGTCCGGCCCGACGAGCTGCACCAGGCTTTCTTCTTCCACCTGCTGACCGCGCACTGGGACGTCGACACCTTCCGCCGGGTCATCTCCGAGGCGCTGACCGATATCGCGGACACCGGATCCACCGTCACCTGGGTGCTCAACAACCACGACCAGGTCCGGACCGTCACCCGGTACGCGGCCGTCCCCGGGAGCGCCGGGCCGACGGAGTCCTCGAGCGGGCTGGGCCCCGCGCGCGCCCGCGCCGGCGCCCTGCTGATGCTGGCCCTGCCCGGCGCCGCGTACCTCTACCAGGGCGAGGAGCTGGGCCTGCCGGAGGTCGTCGACCTGCCCGACGAGGTCCTCACCGACCCGATCTTCCACCGCACGGGCAGCCGCCAGCACATCCGCGACGGCTGCCGGGTGCCGCTGCCCTGGTCCGGGCACGCCTCCCCGTTCGGCTTCACCTCCGGCACCGACGCGGCGCGGCCCTGGCTGCCGCAGCCCGCGTGGTTCGCCGACCACGCCACGGACCGGGCGCTCGCCGACACCCGGTCGTTCTGGCACCTGTACCGCGAAGGGCTGCAGCTGCGGCGCAGTCTTCCGCAACTCGGCGAAGGCACCCTGCGCTGGCTGGAGTCCCCGCCGCAGGTGCTGGCGTTCGTCCGTGGCGACGGTCTGGTCTGCGCCGTCAACTTCGGCACCGATCCGGTGCCCGCTCCCGTACCCGGTGTCCCGCTGCTGGCGAGCGGTGACTGCCCGGCGGGCACGCTCCCGGGCTCCACCGCCGCCTGGTGGATGCACGCGCCCGCACCCCGTTAGCGCCCGCAGTTCCTCCTCCCCGTACCACCCCTCCCCCACGCTCCCCGTCAGTCCTCCGAAGGGAACCCACGATGAGACGACCCGCAGTACGACCCACCCGAGCCGCCGTGTCCGGCGCCGCCGTGCTCGGTCTGGCGCTCGGCGCCACCGCATGCGGCGGCAATGTGTCCGCCGGGGGCAAGAAGCAGGAACTCACCGGCCAGACCGTGACCGTGGCGGGCGTCTGGACCGGCGTGGAACAGCAGAACTTCAAGAAGGTCCTGGACGCGTTCTCCGAGAAGACCGGTGCGAAGGTCACCTTCGCCTCCACCGGTGACAACGTCTCGACGGTCATCGGCAGCCAGGTCGAAGGCGGCAACGCCCCCGATGTGGTGATGGTCCCCCAGGTCGGCGTGCTCCAGCAGTTCGCCAAGAAGGGCTGGCTGACTCCCCTGTCGGCGGAGGTCGGCGCGGAGGCCGACAAGAACTTCGCGAAGGTCTGGAAGGACTACGGCACGGTCGACAAGAAGTACTACGGCCTGTACTTCAAGGCCTCGCACAAGTCGACGGTCTGGTACAGCCCGGAGGCATTCGACCAGGCCGGGGTCGCCCCCGCGAAGACGTACCAGGAGCTGCTGAAGTCGGGCCGTACGCTGTCCGACTCGGGCGTGCCGGCCTTCTCCGTCGCGGGCGAGGCGGGCTGGCCGCTGACCGACTGGTTCGAGAACATCTACCTCTCCCAGGCCGGTCAGGAGAAGTACGACCGGCTCGCCGCCCACAAGATCCCGTGGACGGACCCCAGCGTGGTCAAGGCGCTCACCGCACTCGGCAAGCTGTTCAGCGACAAGAACCTGGTGGCGGGCGGCGGTTCGGGCGCACTGCGCACCGATTTCCCCGAGTCCGTCCAGCAGGTCTTCGGCCCGGAGCCGAAGGCGGCCATGGTCTACGAAGGTGACTTCGTCAGCGCGCTGGTCACCGATGAGCTCCACAAGGAGGTCGGCAAGGACGCGAAGTTCTTCCCCTTCCCCGCGGTCGACGGTGGCAAGGCCCCGGTGGTCAGTGGCGGCGACGCCGCGGTGGTGCTCAAGGCGGGGAAGCACAAGAAGGCCGCAATGGAGCTGGTGAAGTACCTGGCCACTCCCGAGGCCTCCAGCGTCTGGGCCAAGGCGGGCGGCTACCTCTCGCCCAACAAGAAGGTGCCCGCGGACGCTTACCACGACGAGGTCACCCGCAAGGCCGCCGCGTCCCTCACCGGCGCCGGGAACTCCGTGCGCTTCGACATGTCCGACCAGGCTCCCGCTGCCTTCGGCGGCACCCAGGGCGCCGGTGAATGGAAGCTGCTCCAGGACTTCCTGCGCGACCCCTCGGACCCCGAAGGCACGGCCCACAAGCTCGAGGCCGCCGCGGCCAAGGCGTACGGAAAGTAAGGACCAGGGCCCGAGCCATGCCTGTCACCACTCCCGCGGCGGCGCGCGCCACCTCGCGCGCCGCCGCGCCCCTCCCTCCGGGCGGCACCCCCGGCAGCACCACCGACCCCGTACGGCGCGCCGTCCGGCGCCGCCGCCGGATCGCCGTGCTGTTCCTGTTTCCCGCGCTGTTGCTGCTGGGCGCCCTCGTCGCGTACCCCATCGTGTTCTCGGTCGTCCGCAGCCTGTACGACGCCTCCGGCAACACCTTCGTCGGCGTCGGCAACTACACGGCGATGTTCCAGGACCCCGCCACGCTCCGCGCCATCCGCAACAGCGCGCTCTGGGTCGTCTTCGCCCCCGCGCTGCTGACCGGGCTCGGTCTGGTCCTCGCCGTGCTGACCGAGAAGATCCGGTGGAAGACGGCGTTCAAACTGCTGATGTTCATGCCCATGGCGATCTCCTTCCTCGCCGCGGGCATCATCTTCCGCCTCGCCTACGAGCAGGATCCGCAGCGCGGTGTGCTCAACGCGATCACGGTCGGCATCCACGACACGGTCCAGGGCGAGTCCGTCTCGTTCCCCACCGCCAAGGCGCGCCTCGGCGACAAGCGGCTGACCAAGGGCCACGACGGTTCCTACCGCACGGCGCACCGCACCGGCCCGGGGAACACCGTCAACCTTGGTCTGGTCGGCGTCGCGCCCAAGGACCTGCCCGCGCAGGCGCGGCCGGCCGCCGGGGCCGCCGAGTCCCCGGCCGGCAAGGGTGAACTGCGGGGCGTGGTCTACCTCGACTTCACCCCCGGCGGTGGCGGCACCCCCGGCACGGTGGACCCCCGCGAACGCGGTCTGCCGAAGCTCGCCGTCGAGGCCGTCGACTCCCACGGCAAGGTCGTGGCGACGACCACCACCGCGGCGGACGGCTCCTACCGGCTGCCCCGTCTGGCTCCGGGCTCGTACGCCGTCCAGCTCCCCGCCAAGGACTTCGCCCCGCCGTACGAGGGCATCTCCTGGCTCGGACCGGCCCTCATCACGCCCGCCATCATCGGCGCCTATATGTGGATCTGGACCGGCTTCGCGCTCGTCCTGATCGGCGCGGGACTCGCCTCGATGCCGCGGGACGTCCTGGAGGCGGCCCGGATGGACGGCGCGAACGAATGGCAGGTCTTCCGCAGGATCACCGTGCCGCTGCTCGGCCCCGTGCTGGGTGTGGTGTTCGTGACGATGGTGATCAATGTGATGAAGGTCTTTGACCTCGTCTACATCATCGCCCCCGGTCCCGTACAGCAGGACGCCAATGTCCTGGCCCTGCAGATGTGGCTGGTCTCCTTCGGCGGCGGCAACAACCAGGGCCTCGGCAGCGCCCTCGGTGTCCTGTTGCTGCTCCTGGTGGTCCCGGCCATGTTCCTCAACATCCGACGTTTCCGCAGGAGCCAGTCATGACCACCGTCCCCGGAACCGCAGCGTCCCGCAGGCGGACGACGGCACGGCCGGTGCGGCGTCTCAGCCGCGGTGCGATCCAGCTGTTCCTGCTTCTCATCGGCCTGGTCTGGCTCACCCCTGCCGCGGGACTCTTCCTCTCCTCCCTGCGTACCGAGGAGAAGAACGCGAGCAGCGGCTGGTGGACCGCGCTCACCGCGCCCGGTCAGCTGTCGCTGGACAACTACACGGCGCTGCTCAAGGACTCGGGCATCGTCCAGGCGTTCTGGAACACGGTACTGATCTCGGTGCCCACCACCCTCGCCGTGGTCGTGATCGCCGCGCTGGCCGGATACGCCTTCGCCTGGCTGGACTTCCCCGGCCGGGACTGGATCTTCCTGGTGGTGGTCGCCATGCTGGTGGTGCCGGTCCAGATCGGACTGCTGCCGGTGGCCAAACTGTTCGGCGCGCTCGGCCTGTTCGGCTCCATCCCGGGTGTGGTCCTCTTCCACACCGCCTACGGCCTGCCGTTCGCCATCTTTCTGCTGCGCAACTACTTCGCGGAGATCCCCAAGGAGATGCTGGAGGCCGCCCGTATGGACGGCGGCGGGGAGTGGCGCATCTTCTCCCAGCTGGTCCTGCCGCTGGGCCGCCCCGCGATCGCCAGCCTGGCCATCTTCCAGTTCCTGTGGGTCTGGAACGACATGCTGGTCGCGCTGCTCTTCGCCGACAACGCGTCCCAGCCGCTGACGGTGGCCCTGCAGTCGCAGATGCGGCAGTTCGGCAGCAACATCGGGGTGCTGGCACCCGGCGCCTTCCTGTCGCTGATCGTGCCGCTGATCGTGTTCTTCGCCTTCCAACGGCACTTCGTGCAGGGAATCATGGCGGGTTCGGTCAAGTAGTGCGTCGTTGACGGTGCGGTGGCGGTAGCCGGACGGGCCATTTACGACAGGGCGTTGCGGCGCGGGCGGATCGGGCCGCCCGCGCCGCAACGGCGTCTCGCTTTCCGCCCGCCTCATGCGGTCGTCGTTATTCGCTCGCCTCTCCCACCCGGGCGGGCTAGGTTGGCGCGATGCCCGAACTGCGAACCGAGCGCCTGCTGCTGCGCGCCTGGCGCCCCTCCGACCTGGCGCCCTGGTCGGCGATGAACGCCGATCCCGAAGTCCGCCGGTACTTCCCGGACGTGCTGACGCGTGAGCAGAGCGCGGCGTCCGCCGCCCGCTTCCAGGCCGCCCTCGACGAGCGCGGCTGGGGATGGTGGGCCGTCGAGGTCCGCGCCACCGGGGAGTTCATCGGCTTCACCGGGCTCGACCCGGTGGACGAGGACATGCCCTTCACGGGAGTGGAAGCCGGCTGGCGTCTGACCCGGTCGGCCTGGGGGCACGGTTACGCCACCGAGGCCGCCCGAGCCGCCCTGGCCTTCGGCTTCACCACCCTCGGTCTGCCGGAGATCCTCGCGGTGACGACCGCCACCAACCTCCGCTCCCAGGCCGTGATGCGCCGGCTCGGCATGACCCACGACCCCTCGGACGACTTCGACGATCCCGACGTCTTTGACGGCCCGCTGCGCCGCAACGTGGTGTACCGGGTCTCCGCCGGGACGGCCGTGACCCGGTAGCCCGGTCAGGCGACCAGGTTCAGCCAGGCCGCCGCGAGTGCGGCGTGGCCGGCCGGCGTCGGGTGCACGCCGTCCTCGGCCCAGTATTCCGGTCCGGTCGACACGGCGAGTTCGGCGAACATCCGGTCCGCGGCGAGCAGTTGGGCGCCATACGTATCGGCGAGGTCCCGCACGGCCCGGATCTTCGGGTCCAGGTCGGCGCGCCACTCCTTTCGCTCCGCCACTCCGATGCGTGCGGCACCGGCCTCGACGACGCCGTGGACCGGCAGGAGGAACGGCTCGATGAGGATCAGGTCCGTGCCCGCCTCGGCGAGGGGCGCGAGCAGCCGGTCGTAGCCCGCGGTGAACTCCTCCACGGGGATCACGCGCCCCTCCGGGTCCAGTGTGTGCCGGCCCATGTCGTTGACCCCGACGAGGATCGAGACCACGTCCGGGCCCGCGTCGAGTACATCCGTCTGCCAGCGGGCTTCGAGGTCGCCCACCTTGTGGCCGGCGATCCCGGTGCAGCCAGGTGACGCGCCGGTCCGGGCGGCGCAGGCCCCACTCGCCCGCGACGCGCAGCGGGTAGCCGAACCCGAGCCCGTCCTCGCTCTCCAGTCGTTGGCAGTCGGTGATCGAATCGCCGGTGAACATCACGGTGCTTCCCGGCCTGATGGTGATCGTCATGTGCGCTCCTTGAACTCGGGTGAGGCGAGAGAACGGGCGGCGCTCAGGAGAACGGGGCCGCGTCAGCTGTCCGGGGCACCGAACCACTGGCCGGCGGTCTGCTCGAACGCCTCGCGGTCAGGGGTGCGCTCACCGGCCAAGGCGACGACGCCGTCGGGCCGGACGAGCACGGCGCCCAGTCCCAGGTCGTTCTCCGCCGGACCGGCTGCGTACCGCATCCGGCTCTCCCAGCCCTTCGCCGCATCGCGCAGGCACCGATCGGCGCTGAAATCGAGCGCGACGCCCCGCCCGTCCCGCATCAGGTCGCTCAGGCGCGTGCCGTTTTCGAGACGGAAGTCGGGGGCGCTGCGGCCGACCCATGGATGCTCGCTGCCGAGGTCGTATCGGATCGACGCTCCCGACAGCCTCCCGGCCACGTAGGTCGCTCCGTCCCGGGTCCCGATCAGGTCGCGGATCACTCCCTGGATCGCCTGGCAGTGCGGGTCCGGCCGCATGATGGCCACTTGGGCGCGCGACCAGTCGAGCACCTTGGCGCCGATCGGACGGCGCTCGCGGGTGTAGCTGTCGAGCAGCCCGTCCGGGGCGTGTCCGTGCACGGTCGCCGCGAGCTTCCACCCCAGGTTCATGGCGTCGCCGATGCCGGTGTTGAGTCCCTGTCCGCCGAGGGGCGAGTGGATGTGGGCGGCGTCGCCCGCGAGCAGGACGCGTCCTTGCCGGTAGGTCGTCGTCTGCATCGCCCGGTCGGTGAAGCTGGAGGCGAGATGTACCTCGCTCAGCGTCACGTCGGTGCCGGATACCCGGCGCAGAACCGCCTGGAGATGGTCGCGGGTCAGCTGCTGCGAGCGGTCGAACGCGCCGCCGTCGAAGTCCACCATGGCGATGTGCCCCTCCAGGAGCCGGAGGTACATGCCCGTCGGCGTCAGGTTGATCCCGGGGCCCAGCTTCTCGGCATCGGCGGCGGTGGCCTGCATGGTGTAGCCGGTGAACTGCGGCTCGGTGCCCACGAACGCGAAGTCCGCGAGTCCGCGCACCGTGCTGCGTCCGCCGTCGCAGCCGACGACCCAGCGGGCCGGGTACGCATGCTCGCCGGCGTACGCGACCGCGCTCTGCTCGTGCCGGCTGAGGGCGGAGACCGTGACGCCGTGCCTGATCTCCACGCCGAGCCGGGATGCCTGCTCGGCCAGCAGCGTCTCGACCGCTTCGAGGTGAGTCAGCATGCCGTCCATCGCCTGTCCGGGAAGCCGGTACGGCAGGGCGGTGGCGTCGACCCGGTCCGGGTCGATCCTGATGCCTGCGAAATGGCCCACGCCACGAAGGGAGGCCGGCTCGCGCGCCGCTTCGGCGTCCGCGCCGGGATCGCCGTGGCCGCCCGAGGCCGTCCGCAGCTGATGCAGCATCCCGCGGCGGTGGAACGCCTCGGTCGAAGCGGCGGACAGGCCCCGCGTCCCGAGCAGCTTCCCCTTGAACGGGGAGCGGGACTCGGGCTCCCGCTCCAGCACCAGGACGGAACAGCCCGCGCGGCCGAGCTCACAGGCAAGGAACAGACCGACCGGGCCGGCACCCACGATCACCACGTCATGCACAAGAGATCCCTTTCCCCAACCGTCAGCCGGGCGGACACCCGGCGGGACCTCTCAAAAGGTGCCGGACCCCGCCGACATCGGACCGACAGTCACCGACAGGCCGCCGACACCGGTCCGGCAGGCGTCACCGACCGGTGAGGGCGGCGGTCCGCGGCAAAAGCGTCTCCAGTCCCGGCGGCAGGGGTGCCGCGTGGATCACGCCGAGCCGTTGGGTGGCCCGGGTGAGAGCGACGTAGAGGTCACTGGCCCCGAACTCCGCCGGCTCCACGACTATCACCGTGTCGAATTCCAGACCCTTGGCCTGCCGCGGGTCGATGAGGACCACCGGGCGGGTCAGGTCCGGGGAGGAACCGGCGGAGGCGGCCGGGAGGGCGGCGGCCAGGGCCTCGTGGCGGGACCGTGGGGCGATCACGGCGAGGCGGCCCTGCTCCTGGGCTTCCCGTGCGACGGCCTCGGCGACGGTGCGCGCGCAGTCGTCGGTACGCTGCGCCCAGGGGGGAACACCGGTGGAACGGATCGAGCGCGGCGGTTCGAACGCGGGGTCCGTGGACCGGGGCACCTCCGCCGCGATGTCCATGATCTCGCTCGGCGTACGGTAATTGACCCCGAGCCTGACGTGCTGCCAGCGGTCGCCGGTGTACGGCGCGAGGATGCTCGCCCACGAGCCGCAGCCACCCGGCTCGGCGGTCTGTGCCGGGTCGCCGACCAGGGTCATCGACCGGGTGGGACAGCGGCGCATCAGCAGCCGCCAAATCATCGCGGAGAGCTCTTGTGCCTCGTCCACGATGATGTGGCCGAATGCCCAGGTCCGGTCGGCCGCCGCGCGTTCGGCAGCGGTGCGGTGGTCGGCCTCCTCCTGCCGGTCGGCGAGCCGTTCCGCGTCCAGCAGATCGTGCGCGGCCAGTACCTCGGAGTCCTCGTCCACCTTGTCCTCGAACTCCTGGGTACGGGAGCCGTAGGAGAGTTCGAGCACCCCCTGGGCATAGGCAATCTGCTCCTGGCGTTCCGCCTCGGCCGCGGCGCGGGCCGCCGAGTCGTCCTCGCCGAGGAGTTCGGCCGCCTCGTCCAGCAGGGGGATGTCCGCAGGGGTCCAGTCGCCGTCCGCACGGCGGATCACTTCCGCGTCGGCCTCCGGAAGGTGGGCGGGGTCGGCGAGGAAGTCGGCGACCAGCCGCTGCGGCGTGAGGTCGGGCCACAACTCCTCGATGGCGCGTTGCACTTCGGCGCTGGTGGCGATCGCCTTGCCGAGCTGGGCGAGGTCGTCGGGGCCGAGGAAGTTCGGCCCGCCGAAGGGGTCGGCGCCCAGCCGGTCGGCGAGTTGTGCGGTGAGGGCGTCGATGACGCGGAAGGCGAAGTGGGGGCGGGCGAGGTTGTGCGGCAGCCTGGTCTCACGCGCGAGGCGGCGTGCCTCGTACGCCATGTCCGCGTCCAGCCGCAGTTCGCCGTCCTCGTGGTCGATCACGATCTCGGGGCCGGGCAGGGTCTGCCGGTCCCGTACGTACGCCGCCAGGGCGTCCGCCATCTCCGCACGGCCCTTGACCCGGGCGGCTTCGGCGCTGTCGGTGCCGGTCGCGGTCACGCCCGGGAAGAGCTCACCGGGTGTGGCGAGCAGGACGCCCGTCTCGCCGAGCGAGGGCAGCACCTCCTCGATGTAGCTGAGGAACGCGGGGTTGGGCCCGACGATCAGCACGGCGCGGCGGGCGAGCAGTTCGCGGTGCGCATAGAGCAGGTATGCGGCGCGGTGCAGCGCGACGACGGTCTTGCCGGTGCCGGGCCCGCCCTCCACGACGAGGACACCGCGGTGCGGGGCACGGATGATCGCGTCCTGTTCCGCCTGGATCGTCTGCACGATGTCGTGCATCCGGCCGGTGCGCGCCGCGTCCAGCGCGGACAGCAGGACGGCGTCCGCGTCGGCGCCCTCGTACCCGGTGCGTTCGGTGTCGTCGAGGTCGAGGATCTCGTCATGGAGGGCGGTGACGTTCCGGCCCTCGGTCGTGAGGTGACGCCTGCGGCGCAGCCCCATCGGGGTGTGCCCGGTGGCGAGGTAGAACGGGCGGGCGACCTCGGCCCGCCAGTCGAGGACCAGCGGGGTCCGGTCCGCGTCGTCGCGCCGGATGCCGATACGGCCGATGTGGTGATCACGCCCGTCCCGGAAGACCAGCCGGCCGAAGCACAGGCCGTTCTCGCCGGCGTCGAAGGCGGCCAGCAGGCCCGCGTGCTCGGCCACCAGCACATCGCGCTCCAGCCGTGCCTGGGCATGGTTCCCGTCCAGCGGGAGGGCCGCGTTCACCGCCCTCTCGGATCCGGTCCGCAGTTCGGCGAGGCGTTCATAGAGCAGGTCAATGAATTCCTGTTCGCGCCGCATTTCCTCGTTTGACAATTCAGCTCCGCTCGGGTAAAGTTCGGTAATGAAGTTGGGCTTACTTCATTACCTGGTGAAGGCTCGGTATGAAGACACAGAAGCCCTCAATATACACAGAGAAATACCCCGGCCGTCAATGCGGACCGGGGTATTTCTGTGTGTGCCGCCGGACTATTCACCCGGGCGCCGGACGGGCCCCCGGCCCCCTTCCGGAGAAGCGGGGACGGGCGCCCATGACGAGGTGTTTCACCACTTGTGAGCGACGTCCACGATCAGCTCGTGACCGGACTGGACCACCCGGAACGGCAGCTTGGCGCGCAGGCCCAGGCCGACCTGGGTCTGCCCTTCGAAGCTCGCCCCGAACTTGGTGTCCGTGAACGTCTTGTATCCGGTGATGTTCACTCCCGGGAGCGGCTTGCCGGCCGTCCCCGCATAGGTCTGCTTACCGGTCACCGGGTCGTGGCTGGGCGCGGACACGAATATCTGCAGGATGGCGCCGCCCTTGACGGGTATCCGCTCGCCCGAACCGTCCTGGTGGAACGCATCGACGTAACCGACGTGGTAGCCGGGCTTGCCGTCTGCTCCGCTGATATCGAAGACCATCCGGTCGTAGCACGCGGTGTGGCTCGCCTTGATGTCCCTCAAGGGCTTGGTGTTCGCGGTGGTCGCCGACTTGTTGCCGCTGCCCCAGGCGGTTGAGCAGGCCGCGGGGGCCTTGTCCGCCGGGCCGGTCGCGGCACCGGCCGCTCCTGCCGTGCCCGCCACGCCGGCGCCCGCCAGCACGAGCGCCGCGGCCACTGTCCCCAACCGTCGCATGAATGAACCTCCGAAGAAGAGTGCGTACAGATACGTGCGGTAGGACGGCTCGGGTGGCGGCGGAGTTGTCCGCCGGCCGGCATGTGGCCGACGGACGGGCCACGTTGTCGCGAAATCGAAGTGGTGTCCGGGTCGGACCGTCCGACCGAGGCGCCGCTGCCCGGAAGGCTGTTCAGCCGCGTCCCTACCGGCCGGCGAGGCGTCGCACCCGGATCGCGACGTCGTTCCAGACCGGTTCCGGCAGGTCGTGGCCGACGCCGGGCAACGAGACGAACCGCGCACCCGGGATACGGGCCGCAACGGCGCGCCCGGCAGCGGGTTTGACCAGGGGATCGTCCGCGCCGTGCAGGACCAGGGTCGGCGCCCTGATCCGGCTGATGGCGGGGCCGTGCCACGGCGCGCCGATCTGCCGGCTCTGGCTGTGCCCGTCGCGGACCCCGGAATCCGCCAGGCTGGTGACCGCGTCCCTGACGGCCTGCTCGTCGAGCGGATACGCGGGCGAGTGCAGGAGGCGGGCAAGGGCGATCCCGGCCTCGATATCGCCTTCGGACGTGTCCGGGTACCTCATCCGGGCGAGCTTGCCGAGCGTCCGCGGCCGGATGTAGCGCAGGGCGCCCAGGCCCGCGGCGTCGCCCGGCACGGCCGACACCGACGTCAGCGTCCGTACCCGCCCGGGGTGGCGCAGCGCGATGCGCTGGGCGATGGCGCCACCGAGCGACTGGCCGAAGAGATGGGCCGACTCCCAGCCCAGCGCGTCCATCACGGCGACGGCGTCGTCGGTCATGTCCTGGGCGGTGTACGACGCGCCGCGCTTGCGGACGAGCGCCGTGATGGGGTTGCCGGTCGCGGAGGGCGGCAGATGGGTCGATTCCCCCGCGTCGCGCTGGTCATAGCGGGCCACCGCGAATCCCTGCGCGGCCAGGGCCTGGGCCAGGCCGTCGGGCCACCAGAGACGCGAGACACCCAGGCCGGTCACCAGCAGCAGTGGCGCCTTGCCTTGAGCCGCCGTCAACTCGTCATAGGCCAGCTCCACTTCGCCGTTGCGGGCCCAGCGGGCCGGCGTCCATATGTTCATGATCCCCCTCAATACTGCGATCGGCGTTCGCAGTTATTAGCATAGCGGGCCGGGCGAGGGAGAGGGGTGGGTGAGGGTCGTGGTGGCCGAGGATCCAGTGGTGGTGTGGGAACGTCCCGAGCGAGGAGCGCGGGGGCCGGCACCCGAGCGCAGCCGTGGGCAGATCACCCGGGCCGCGGTCCGTCTGGCCGATGCCGGCGGGCTGGCCTCCGTGTCCGTGCGGCAGGTGGCCAAGGAACTGGGCACCGGCCCCGCGTCCCTCTACCGCTATGTCGCCGGCCGTGACGATCTGGTGGATCTGATGGTGGATGCGGCAACCGGCGAGATCGACCTCACGGTGTCCCTGACCGGGGACCCGGTGACGGATCTGGTGGCGCTGGCCACCCGCACCCGGGAGGTCCAACTCCGGCACCCCTGGCTGCTCGAGGTGCCGCCGGAGGCGATGCGGGTGGGTCCCTGCGGGCTGGACTACCTCGAATTCGCCCTCGGAGCCCTGGCGCCGGTGCGGATGACGGGACCGGCCAAGCTGGAGGCCGTCGCCGTGCTGAACGCGCTGGTCGCGATGGTGTCCCGCGCCGCCCTGCAGAGCCTCCGGTCGCCCTCTGCGCGCCAGTCGGCACAGGCCGCCTATCTCGCCACCGCGGCCGGGAAGGGTGCCCATCCGCTCCTCGCGCAGGCCCTCACCGACCACCCGGAAGCCCGCCCGGCGGCCGACCCGGCGCAGGATGCTCAAGACCTGTTCGAGCGGGTGGTCCGCCGGGTGCTGGCGGGCCTGCTCGCTCCCGCCCCGGAGTCACCGCGGCCTTCTCGTGGTTGAGGTGCGGGGCAGGCCCGGCGGATGGGAACAGGCCCGGCGGTCCGGGGCAGCCGGCACCGCCCCGCTGCGGTGCACCGTCAGGCGTCGGCCACGTCGACCACGTCGACCGCCACTCCCCTGCGGCGCAGTTCGGCCAGCTCCCCGGCCGGCGCACCGCGGTCGGTGACCACCCGGTCGTAGCGGGCGATGTCGCTGTAGGCATGGGTGGCGGACTTGCCGAACTTGGTGTGGTCCACCAGCAGCAGCGACCGCTCGGCGCAGTCCAGCATGGCTTCCTTGATCTCGGCGTAGTCGCGTATCGGGTGGAAGAGCCGGCCGCCGAGTACGGACACCGCGGACATCACCGCGAGGTCGGCGCGGAGACGGCCGAGGGCGCGCAGCACCTCGGGGCCGACGCAGGAGCCGAACTCGCCGCGGTAGCGGCCGCCGAGGAGGGTGACATCGGCGCCCGGTGTCTCGTCGAACAACCGGGCCACACCCAGGGAGTTGGTGACCACGGAGACCGCTTCGGTCCGCGCGATCCGGGCCGCGAGCGGGAAGACCGTGGTCGAGTCGTCCAGCACGAGGGTGCTGCCGGGGCGGATCTCGTCGGCGACGGCGGCACACAGCGCCTCCTTCACCGGCAGGTTCACGCCGGTGCGGAAGCGGGTGGCGGTCTCCATGGTGAGGGTCGGAAAGGGCGCGGCCCGGCCGCGTTCCTTGCGCAGCAGCCGGCGTTCGGCGAGTTGGTCCAGATCGCGGTGCATGGTCGCGAGGCTGACCCCGAAGTGTCTCGCCAGTTCGTCGATGCGCACGTCTCCGTGCTCGACGACATGGGCCAGTACGTCCTGCCGTCGCCGGTCGACCTCGGCCAGCGACGACCGTGCGGAAGCCATCGGGGCCGCCCCTTTCCGGTCGGACAGCGGCAGCGCGGCTACCGCTGCGGGTAGATGACGGCCTTGACGGCGGTCGCGTCGTGGGTGGCGACGGTCAGTGCGCTCTCGGCCTCGGCAAGACCGTAACCGTGCGAGACCAGGGAGTCGAGCCGGACCCTGCCCGACTCCACCAGGGAGATCGCGGTGGGCCAGGTGTGGGCGTAGCGGAAGGTGCCGGTCAGTTCCAGTTCGTAGTTCTGCACCCGGCTCACCGGCAGCGGCGCCTCGGCCCCGCCCATCCCGATGAGCACCACCCGTCCGGCCCGGGCCACGGTACGGATCGCCTCGCCGCTCACGGCGGGCACGCCGGAGCACTCCAGCAGGACGGTAGGGGTGTACGCCGCCTCGGACAGCGGTGTACGGGAGACATCGAGGGCCGTGGCGCCGACGGCCCGCGCGAGTTCCAGGCGGTGCGGGAGGACGTCGGTGACCAGTACCTCCCGTGCGCCGAAGGCCCGTGCCGTCTGGGCGGCGACCAGGCCGATGGGCCCGGCGCCGGTGATCAGCACCCGGTCGCCGGGGGCCACGCGGGCCTTGCGGCAGGCCCAGACCGCCACGGACAGCGGTTCGAGCAGGGCGGCTTCCTCGATGGTGAAGGTGTCGGGGACCTCGTGGGCGAAGCCCTCGCGCACGGCGAGGTATTCGCAGAAGGCGCCGTCCACGGGCGGCGTGGCGAGGAAGTGCATGTCCGGGCAGAGGTTGTAGCGGCCCGGACGGCATTCACCGCAGCTGCCGCAGGGCGTGCCGGGCTCGATGGAAACCCGCCGCCCCGTCCGGCGTTCGTCGGTGCCCGGACCGCAGGCGACGACCGTGCCGGCCGCCTCGTGCCCCAGCACGAGCGGTTCGCGTACGACGAAGTCGCCGATCCGCCCCTCGCGGTAGTAGTGCACGTCCGAGCCGCAGGTCCCGACCGCCTCGACGCGGACCAGGACCTCTCCCGGGCCGGGTGCGGGAACGGGACGGTTTTCGACGCTCAGCTTCCCGGGTCCGTGCAGTACGGCGGCACGCATGGTGGTGGGAATCCCGGATGTGGTGGTCATGGCGGGGTCACGGCTCCCTCGGGTGCGGGGGTGGGGCGGGGGCCGTGCACGATCCGGCTCCGGACCGGCGCGCCCCTGGATGTCAGCACGGTACCGCTTCTTTTTTTATCAGAGCAGTCTTGACTTCGCACAAAATGCGAGAAGACTTGCCCCGGCCGCCTGCCGACGCAGCCGGCGGTGCGCCCTCCCCCTTGCTCACCGATCACGCCCAGCCCCCTGGAGAGCCCATGAGCAGCCCCGCCCACCCCCGGCCGGCGCCGGTACCGGCCACCGGCCGCCCGCCGGCCGTCAGCAGCCACTCCCGATGTGCCCGCCTGGGCATACCCCCGGCACTGGCCTGGGGCTTCCTGGGGGTACTGCTGTTCATGACCGGCGACGGCGTGGAGACCGGCTTCTTCTCGAAGTACCTGGCCGATCAGGGCCTGGCCAAGCCGGATGCGGCGGCGGTCATCGCCGTCTACGGCATCACCGTCGCCCTCGGCGCCTGGCTCTCGGGAGCCCTCTCGGACCTGTGGGGGCCACGACGGGTGATGACCGCGGGATTCGCCATCTGGCTCGTCTTCCAGCTGCTGATGCTGACGGTGGCGCTGCCCGCCATGAACTATCCCCTGCTGATGCTCATCTACGGGCTGCGCGGGTTCGGTTATCCGTTGTTCGCCTACGGGTTCCTGGTGTGGGTGACCGCGGCGACCCCGCCACAGCGGCTGGGAACGGCGGTCGGCTGGTACTGGTTCGCCTTCACCGGCGGCCTGCCGACCCTGGGCTCACTCGTCGCCAGCGCCACGATCCCGATGGTCGGCTCGTACCGGACGCTGTGGCTCGCGCTCGGCCTGGTGGTGCTCGGCGGTCTGCTCGCCCTGCTGCTGGTGCGCGAGCCCACCGGCCGGAGCGGGCTCGCTCCCGGCCGCGGGCGTCCGCTCACGACCCTGGCGGGCAGCGTCTCGATCATGCGGCGCCGCCCCCGTGTCGCCATCGGCGCCGCGGTCCGCGTCTTCAGCACCGGCTCCCAGTTCGGCTTCCTGGTCTGCCTGCCGTTCTTCTTCACCGAGACGGTCGGCTTCAGCACCTCGGCCTGGCTGCGCCTGCTCAGCGTGATGTTCGCCGCGAACATCTTCGCCAACCTGTTCTTCGGGGCCGTCGGCGACCGCCTCGGCTGGCAGCGCACCATGACCTGGTTCGGCGCCGTGGCCTGCGCCCTCACCTGCCTGGCGCTGTATTACGTACCGGTCGTGGCAGGACCGCACTTCGCCGCCGCAGCGGTGGCCGCCGCCCTCTACGGCATCGCCCTGGCCGGCTATGTGCCGATCTCGGCGCTGGTTCCCGCGCTGGCGCCACACCACAAGGGACAGGCCATGTCCGCACTCAACCTGGGCGCCGGAGCGAGCACCTTCGCCGGCCCCGCCATCGTCGCCCTCGCCCTGGGCCCGGTCGGTGTGGAGGGCATCGTCTGGATCTTCGCCGTCCTGCACCTCGCCACCGCCGTCGCCATCCGCTTCCTCGAACCCGACCCGGAGTTCCTGACGCCCGACGTCCCGCCGGCCGTGGAGCACGCCGGCCTGCCCGCGGGGCAGCACTGACGCCCGGACGGGTGGCCCGTTCCACCCGTTACGCGGCGGCCGCCTGCGCGGCCGCGCGGGCGCGGGCGGCCGCGGCGCGTGCGGGGTCGCCGAGCTGTTCCTCGAGCCGGGCCTTGGCCGACCAGTTGTACGGGCAGACCGGGCGCAGCTGGATCCGCTCGCTGAGCAGGGTCCGTGCCAGGTCGGCCCGGCCCGAGCGGAGGGACGCCTCGACGAGGGTGCGCTGGATCGCGTCCCGCTGGGCGTGGCTGCCGCCGAAGGTGTGCAGGCGGTGGCGGACGGGCAGCAGCAGATCGACGGCCCGGCCGTAGTCCTGCCGGCCGTAGGCGATCAGGGCGCGGCAGACGGGCAGTCCGACATCGGCCGTCATCGCGCGGTTGGCGACGCCCCCCTCCGCCGCCAGCCAGTCTTCCCGGTCCCGGACGAGGCGCTGTGCCTGGGGGAAGCGGCCCGCCCCCACATAGGCCATGACCGCGTGTGCGTCGTTGAAGGCATAGTGCGGGCCGTCCTGGCGGCTCTCCCAGGCATCGGCGAGCCGGGCCCACCGCGCGCTCTGTTCCTCTTGCGCCAGGTAGAGCCGCCACAACAGCGCCGCGGCGTCGAGCAGTTCCATCGCCGCACCGGCCGAGGCGTCATGGTGGAGCGCGGAGTCGTAGATCTCCAGGACGCGGTCGGTGGCACCAAGCTCCAGTGTGTAGAGGGCGTAGTGCCACCAGTTGTGGACGGTGAGCAGACTGCCCCGGGCCCAGTCGTCCGTACGGGCGTCGAGAAAGCGGATCCCGTCCGCGAAACGTCCCCGCATCTCGTAGGTGTGCACCACGCTGTGGATGCCCCACACATCGCCCGGATGCTGCGCAAGGGCCGCCAGACCGACCTCCTCCGCCCGTTCGTAGTGGCCCGACTCCTCCAGCCCGAACGCATACATGCCGAGCAGCGGCCCGTGGTGGGGGTCGTCCTCGTCCCAGACGTCCAGTGCTCCGCCGACGCGGTCGCGCAGGCGCTGGGCGTCCCCGGTGAGGAAGTCGTGCTGGTGGCCGGCGAACAGTGCCAGCGCATCGCGCGGGAAGGCGACGGAGAGGTCGCCGAGGATGCGGCCGCCGCCGTGCAGGTCGCCGTCCAGCCATGCCGTTGCGGCGGCGATATGCATACGTTCCCGGGGTGTCAGCCGGTCGGTGTCCAGGCCGGCGCGGAAGCGGACGAAGCGTTCCCGTGCCGCGGCCGCGTCCTTCTCCTCGGTGCCCAGCACCCCCAGATAGGCGGCCAGCGTCTGCCCCATCACCGACCGCGGCGAGGCAGCGAGTACCGCCTGAGATGTCTCCACGACCCGGGGCCGGAAGAACAGCAGGTCGTCCAGGGCCTGTTCGTAGTGCGCAAGGGCCTCGGTGCCGGTCTCGCTCATCGGGTGCCCGTGTCGGTCCGCTGTCATGGTGGCTCCTGCGGGGTGAGGGAGGGGACGGGGCGAAGAGGGCTCTCCGGGCGGTGGCGGTGATGCCGGGTGCCGTCCCGGACTCCGCTCCGCCGTCGGCAGCCTCATGTCTACCCGCTCTCCCGGACGCGCAGCGAGCACATCGTGCTCATGGCGCCGCCGTTCTTCCCGCTGCCCGGAAACACCCCCTTCACCGGGGAGGACGCTGCGGGAAACACGCGCTTCCTAATCTCCCAGCACCGCACACCCGCTTCGCCGCCGCGGGCGCGCCGCCGCACGGTCCCCTGCCGTGCGCGTGGCCGCCCGTCGTGTTCCCACTGCCCCAGGAGGTCCGGCATGAGCGCCGAGCCACAACTGACCGTCCCCGACAGCGACCCTCGGCCCGCCCCCACCGAGGCACCGGCCGGCACAGCGGCCGACGAAACCCTGGAGGACTACACCCTCCGGTTCGCCCCGCGCAGCTACCGCCGTTGGACGCCGATGGTCGTGGCCACCACGGCGCTGGGCGGCATCGCCTACATGGCCGACTTCTCGATCGGTGCGGGCATCGGCCTCGCCCACGGCACGGGGAACGCCCTGGCCGCGATCCTGGTCGCCGCGGTGGTCATCTTCCTCACCGGCTTCCCCCTGGCCTACTACGCGGCGCGCTACAACATCGACCTGGACCTGATCACCCGGGGCTCGGGCTTCGGCTATTACGGCTCGGTCCTGACCAGCGTCATCTTCGCCAGCTTCACCTTCATCTTCTTCGCCCTCGAAGGCTCGATCATGGCGCAGGGCCTGAAACTGGGCCTCGGGCTGCCCCTGTGGCTGGGTTATGTGCTGTCCACCTGCATGGTCATCCCGTTGGTCATCTACGGGATGAAGGCGCTCAGCAAGCTCCAGGTGTGGACGACCCCGGTCTGGCTGCTGCTGATGGTGGGGCCGCTGCTGTACCTGATCGCCACGGACCCCGGCACGGTGCACACGTTCCTGTCGTACCGGGGCGCTCACGGCGACGGCGGGATCAACACCGCGTCGGTGCTGCTGGGCGCGGGCGTGTGTCTGTCGCTGATCGCGCAGATCGGTGAACAGGTCGACTACCTGCGCTTCATGCCGCCCAAGACCGAGGGGAGCCGGCGCAGTTGGTGGACCGCCGTGGTGATGGCCGGCCCAGGGTGGGTCGTACTCGGCGCGCTCAAGCAGGCCATCGGTGTCTTCCTGGCCGTGTACGTCCTCGCCGAGGTGGGCGCGGCCTCGGCCACCGAGCCCATCCGGCAGTTCACCGGCGCTTTCGCGGCCATGATGCCGTCGTGGCTGGTCATCCCGCTGGCCGTGGTCCTCGTCGTGATCAGCCAGATCAAGATCAACGTGACCAATGCCTACTCCGGTTCGCTGGCCTGGACGAACTCGTTCACCCGGGTCACCAAGCGCTATCCGGGCCGGATGGTGTTCGTGCTCGCCAATCTGGCCTTCGCCCTGGTCCTGATGGAAGCGGACATGTTCAGCTTCCTCAACAGCGTCCTGGGGTTCTATTCGAATTGCGCCATCGCCTGGATCGTCACCGTCGCCACCGACATCATCGTCAACAAGTACCTGCTGAAACTCTCCCCGCAGGCCCCCGAGTTCCGCCGCGGCATGCTCTATGCGGTCAACCCCGTCGGCGTGGTGTCCTTCACCGTCGCGTCCGGCCTGTCGATCGCCCTGTACTTCCACGCTCTGGGGGACACTCTCCAGCCGTACTCACCGGTCGCGGCCGCAGTGATCGCCTTCGTGCTCACCCCCCTGACGGCCGTCCTGACCAGGGGCCGCTTCTATCTGCGGCGCACCACCGACGGAATCGACGCCCCGCTGCTGGACCCGGACGGCAACCCCAGCCCGGCCCGGTACGCATGCCATGTCTGCCGACAGGAGTTCGAACGCCCGGACCTCGCCGCCTGCCACCAGCACGCCGCGGTGATCTGCTCCCTGTGCCTGAGCACCGACCGGACCGGCGCCCATGTCCTGCCGGCGGCGCCCGCTTCCTGAGCCGGCGGAAACAGCCCGGCACGCAGGTCACATGGACGCCCTCCGGGAGCTTGCCGACGGCAGGAAGGGGCACTACTGACCGGGTCGGCCGGGCATCCCTGCGCCTGGTCACCCGACGCCCCGACCACCCGGCTGCCGGTCGTCCCGTCATCCGGGCCGTAGGTTCACCCGCCCGGAGCGGTGTGCCGTACCTGCCGCAGAAACGTCGCGTTGTCGGGCGTACTCCGGACCTTTTCGAGCAGGGACTCCGTGTTCGCCTGGCCGTCTCCGGCCCGAAGGGCGCGGCGCAGCCGGCGGACGGCCGTCAACTCGGCTTCCGGTAGCAGCAGTTCCTCGCGCCGGGTGCCCGACGCACTGACATTGACCGCGGGATAGAACCGCTTGTCCGCGAGCCCACGGTCCAGGCGGAGTTCCATGTTCCCGGTGCTCTTCAATTCCTCGAAGAAGTACTCGTCGGCCCGGGAACCGGTCTCCACCAGGGCCGTGGCGAGGATGGTCAGCGAACCGCCTTCCTCCGCGAGCCGTGCCGCACCGAAGAGCCTCTTGGGGCCGTGCAGCGCGGTGGCGTCGACGCCTCCGCTCAGGGTGCGGCCACCCGACGAGGCGGCGTTGTTGTGCGCCCGGCACAGGCGGGTGAGGGAATCGAAGAGGATGACGACGTCCTGCCCGTGCTCGACGAGTCGCTTGGCGCGTTCCACGGCCAGTTCGGCGAGCGTGATGTGCTCCTTCGCCGGCCGGTCGAAGGTGGAGGCAAGCACCTCTCCGCGTACCGAGCGCCGCATATCCGTGACTTCCTCGGGTCGTTCATCGATCAGCACGACCATCAGCCGGGATGCGGGGTAGTTCTCGGCGACGGCGGCGGCGAGTTGTTGCAGCAGCACCGTCTTGCCCGTCTTCGGGGGTGCCACGATCAGACCCCGTTGCCCCTTGCCGACCGGTGCGATCAGATCGACGATCCGCGGTGCCAGTGCGCCGGTTGCGCTTTCCAGGCGCATGCGGTGGCGCGGGTGCAGTGGCGTGAGGTCACGGAAATGCGGCCGCCCGCGCACGGCTTCCGGCCTGTGCCCGTTGACCGACTCGATCCGGGCGAGCAACCGCGGCCGTGTGCAGCTCCCGACGACGAAATCCCCTTTGCGCAGGCCCGCTTCACGGATCAGCGCAGCGGGCACCCGGACATCGCCGGACGCGGCAAGACAGCCCTCCGCGCGGAGAAAACCGGCTTCTTGCCGGTCGTTCGCGATATCCAGGACTCCGGCTACTGCCACATCGGTTTTCTCGGAGCCCGCAGCCGCGGCCACGGGCTGATCAACGGTACGGGAAGCAAAAGGGGCACCGGACGGAGAAGAAGAAGGAGAAGAGGAAGAAGAAGCGGAGGGAGCAGGAGAAGCAGGAATAGTGGCCGTGCCGGGTCGCCTGCTGACATGGGTACCAGTGGTCATGGAGGTAGGTCCTCTCAGGAAGTTCGTTTGCGGGCCGACGGGAGGAGAATCCGGCAGGAAAGGGCGGTGAGTTCACGCCCTGCCGGAGGTCGGAAAAGCCCGCGACCGGAAAGAAAGGTGCTGAGGCATCGCCGGACGGTGCATATCGAGCAGCCGGTGCCTGCTGGATCGCCGGTCGAGAAGGACGGGCGCAACAGCGATGCGCAAGCGAAGGAAGAGAAGCGACGTACGGGCGCCGGAAGGGCGGCAAGCACACATACGTTCAGTTCGGACGGTACCACACACCGCAGCCGATGCGCCCCCCAGTGCGGACGGGTTCTATGCTGAGGGCAATGTTCGCACCTCAGGGTCCCACCTTCCGTGAACTCGCCGTGCAGGCGCTGTCCTCCGTCGAGCGCGGCTATGACCTGCTCGCGCCGGCCTTCGACCACACGCCGTTCCGGACCCCGGACGCGATCCTGACACCCGTTTCGCGGGCGCTGCACAGCCTGGGGCCGTTCGACAGCGGCCTCGACCTGTGCTGTGGCACCGGCGCGGGCACGGACGTACTGCGGCAGGTCTGCCGCGAGCGGGTCACCGGAGTCGACCTCAGCGCGGGAATGCTCGCCCAGGCGCGCGCCCGTGAACGCCAGGCCGCGGGGGCACCACCCACCGCATGGGTGCGCGCGGACGCACGCGCGCTCCCGTTCGGGCCGGTCTTCGACCTCGTGGTGAGCTTCGGTGCGTTCGGGCATTTTCTGCCCAGGGAACGGCCGGGGCTGTTCGCGCAGGTGCACTCCGTGCTGCGCCCCGGCGGCCGGTTCGTCTTCCCGATCGGGGCGCCGGCGCGACCGGGGTCGCCCGGCTACTGGGCACTGCTGGCTTTCGACACGGCGATGCGGGTCCGCAATACCCTGTGGCGGCCGCGCTTCGTCATGTACTACCGGACCTTCCGGCTCGCCGACGTGCGAGCGGAACTGACACGGGCCGGATTTGATGTCCAGCTGCACGCCCTGCCGGAGCTCGGCCGACGCCCGGACGGCAGCCCACGGTGCCGGCTGGTGGTGGCCACCCGGGCTGCCCTTGCCGCCTGAGGGACGGATGGGTTCGCCGTCGCCGACCCGAGCCCTCCATCTGACGCACACCTACGAGCACAAGTGCCGGTACGCGCTTCGAATCGGCAACCTGGCGGCGAGCTGCTGAGCAAACGTCACGTCAGAATGCGCCTGAGAGAGCGGTGTTGACCGCAGCCATCGATGCGCTGTGTGGCGTGCCGTTCAATGAGCCCTGCAGGATGGATCTTGAGTGCTGGGTTCTTGCGGGCGAGGGTCATGCGCAGCCTCGCAGCGGTTCCGCCAGTCGTCCCAGCAGTCCCGCGACCAGGGAGGTCTGGGCGGGCACCGTGTCGGGGTAGATGAACTCGCCCCGGGCGTGGGCGTGGTCACCGACTGCGCCCATGCCGCACAGCACGGGTCGGCCGAGGGCGGCGACGAAGTTGGCGTCGCTGGCGCCACCGACGGCGGCGTCGGGCAAGTCGCCGCGGCCCTGCTCGCGGGTGACCTCGCGGGCGAGGGCGAGGAGGCGGGCGGAGGAGGCGGTCAGGGACATCGGCGGCCGGTTCCAGTCGTGGTCGATCTCGATGCGGACGCGGTGGTCGCTGACCCTGATGGCGTCCAGCGCATCGTCGACACGGAGCTGTTCGGCCTCGCTGCTGACTCGGATGTCGATACTGGCCGTGGCCTTCCCGGCGACGACGTTGGTGCCGGAGCCGCCCTTGATGAGCCCGGTGTTGATCGTGGTGCCCTTGCCGGGCGCGGCGACGGCCGCGGCGGCGACGACGAACTCGGACAGCGCGGTAATCGCGCTCGCCCCGTCCTGAGGTGCGAGCCCGGCGTGTGCCTCGACGCCGGTGGCCGTTACCCGGAAGATCCCACACCCCTTGCGGGCGGTCTTGACCGCACCATGGGCGGTCGGCTCCATCACCAGCGTGGCTTCGGCCTTCCGCGCGACTTCCTCGATCACCGGCCGCGAGGAGAGCGAGCCGATCTCCTCGTCGCCGTTGAAGAGAAAGGTGACGGTGGGCGCCGGTACTCCGCTCTCCCTGGCCAGCTTCAGGGCCCAGATGCCTTGGACCAGGCCGGTCTTCATGTCGAAGATGCCCGGCCCGCTGAGCTTCTCCCGGCCGTCGTCGGGCCCCTCCGGCTGCTCCCATCCGGCGAGGGTGCCGGTCGGCCATACGGTGTCGTAGTGGCCGACCAATGCGACGTGCCCGCCGCCGGTGCCGGTGTAGGTCAGAGTGAGGGTGTCGCCGCACTCGCCGCCGGGGTGGCGCTGTGCGTGGTCGGGTCGGCCGAGCCGGTGGACGGTGAGCGCGTGCAGGAGGTCCAGGCCCGCCGCGAGGCCGGGCAGGTCATAGCTGCTGGTCTCGTGGCGGACAAGAGTCAGGATGTCAGTGACGATCTCCTGCGAGACGTCCTGGGCGCGGGCGGTGAGGGCGGCAGCGGGAAGTGCGGTCATGGTCTGCTTTCTCGTACGGGGCTGGGGGCGGTGTTTTCCCCTGAGGGCGGGATCAGCTGACACCGAAGGGGAGGCCCAGCAGGTACCAGGCCACGAAGAACGCGATCCAGACGACCCAGACGACGGCGGCGATCGGGATCGTGAGGGAGGCCAGGGTGCCGATCCCGGCGGACTTGCGGTATTGCTGGATGAATCCCAGGGCCATCACGAAGTACGGGCTCATCGGGGTGACGCAGTTGGTGACCGAGTCGGCGACGCGGTAGACGGCCTGGGTGGCCTCGGCCTCGACGCCGATGAGCATCAGCATGGGCACGAGCACCGGGGCGGCCAGCGCCCACAGCGCGGAGCCGCTGGTGATGACGAGGTTCATGAACGTGATCAGCACAGCGAGGGCGACCAGCACGGTCCAGCCGTGCATGTGCAGGTCACGCAGCGTCTCCGCGCCCTTGACGGCGAGGATGTTGCCGATGTTCGTCCACTTGAAGTAGGCGAGGAACTGGGAGATCGCGAAGAACAGGACGAGGATCGGCGCCATCGACCGGGTGCCGTCGGCCATCGCGACGATGATGTCGCGGGCGGCAGGGAAGGCGCCGGTCATCCGCCCGTAGACGGTGCCGAGCACGGCGAAGAACACACCCAGGACGAGCGCCATCCCGCCGACCAGCGGGGAGTCGACGATCCCGCCGCCCTCGCCGCGTAGTGGTGAGGACGAGGGGACCATGGCCACCACCAGGAACGCCATGAGGCCGAGGGCGACCAGCCCGGTCATGCGCAGCGCGCGGCGCTGCTGCCCGGTGACCTCGATCGTCTCCAGTTCTTCGGCGTCCGGCGCGGCGACCGGCTCGTCGGGCTCCAGGTCCCGGCGGCGGGCGAGGACCTTGTCGACGACGAGGGTGATCACCAGGGCCACCAGGACCGACGAGCCGAGCCCGAAGAAGTAGTTGGCCAGCGGGGTGACGACGTAGTCGGCGTCGATGGTGTGGGCTGCGGCGGTGGAGATCGAGGACAGCAGCACGTCGGTGGTGGTGAGCGACGGGGAGGCGTCGTAGCCGGCGGAGACCGATACGTAGGCGACGATGCAGCCGAGCACCGGGCTGCGGCCCGCCGCACGGTAGATCAATGCGCCGAGCGGCATGAGGGTGACGTAGGCGGCGTCGCCGGCGACATGGCTGACCATGGCTGTCATCGACAGGGCGAAGGTGAGGTACTTGCCCGGCACCCGCGCGACCATGCGGCGCAGCAGGGTGGAGAACAGTCCGCTCCTCTCCGCGACGGCGATGCCGAACATCACGGTGAGGATGGTGGCCAGCGGCGGGAAGGCCGCGAAGTTGCCGACGGCTCCCTCTACGGCCATGGAGAGGCCGTCCTTGCTGAGCAGGTTCCGCACCTTGATGATCTCGTGCGTGCCGGGGTGCACGGCGCTGACGCCGACCGCCGCCAGTACGGCGCTGAGGACGGCGACGGCCCCGGCGAGGATCCAGAACAGCCAGAAGGGGTGGGGGAGTTTGTTGCCTATCTTCTCGATCGCCGCGAAGCTCCGGAACGCGGTGCGCAGGATTCTCGACTGTGGCTCGGCGGCATGAGGCTGAGCGGAGGTGGCACTCATCGGTACCTCTTCGTGCATGCGAGGGATGTTCCTGCGAACAGTGGCATCCAAGTGAGAGATTCTCTAGCCTTTGGATGTAACGGTAGGATTAACCGGCAGTTTAAAGTGAGGCTATGACTCGCCCTCTCCTCGACGAGCTCGACCGGCGCCTCATCGGCGCGCTGCACGTGGCCCCCCGGGCCGCCTGGGACGACATCGGCGGGATCCTGGCCGCCGATGCCAGCACGCTCAAGCGCCGTTACGACCGGCTGCACCAGGCCCGGATGGTCCGTGCGATCGGGCATGCCTACTGGGGCATGCACTCCACGGCGATGCCGGTCCACGTTTTCCTGGACATTACCGGCGAAACCCCGCTGACCGTCCTCCACCGGCTCCGTGATCTGCCCCACCTCCAGCTCCTGGCGCAGATCTCCGGCGACGACCCCCTCTACGCCGTCATCCACGCCCCGTCCGAGGCCGCTACCAGCGAGGCGATCGACCGGCTGTACTCCGTCCCCGGCGTGCGCCGCGTCAACGCCCTGCCGGCCCTCAGCACCCTGCGCCGGGGGATGACCTGGGACCCCCAGTTCCTCACCGACGCCGAACGCGCCGACCTGCTGAAGCTCACCGGCGCGCGCCGGGAGGGCGCCGCGAGCGCGACACCCCCTGCCAAGCCGCTCACCGAGGCCGAACGCGCCGTCGTCGCCCAGCTGATCCAGGACAGCCGCGCATCCGCCGCGAGCATCGCCCGAGCGGCCGGCCTGGCCACCTCCACCGCGCATCGCGTCGTCCGCCGGGTCCTCGACGAGGGATGGGTCAAACCGCGCCTGGAGATGGTGTCGGAATGGCTCGGCTTCCAGACCCCCTTCCTGCTCCGCCTGCGGGTGGCACCGGGCGGAACGCCTGACGTCATGCGCCGCATCGACCAGCTCCCCCAGACTCGGCTCGCCGCCCACGTCGCCAGCGACATGTCCGTCCTCGTCATGGGCCTGGTCACCGACCGCGCCGCCCTGGCGCTCTTCATCGACCACGAGCTGGCCAAGATCCCCGGCATCCTCGCCGTCAGCGTCGACATCATGCTCGCCGAACCGCGCCGCTACTGGCTGGACCGGGATCTGACCTCCGGCCTCGGCGCATTCCATGCGCCGACGCTGCTCTGAGACGTCGTTTCCGGCGGTGAGCCGGAGGTAGCCGATGAGGGCCGCGGCCATACCGAGAAGGCAAGGAAGTGCCCGGCCTTGCGCTCGTAGCGGCGGTGCAGGCGCCGGCACCCGGCCGGCCGGCCAGGACACCGATCTCCGGTGCCCGCGGAGCCGGTGAGGCTCCGCGGGCCGGCCCGCCGCTGTCGGGCGGAGAGGTTCAGGGGGCGTCGTGCACCTGGATGGCGGCGGCCGGGCAGACGGCGGCCGCTTCACGGGTGAGGGCGTACTGCTCGTGCGGGGGCTCCGGCTCCAGGACGACGACGATTCCGTCCTCGTCGCGTTGGTCGAAGACCTCGGGGGCGATCAGGACGCACTGTCCGGCGCCGCAGCACTTCTCCTCGTCGACGGTGATCTTCATGTGGGGGTCTCCTTCTGTCGGGGTCGTACGTGTGCTGCCGTGCCGTCACCAGCGGACGGGGACCTCGCTGAGGCCGCCGACCAGCAGTCCTTCCAGGCGTTCGAGGCCGGTGGCGGGGATGTCCAGTTCGAGGGAGGGGAGCCTGCGCAGCAGAACGTCGAGGGCGACCTGGAGTTCGGTGCGGGCCAGGGCCTGGCCCAGGCAGGAGTGGGGTCCCGCGCCGAAGGCCAGGTGAGGGTTGGGAGTGCGGGCCAGGTCCATCTCGGCGGCGTTCTCGAAGGCGGTCTCGTCCCGGTTCGCCGCGGCCATGGCGCACACCACCGTAGTGCCGTTGGGGAGGACCTCGCCCGCGATCTCGACGTCCTCGGTGAGGAAACGCCTCAGGCCGAACCCACCGTTGGCGTCGAAGCGCAGCGCCTCCTCGACGGTGCTGCGTACCAACGAGGGGTTCTCCAGCAGCCGTTCCCACCGGGTGCGGTCGGCCAGCAGCATGGCGACCATCTTGCCGATCATGTTGGCGGTCGTCTCATGCCCGGCCACCAGCAGACCTATGCCGGTGCCCAGCAGCTCCGCGTCCGTCAGCCCTTCGCCTTCGCCGCTGCTCTCCTCGATCAGGGTGCTGAGCAGGTCGTCGGTGGGCTCGGCGCGTTTGGCGGCGATGTGGCCGGACATGTAGGCCACGAGTTCGCCGACCGCCGTCTGCCGTTCCTGTGCGGAGTACCGGGTGAGGTTGAGGAAGTTGTCGGACCAGTAGGAGAAGCGGTCCCGGTCCTCGGCGGGCACGCCGAGCAGGTCGCAGATCACGTAGACCGGCAGCGGGAAGGCGAAGTGCGCCTTGAGATCGCCGGAGCTGCCGCGCGCGGTCACCTCGTCGAGGAGCTGGTCCGCGATCGCGGTCATCTGGGGCCGCAGGGCGGCCATGCGCTTGGCGGTGAACCACTTGCCCACCAGCCGGCGCCACCGCTGGTGGTCCTCGCCGTGCTTCGGCACGGAGAAGGGCGAGTCCGGAATGCCCGCCGCGGCCGATGTCGTGGCTGCCTCCGGTGAACTCCCGGTTCCGCCGACGAGGTCCTGCCGGGTGAAGCGGGGGTCCGCCAGCATCTGCCTGACGTCGTCGTAGCGGGTCAGCAGCTTGGCCTCGCTGCCGTCGGGCACGGTGATGGTGGCCACCGGGCATGTGCCGCGCAGCTCAGCCCACTTGGCGGCGGGCTCCAGCGCGGTCTCGTAGGCGAGCGGGTACTGCAGTATCTGCTCGTTCGGGCTCATGTGCTGCTCCTTCACGGGAATGGACGGGGGAGGGTGTGGGTGCCGCCACGGGTGGTGACCGCGCATCCGCTTCCCACGCCTGTCTGTGCGTCTGCGGAGGGCTGCCGGGCCCGGTGGGGCGGGTCACGGTGCAGAGCGGACCGTGCTTGCCGACTGTCCGTTCCGCGGAGCGACGAGGTGCTTTCGGCGCAGCAGCCGGGCCTGTTTGGGCATGTTCCAGCCCAGGACGCCGGTCACCTCGCCGTTCTCCCGGTACACAGCGACGAAGCACCCCTGGGCCGGGTCGCCTTCGGCGATGTGGGTCTCGGCGGCCGGGGCGGGCAGGCCGTGCACCTGGAGCTTGGCGTCGTACTGATCGGTCCAGAAGTAGGGCGTCGGAGTGTAGGGGCGTTCGGCGCCGAGGAGGTTCGCCGCGACGGCCTGGGCTGCTCGGTCGCGTTGGTGCGATTCTCCAGGCGCAGCCGCCTGTTCAGCCCGTCGTGGTGCCAGGACGCCGCGTCTCCGACGGCGTAGACACCGGGGGCGGCACGGCAGTAGGCATCGCACTCCACGCCGTCGCCGAGCGCCAGCCCGCTGCCTGCCAGCCACTCGGTGGCCGGCCGCGCCCCGATCGCCACGACGACCGTGCCGGCGCGCAGCACCTCCCCTGAGGCCAGACGGACCCCGCACACCCCGCCCCCGCTGCCGGCCAGGCCCTCGACAGCGCCCCCGAGGCACAGATCCGCCCCACGCTCGGTGTGGAGACGCGTGAGGAAGCCCCCTACCCTGCCGCCGGCCTGGCTGCCCAGCAGGACGGACCCGAGGCCCGCGAGCGTCACCTCCACGCCCATGCCACGGGCCGAGGCGGCGATCTCCGCACCCAGCACACCCTCGCCCACCACGACCAGGCGGCGGCCGGCCGCCAGGTCACGGCCCAGCGCCGGCGCGTCGCACTTGACAGCCGACTCAGCACGGATGAACTCCGCCTCCAGCGAGGCGAGATGCTCCCGCGAGCGCAACTGAGTCCGCGAAGGTTCCCAGGCGCCGGCCCGTACCTGCTTCGGCAACGGCGGGCGGTCATAGGGGAGATGAAAAGCCGCTCCGGGAAAGGGGCCTCGGTCAGTTCGGTTCGACATGTGAACGACTGCTTTCCTCACGTCATTCGACAGGGCTCTGCGCGGCACTGCGGGCGCGCGACGGGACGGGGCGGGGGTCGCACCGGCCTTGGCGGAGCCCGGTGCCGCAACCTCGATTCGTACCCGACAGTTGTAGGTTAACCGACAGCTGTCGTATTGCAAGTGGCTGTGACTCCTGGGGCTACGTCAGAGCGGGACGGATCTGCGCACGGAGCGCCGGGCCCGGCGGCTCCGGGGCTGGAGCTCGCGGCGCCACGAAAAGGGGGCCTGGGGCGCAGTGCATGTACGCCCCAGGCCCCTCTGCGCAGGCCGATGGGTGAAAGCGCACATCAAAAGCGCACGTCAGAGGACGGGCGCCGTGCCAACCGGGCGGGCGCGGAGCCGAATGGGTGCCGCCACGGGAAGGGTGGAGAGCTGATCGCGGTGCGCGAGGCCTGCGGTTACGACATGAGCGCACGCACACCGTTTGCGCGCGACGAGGGGCGTGAGCGGGAGTCGCGCAGGGCGGATCAGGGAAGAGCGGCGCCAGGCAGGGGCGGCCTCATCGCCTCACGGGTGCGGCCCGCTCCGGCGCCGGATTCTCGGTCGGCACCCTGCGGGCGCGCCGGGTTCTCGGCCGGCGCCCTGCGGGCAGGGTCGCTCAGGCCGGCCGGGCGAGCGACGCGGCGACCAGCCGGGGCCAGATCGCGGTGGCGAAGCGCTCCGGCGTCCCGGGGCAGCCTCGGTGGAGCCAGTCCGCGATGGCACCGAGAAGCGCTCCGGAGACGAAGGCGGCTGCGGAGTCGTCCGTACCGCCCTCGGGGTCGGCGTGCCGGGCGGAAAGTCTCGGCCGGATGGATTCCGTCATGCGCTGCAGGAGGTGGTTGATCACCCGGGCGCTGCCATCGGCACCGAGAAGAGCCTCATAGAGCGCGCGATGTTCGGCGACATGGGCGAACACCGCGGTGAGGGAGGCGGATGCGCCCTCCTCCGAGGAATCCCCGGTCACGGAGAGCGCCGAGGTGGCGGAGAGCAGCTGGTCGAACATCTCCGTGCATGCCGAGGCGGCCAGGTCATGCACGTCTGTGTAGTGCTCGTAGAACGTCGAGCGGTGCACGTCGGCGCGGCCTGTGACGTCGGAGACCGAGATCTGGCTGAGGTCGCGGTCACCGATCAATGCCAGCAGTGCGCCCTCCATGGCGGTACGGGAGCGGCGGGAGCGGCGGTCACTTTGCTGAACGGGCACGGCGTCATTGTAGTGTCACCCACACCTGTGGGATACCCGACAGGTGTCGGATTCATGCGAGACTTCGCCGGAACGGCGCCTCCGAATCCCCGACGGTTCGCGAAGCCCGGCCCGTAGCCCCGCACGCCCCAAGCACCCGGCAGTTCTGCCGGCCATCGAGAAGGTGGAAGACATGAGCCAGTCAGTAGTCGTCGTCATCGGTGTCGGCGGGATGGGAGAGTCCATCGCCCGGCGTCTGGGCTCCGGAGCTCGGCTCCTGATCGCGGACTTCAACGCCGAGGCCCTGGAAGCCGTCCGTGCACAGCTGGAGAAGGACGGGTACGCCGTAACGGCCGCCCCGGTCGACGTCTCGTCCCGGGAATCCGTCTGCGCGCTGGCTCGCCGGGCCGCCGGCCTCGGTCCAGTGCGGACCGTGGTCCACACGGCCGGACTCTCGCCCGCGCAGGCTTCCGTCGGCGCCATACTCGCCGTCGACCTGTTGGGAGTCGCACTCGTGCTGGAGGAATTCGGCCAGGTCGTCGCTCCAGGCGGTGCCGGCGTGGTCATCGCCAGCATGGCCGGCCACCGACACTCCGGGTTGTCCGGCGAAGAAGCCGTACAACTGGCCACGACACCGGCCGACGAACTGCTCTCCCTCCCGGTCGCGGCCAAGGAACGGTTCTCCGGCCCAGGGGCGGCCTATACCTTCTCCAAGGCGGCCAACCTGTTGCGCGTGAGGGCCGCGAGCTCCACCTGGGGCGCACGGGACGCACGGATCAACTCCGTGAGTCCCGGAGCGATCGCCACCCCCATGGGGCAGGCGGAACTCGTCGGCGAACACGGGGACACGATGCGAAGGATGATCGCCGCCTCCAACGCCAAGCGAGCCGGAACAACGGCCGACATCACCGACGCCGTCGCCTTCCTCGTCGGCTCGTCAGCAAGCTTCATCTCCGGCACCGATCTGCTCGTGGACGGCGGCGTCACGGCACTCGCCGCCGGCGGAGGTCACTGGCTCGGCTGATGCCCCTCACCGACGTCTGCGAGGGTGGGCCCCAGGGCCCTGCCGGTCGGCCGACAGCTCATCAGGGCCGCCAGGAGGCCACTTGGCCAGGCCAGCGCCGATGGACGTAGCAGACCGAGCCGGCCTCACCGTCGGCGTTCCTGCACGCCGGCCACGGCCCGGCGCGCGGGGGCGAGCTACCCGGTCACCTCACGTGGGTGCGGCGCGCGTCGGCCCCCGGCCCTCGCCCTGCGTGGTTCAAGGGGCCGCCCGGCACGCGGCGGACAGCCGGCGGAGGGTTTCCCGCATGCCGGCGCGGTTGCGCGCGGCGCGCCGGGCCGCCGGGGTGCCGGTGAAGAGCAGGCCCAGCAGCTCGGCGGCCCAACGGCGCCACCCGTGGCGGCGGCGGTCGATCCAGTATTCGGTGACCTGTGTGCCGTGCTCCGTCGGGGTCAGGCGGTAGCCCCAGCGCGCCACCGGCAGGCCGAACGTGGTGTTGTCGAAGGCGAACTCCCGGCCGGGGTCGGCGATGACGATCCGGCAGGTGGCGAACCAGATCCAGCAGGCCTTCCGGTTGATCCCCACGAAGCGTTCCCCGCGGGGCCACACCCAGATGACCTCGGGGCTCCACTCCTTCATCCGCCGGATGTCCGCCAGGGCCGCATAGACGGCGTGCGGCGGGAGGGGGACTTCCAGGGATTCCTCCAGGCTCCATATACGCGTGGTCACCGCGCTCCCTCCGGTATCGACGAGCTGTGGCTCCGGGCCGCGACGACGGTGGCGGCATCGCGGATATGGCGGGTGAGATCCGCCGTGTCGGTGAGGCTGGTGATGTGTCCGCACCCCGGCCGGATGATGAGGCGACCGTCGCGGCAGGCGCGGAGGAAGAGGCGTTCATGGCGGCGGAAGTGGTCGCGTTCGCCGTTCACCAGCCAGACCGGACCCGGATACGCGGAGAGCAACGCCGGCGGGTCCATCTCGGAGACGGCCTCGATGATGCTGGGCGTGATCTCGCAGCTCAGGCCGCCGGAGACCATGGCCCGCGCCTGAGGAGGGGGCAGGGTGCGGCGGAACGCGAACGTGCTCAGCCGGTCGGCCTGTTGGGGGTGCCGGGCCGCGAGCCGGGCCGCTCCCCGGTAGGCGGCTCCGAACGCTCCGCGCGGGAGCGCCGTACAGCCCATCGCGACCGTGCCGAGGACACGGTCGGGGTGGGCGGCGGCGGTGGCGATCGCGACATAGCCGCCCAGCGACAGGCCGACGAGCACGGCCCGGCCGCCGAGTACGTCGATGGCTTCGGTCACCGCCGCCACGGCGCCGGTGATGCTGAACGGCTCGCCACGCCGGTCCCCGTGACCGGGCAGGTCGGGTGCAGCCGTGGGATGACGCTCGCCGATGGCGCGGATCACGGGGTGCCACATCGTGCCGCTCAGCCGCGTGCCGTGCACAAAGACGAGGGGCAGGCCGGCTTCCTTGGATTCCATGACCGGCACGCTACCTCAAATGCAACGCAACGTTGCGTTGTTTTTTGCTGCTACTCTCCCCGTCATGAGCGAGGAGCGGAACGGAACACGGCGCGGCGGCCCACGGAAAGCGCAGGAGATCTTCGACGCCACACTGGAGCTGCTGGCGGAAAACGGCTACGAGGGGCTGACCATCGAGGGGGTCGCCCAGCGGTCCGGCGTCAACAAGACCACGCTCTACCGCTGGTGGCCCTCCAAGGGAGCCCTCCTCGGTGCCGCACTCATCGGGGCACGCCAACTGGAGCTCACGCCTCCCGACACCGGCAGCCTCGAAGGGGACCTGGAGGCCCTTCTGGGCACGATGACGACCCTCCTCACCGCACGGCCCGCCTCCGACATCGCCGTCGCCGCACTGGGTGCCGTCACCCACAGCCCCGAACTCGCCTCGCACGTCAAGGACTTCTTCGCCGACCGGATCGCCCGCGAGCAGGTGGTTTTCGACCGGGCCGTCGCACGCGGCGAGATCGCGGCGGATACCGACCCGATGCTGCTGATGGACCTGCTGGCCGGCGCCGCGTGGGTGCGCATCGCGCTGCGACAGCTCCCGCTCGAGAAGGACTTCGTGGCGCGGACCGTGCGCACCGTCCTCAACGGGGCGCGCGACGCCGGATGAGGCGGAGGTGATCCACCGCGCGGTCACGGCGGGAGGTGATGCTGCCTCCGTTTCGGTCCCCTGTAAAGGGTCTGTTTCGCCATCAACTACAACTTTGCCAACTCTTGGTGTAGTTGAAACAGCTTTCACACCAGTCTCATACGCAACAGCGACGCACCCCCCACATGGGCTCGTCGCATCCACAAGGCTGGGCGAGAGGCAACAGCACGATGAAAAAGAGCAGAACGATCCGCCACGGAAGCCGGCTGCTGGCACTGTCCACGGCGTCACTGGGTCTGGTCGCGGCGATGGCCATACCGGCTGCCGCGGACGACGGGCCCACCCGGGAACAGCTCAAGGCCGACTGCGCTTCCGGGGAAGGGAAGTGCAGCTTCAACGAGCCGACTCTCGGCAAGGCGTTCCTCGGGGACTTCCGTCAGGTCTCCAACTCCCTCTACAACTGCAGCACTTCGGATGCCACTCAGTCGATGGGCTGGTCGGACACCGTGGGTTCCACGGACTCCGCCGGCGTCTCCGTCACCGCGGGCGGGAACATCGCCGGCCTCATCGATCTGAGTGTCACCGCGACCTACAGCCACACCTGGTCGAGCTCGCACACCGAGAACAGCTCCCTGAACATGACGGTGAAGCCCGGCGAGGTGGGCTGGATCTCCCGCGCCCAGGTCATGCAGACCGTCTCCGGCACCTGGCAGACGCACTACGACAGCCCGAAGTGGGGTCACTACTTCTGGTTCGTGCCGGACACGATCACCGGGCCCGCGGCCAACGGAACGGACGGGCAGAGCAATGCGGTGACCGTCAAGACGCGCAAGATGACCACGGCGGAGAAGAACTCCTGCTCCGCCGACGCGAAGAAGGGCAAGACGTTCGTGGTCAAGCGCTGAGCTGACCACGACGGCGCCGCACGGTTGCACCGGGGGGCTGCCCCGCGCCTTCGGGCACGGGACGGACGACCGCAGCCGTCGGCCTCGTGCCTCCCGGCCCGTCCCCACGCGCCGGGAGGCACGACTTTCCCCCGTCGCGCCGGTGTGAACTGTTCCTGAGAACGCCGTCGACGGCGCTGCGCGCACCACCCGTCCGTAGGCTCCGGCTGTGCACTCTTCACGCTCCCTCGCCGTCGGCGCCTTCGTCCTGGCCATGGCGCTCAGCACGGCGTGCTCCGCCACCCGCGCTCCACACCCCGCCGGTTCCGGGACACCGGCGCCGTCCGGCGGGGCAACGGTCCCGGCCGTCTCCCGCGACCGCACCGCCGAGCCGGCCCCCGGTCTCTACAACATCTGCTACGTCAACGCCTTCCAGGCACAGCCCGACGCGACCGGCCTCTGGAAGGACCGCCATCCCGAGCTGCTGTTGCGGGACGGGGACGGAAAGCCCGTCATCGACAAGGCCTGGGACGAGCCGCTGCTCGACATCTCCACCGGCGCGAAACGACGGGCGCTCATGGACATCGTCGGCCCATGGATCGACGGCTGCGCCCAGGCCGGTTTTGACGCCGTGGAACCTGACAACCTCGACTCCTACGAGCGGTCCGGCGGCAGGCTCACCGCCGGGCATGCCGCGGCCTTCGCCCGGCTCCTGGCCCGCCGCGCCCACCGACAGCACCTGGCCGTCGCCCAGAAGAACACCACCGGCCTGCTGCCGCAACGCCGTCGTATCGGCTTCGACTTCGCCGTCGTCGAGGAGTGCGCCCGCTACCAGGAGTGCACCGAGTTCGCCGAGGCCTATGCCGACAGGGTCTTCGTCATCGAATACGAGCCGAAGGATTTCACCGCGGCCTGCCACGCCTGGGGGCAGACCCTCTCCCTCTCGCTGCGCGATCGCGACGTCCGCCCCGCCGGCGCCGAGGGCCATGTCGCCGAGCGCTGCTGACGGCGTGCCGCGCGACGGCGCGCGTACCACGTGGGAGACGCCGGGGTGGGCTCAGTTGCGCTAGGTCGGTTCGCCCCGGCCCGGTTCGGGCGACTGGGCGCGGCCCGGTCCGGGCGGGTCGTCGCGGCCCGGTCCGGGCGGAGCATCGCGGCCCGGCCGGGTCCGCTGCAGGTCGGCGCCGGAGAGCGGTTCCAGCTCGCCGTGGGTGTCCAGCCAGTACAGGAACGCCACGGCCGGGCACACGAGCACCACGGCGACGAGGGTGACCAGGCCTACCCACCGCAGGCTGCTCGGAGCGCCGGCGCCCTCGGCCACGGTCAGTGACGTGGGGATGAGATAGGGGCGTTGGGCCGCGCCCCAGGCGAGGACCGCCGCGGCGACGACGCCGACGGCGGTGAGCCGGGACCAGGCTCCGGACCGGCGCAGCAGGAGCCACCCGGTGGCGAGGGAACAGACACCGGCCAGGATGACGAGGCCGAGGCCGACGCCGTGGGTGAGTCCGCGCCAGACGTGCGGGGCATCGGTCCGGGTGACGGTCAGCATGACCGCCGCGAACACGGCGAGGGCGACGACACTGCCCAGCGCCCGCCGCCGGAAGTAGCCGACGAGGTCGGTCGCCCCGAAGCGGGCGGCGTCGGCGGCCAGGAACACGGCACCGAGGAAGGCCGTCGCCACGATGGCGATCAGGCCGAAGAGGACGGAGGTCGGGTTGGCCCAGGCATGCGCCGACGCCTCCGTGCCCGGTACGGCCCGTCCCGAGGCGATACCGCCGACGGCCGCGCCGAGGAAGAACGGGGTGAGCAGCGAGGAGAGAGCGAAGACCGCACCGTAGAGGCGTCGCCCCGCGATGCGGCGGACGGGCTTGCGCAGGGCGAAGCCGGCACCGCGCAGGACCAGGCCGACGGCGGCCAGTGCCAGGGGGAGCCACATCGCGGAGAACACGGTCTGGAAGAGGACGGGGAACCCGGTCCACAGGATGACGAGGACGAAGACCAGCCAGACGTTGTTGACCTCCCATACGGGGGCCATGGCATGGTCGATGAGCCACCGCGGCCGCTTGCCGCGCTCCGTGCCGCCGGCGGTCAGGTCCCAGAAGCCGGCTCCGTAGTCGGTGCCGCCGGCGCAGGCGTAGGCGGCCACGGCGAGCAGCAGCACCACGGCGATCACGGCGGCCATCACGGCCGGCCGTCCTCGGCCGGTGCCGGCCCCGGTGTGCCGGACGACGGCGGGTCACCGGCGGGCACGGGCGCGCGCGGCCCGTAGGGGGTGTCGGTCTCCGGTCCCTCGTACCGCTCCTCCGCCGCCGGTCGCGCGTCGGCGAGCCGCCAGCCGGTACGCATCTTGAGCAGCACGGCGAGCAGCGAGCCGAAGATGAACACGTACACCGCCATCACCAGGCCGAGCATGATCCACAGACTGGTGGACCGGGTCGCCGTCACCGCCTCGCCGATCCGCATGTGCTGGTAGACGATCCAGGGCTGGCGCCCCACTTCGGCGGTGACCCACCCGCATTCGACGGCGACGACGGAGGCCACACCCGCGCACGCCGCACCGCGGAAGAACCACGGTGACCGGGGCAGCCGGCGGCGCCGCAGCCGGCACCAGCCGTACCAGAGGGCGAGGAGGAGCAGCAGCGAGCCGATCACGACCATGAGGTCGAAGGCCCCGTGGGCGAGGGTGGCCTGGGCCGGCGTCGGCCGGTCGCTCGCCGGTACGGAGGTCAGTCCGGTCACCTTGGTCGCGGGCCGGAATCCGGCCAGCACGGAATCGAGTTGGGGGATCTTGATGCCACCGGAGACCGTGCCGTCGGGGTGCAGCCGGCCGAAAATGTACTCCGGTACATGGGTGCCGGTCCGCCAGACGATCTCCGTCGCGGCGAACTTCACCGGCTGCTTGTGGAAGACCGACCGGGCGATGGAGTCTCCGAGCAGCATCTGCACGGGGGTGAACACCGCGGCGAGGGTGAAGGGAACGGTGAAGCCGAGGCGGTGATAGCGGTCGCGGCGGCCGCGCAGCCAGCCGACGGCGTAAACGCCGGCGACGACGTAGCCGGCGGTGACCAGCATCGCCACGACGAAGTGCCAGTACTGGGGGCCGAACATGGGCGTGAAGATCGCCGACCAGATGTGGACGTCCACCGGCTTGCCGTCGGCATCGAGGGTGAAGCCCTGGGGCGTGTTCATCCACGAGTTGGCCGCCAGGATGCCGAACGCGCCGAGCAGGGCGGCAGCGGGAAGAGGCAGGCCGAGCAGGAAGTGGGTGCGGGGCTTGAGCCTCCGCCAGCCGTAGAGGTAGATGGCGATGAGCACCGCTTCGAGGAAGAACGCCCAGGCCTCGACGCCGAATCCGATGCCGAAGACGCCGCCCCAGGTGCCCATCAGGCCGGGCCACAGCAGCCCGAACTCGAAGGAGAGTACGGTGCCGGTGACGACACCGACCGCGAACTGCACCGCCATGACCGCCGACCAGCGCCGGGCGAGGAGCAGGGCCACGGGGTCGTTCCGGCGGAGGCCGCGGTGGTGCATCACCAGGGTGATCAGCGGCAGCGCCACGCCGAGCGGCACCAGGATGATGTGGGAAGCCAGGGTGAACGCCATCAGCTGCCTGGCCGGAAGCAGTTGGGCCGGAGCGTCCGCCAGCAGTGTGACCGTGGTGTGCATGCCTTGGTGCCTTTGCTGCTCGGGACGTTCGGGAGCGGGCCGCCTCGGGGGCGTCGACGGGCGGGCCACGCCCCCGGCCCGGTCCGCCGGGCGGGACGTCCCGTGCCTGCACCGGCCTCGGCTCCCGTGCCGCACCGGCGGTGGAGTTCACGATGGCCTGCCTCCTCGGTGCTCGGCCCCGCCCCGCCGGCTCGGCACCGTCCCGCGGGCTCGGCGCCGGTCGCGCCCGGCTCGTCACAGAAGCACCGACGGGCCCGGGCGGCACGCACCGCGGGCCCGCTTTGCGCCGTTGGGCCGATGATCTTCGCCCGGTCGGCCCAGCCGGGCATGGAGAAGGGCAGCGGGTCCGGCAGTTCAGGACTGCCGGACCCCCTGCCCCGAAGACCAGGACTCCGCTCTTCGCCGCCCTCCTCAGTGCGGCGCCGCGCTACGCCGTCTCATGAGCGGCGGTGCCGTTGATCTTCTCTATCGCTTGGCGGGCCTGCTCCTGAGGGGAGCGGGACGGCAGGGGCGACACCGTGGTGGACGCCACGGCGGGCTGCGCCCGTTCCTGTGGCACCGTCTTGGCGTGAGTGGCCGGCGGGCGGATGCGCAGCCGCTGACTGGCGGCCTCGTCCAGGGTCACCGGGCGCTTCCAGCGGGCAGCCAGCCGGGCGGCGTCCTGACCGAGCGCGGCGACGTCCTCCCACTGCAGACGAATCACCAGGGATACTTCGGCGTCGCCCTCCGGCAAGGCCTGGAGCTGCGGGATACCAGGGTCAGTCATGATGCCCTCCTCACATCGCGGACCGGTGCCCCACGGGGCACGGATATGAAGAGATACGGAGCGGCCGCCGCCGGCGTTCAGTTCCCGCCACCGGCTGCTCATTTCCGTGGAATCTTCCGGAGGTCCGCGGGTGACGACGCCAGCCGAGCACGGTCGCCGGCCACGCCTGCCTGCCGCGTCGGCCGACCATGCCGACCGACCGCGCCGGCCACCGCACACCGACCGTCGTCCGGTCATGACCGTCGGTTGCCGTCCGGGTGCGGCCCACCGGCCCGCGTGGCAGAGGCCGCGTGCGGAGGTGCGGATTCCGTGGTGCACGATGGGGGGCGGAACGGTGAGCGGGTGATGACCGGTGATGAGTCTGCAACGGCTTCTCGGCTCCGTCGGGCCGGCCGTGCTGTCGGGGGTGTGCGCCCCCAAAGGCACCGCGGTCCCGGTGGGCGATGTGGTGATCGCCGAGCCGGACGGCGGCTTCGATCTGCGCCCGGGGGACCTCGTCCTCGGAGTTAATCTCACGGATCGTTCGCAGGCCCTGCGGCTGCTGTCGTCGTGCGCCGACCGGTCGGCCGGTGCGCTGCTGCTCAAGGCCCCGGCGGCGGTCGACGAAACGGTGGTCACGGCTGCGAACGCCGCGGGACTGCCCTTGGTGCAGGTCGAGCAGCAGGCCGGCTGGGCGCAGGTGGTGTCCCTGCTGCGCGCGGTGCTCGACAGTGAGGGTTACGCGGATTCCGGCACGGGGGCGGTCGGAACCGAGGCGGGTGATCTCTTCGGGCTGGCCGACGCGATCGCCGCCGTGATCGACGCACCGGTCACCATCGAGGACCGCAGCTCACGTGTCCTTGCCTACTCCGCCCGGCAGGAGCGCGGCGACGAGGCACGGGTCGCCACGATCATGGGACGGCATGTCCCCGACGACGTGAACGCCCACTTCCGCCGGCACGGGGTCTTCCGCAGGATCGCCCAGGACACCGGCCCCATCTACGTCCCCGCCGTGGTGGAAGGGACCAAGCCCCGGCTGGTGGTACCGGTGCACGCCGGCGGGGACGTGCTCGGCTCGATCTGGGCCATCGTGCCGGGGCCGGTGCCTGCCGAGCGGGCCGAGGCGTTCGCCGACACCGCGGCGGTGGCCGCCCTGCATCTGCTGCGCCGGCGGGCGGGCGCGGATGTGGAGCGCCTCGTCCTGACCGACATGGTCGCCACGGTGCTGCACGGCCAGGAGGGGGCGGCGGACGCGGCGCGGCGTCTGGGGCTCGCCGCGGGCCCCTGGCGGGTGATCGCCGTGGGAGTGCGCTGCGAGGACGACGAAGAAGCGGAGCGGCAGCGACTGACCGTATGGGAGCGTATGTCCCGGTTCCGCGGCTCTCGTCTACGGTCCCCCGCGGCGATCGTCGGCGGGGTGGTGTACGGGATCGTTCCGGCGGAGATGGCCACCTGGACCACCGACGGGGGACCGGCTTGGCTGGAGACACTGTGCGGGGCCACCGGGCAGCCCGCCCCGCTGGTCGCGGTCGGGGGACTGGCGGCGTCGGTCCCCGGGCTCGCCCGCTCGCGTGAGCAGGCCGACGACACACTCGACCTGCTCCGGACGGGCCTGATCGCCAGCGCCCAGGCCGTCCACGACGAGGTGTGGGCCACGGTCGTGCTCCGCCATGTCGCACGCTCCGCCGCGGCGGCACGGATCACCGGCGTCGGGCCGCTGCAGCAACTGGTGGACCACGACGAGGCGCACGGCACGAGTGGTGTGCCGACGCTGCACGCCTGGCTGCTGGAGATGGGCGACCCGCGGGCCGCCGCGGCCCGTCTGCACATCCACCCCAACACCCTGCGGCACCGGATGCGCCGCCTCCGCGACGTCGTGGCGCTGCCACTGGACGATCCCCAGGTCCGTACCGCGCTGCTGCTCCAGCTCACCGCCCGCCAATACGGCGGGGAGGCCGGCGCGGAGGCCCACTCGGCCTGAGGCACACCCGGGCTGAGGCCCACTCGGCCTGGGCGGCAGGCCACCGCGTCCCCGCTTCCCGTTGTCCCGATCCCACTGCCGAACGCCCCGGGACAGTGCCGATCGAACGATGACGGCCCGTTCCCCCGCCGAAACCATGGCTCCACCCGCAGCTCACCGGGCACCAACGGATTCCATGGAAGGACGGTGGCATGACATTCGGCATTCCCCGCGAGGCCGAGAGCGCCGTAGCCGGACCCGGAGCGGCAGCAACCGCCGTCGCGGACGTACGGCCCCCGGCCGGGCCCGGCGCGACGGCCGGAGGAGCAGCCCCGACCGCTCCCCCGGCGGCACCCCCGGCCCACTCAGTGGAACCCCCGGCCGGCGAATCGGCGTTCGACCACCACGGCGGGGAGGCGTACCGGCCCGGAACGCCGCACGCCCAGGCCCGCATTGATCTCGCGGCGATCCGCGCCAACGTCAGCCGGCTGTGCGATGCGGCGGGCTCCGCCGAGGTGATGGCCGTGGTGAAGGCCGACGGCTACGGGCACGGTATGGTCGCGGCCGCCCGGGCGGCGCTCGCGGGTGGCGCCACCTGGATCGGCGTCGCCGGGATGCGGGAGGCGCTGGCACTGCGCGCGGCCGGTGTCCCCGGCCGGCTGCTCGCCTGGCTGCTGACGCCGGGGGATGACTGGAGTTCCGCGGTGGCCGCCGGGGTCGAACTGTCGGCCGGGGCCGAGTGGGCGGTGCGGGCGGCGGTCCGGGCGGCGCACGCCGTGGGCCGGCCCGCGCGGCTGCACCTTGAGGCGGAGACCGGGCTCGGGCGCGGCGGCGCCACGGCGGGCGACTGGCCGGCGCTGGTGGACACCGCGGCGCGCGCCGAAGCGGCCGGGTCCGTCCATGTCGTCGGCGTGTGGTCGCATCTTGCGCGCGCCGATGAGCCCGGACACCCCGGCTGTGACCGGCAAGTGGCGAACTTCCGCAGCGCTGCCGAGCTCGCCCGGCGGGCCGGTCTCACCCCCGAAGTCCTGCACCTGTCCAACTCGGCCGCCACCCTGACCCTTCCGGAGGCACGCTTCGACCTCGTACGTCCCGGGCTCGCCGTCTACGGGCTGAGCCCCGTGCCCGGCCTGGCCGGACCGGCGGAGCTGGGGCTGCGCCCGGCGATGACCCTCACCGCACGGCTCGCCTCCGTCAAGCGGGTCGCCGCCGGGCACGGCGTCTCCTACGGGCACCGCTATCGCACGCCCCGAGAGACCACGCTCGGTCTGGTTCCCGTCGGTTATGCGGACGGCGTTCCCCGGCATGCGTCCCAGGCCGGTCCGGTGCTCGTCGCCGGCCGACGGCACAGGGTGGCGGGCACCGTGTGCATGGACCAGTTCGTCGTCGATCTCGGCGATGTGCCCGCCACGCCCGGAGACAAGGTCGTGCTCTTCGGGCCAGGCGACCGCGGGGAACCCGGCGCGCAGGACTGGGCCCGCGCCGCTCACACCATCTCGCACGACATCGTCACCCGTATCGGCGCCCGCGTTCCGCGCACCTATACCGACGGCACGGTGTCCGACACCCGCTGAGCGGACACGGGCACCGACACCGGCGGCACCGACACCGACACCGACCACCGTCCCGCCCGTTGGACCATCGACACAGTCCCCCCCTTGCCCCGCCTTCCCCTCCTCCCTCGCATCCGCAACCGCCTCCTCCTCCGCCTCCGCCCCGACGAGAGAGCCCCGCCATGACCTACCGCCTTCCACCGTCCCCGCCAGGCCCCGCCGGCCACGACGACCCCGGCACCGAACACCTCCACCGGGGTCTGCAGCCCCGTCACATCCAGATGATCGCCATCGGAGGAACGATCGGCGTCGGACTGTTCCTCGGCTCCGCCGAAGCACTCCACGAGGCCGGTCCGGGTCTGCTGCTCACCTACGCGCTGGCGGGCATCGTCGTCTTCTTCGTGATGCGTGCCCTCGGTGAGCTTCTGGTGTACCGGCCCGTGTCCGGCTCGTTCGCCACCTACGCGGAGGAGTTCATCGGCAACTGGGCCGGGTTCGCCACCGGCTGGAGCTACTGGCTGATGTGGGTCGTCACCGGTACCGCGGAACTGACCGCGGCCGGGATCTACGTCCGCTACTGGTGGCCCGGTGTGCCGCAGTGGCTGCCCGGCCTCATCGCCCTGGCGGTCCTCGGCCTCGCCAATCTCCTGGCGGTCCGGCTGTTCGGCGAGTTCGAGTTCTGGTTCGCCATCATCAAGGTGCTCACCATCGTCGTCCTGCTGCTCATGGCCGCCGCCATCCTGATCTTCGGCTTCGGCCCCCTGGGGAAGACGGCGTCACTGAGCAACATCTGGACGCACGGCGGCTTCTTCCCCCATGGCACGGCCGGACCGCTGCTCGCCCTCCAGGTCGTCGTCTTCGCCTTCGTCGGCGTCGAACTGCTCGGTGTGACCGCCGGGGAGAGCAAGGACCCCGAAAAGACCCTCCCCTCCGCCGTGCGCCGGGTGATCTGGCGGATCGCGCTGTTCTACCTGGGCGCCCTCACGGCGGTCATGGCACTGGTCCCCTGGACCCAACTCGACCCGGATGTCAGCCCGTTCGTGCTCGTCTTCGCCAAGGTCGGGGTGCCCGCGGCCGCGGGTGTGGTGAACATGGTCGTGCTGACCGCGGCGCTGTCCTCCTGCAACAGCGGGGTGTTCTCCACCGGCCGCATGCTGCTCACCCTGGCCCGGGACCGGCACGCGCCCGCCGTGTTCGGACGGGTCAGCCGCCAGGGCGTCCCCGCGGCGGGCATCCTCGCGTCCATGGCCGTGATGCTGCTGGGCGTGGCAGCGAACTACTTCGTCCCCGAGGAAGCCTTCGCGTACGTGACGAGCGTGGCGACCATCGCGGCCGTCTTCACCTGGGGAATCATCGTCTGTGCCCATCTGCGTTACCGGACGGCGGTCCGCGCCGGGCGGCTCCGGCAGGTCGCCTTCCGTATGCCGCTGGCACCCGCCTCGAACTACTTCGTCCTCGCCTTCCTCGGTCTCGTTCTCGTCCTGCTCGGCTTCGACGCCGAGAACAGGATCGCGCTGTACGTGGCTCCGGTGTGGGCGGCGATCCTCGTGGCCGGCTACCGCCTCACCCATCGCACCCGGGCCGCCGGACCCCGGGGCGTGACACCACCCGATGAGGAGCGACCGGAGCCGTCACGGCTTACCTGAACGGCCCGCACAGTCCGAACGGCCTCGACAGCCTCGACGACTTCAACGGCTTCAACGGCTTCAACGAATTCGACGCTCTGACCAGCGGTGAACTGCCGGTTCGGCCAGGGGCGGAACGGCAGGCACTTCGGGGGCGTTGTCGATGTCGTCGGCAGTCAGCTTGAAGCTGTCGGGGTACGCATTGCGCCGGGTACGGCGGTCGGGTTCGCCGGTGCGCCAGCAGTACAGGCACCGCCCGCACTGCAGAACGTCCCAGACGCCGGGGACGGGCGAGGTGAACAGGTGCTCGATGACGGTGTGCGCACAGCGTGGGCAGCAGGTGGCGGCATCGGTCATGACGCGCTGTCCCTTTCTTGAATGAAGTGGGATGGGCGGGGAGGAAATGTGCGGGAGAGGAGATGTGCGGGATGCGGGACGGGCGCCACGTGAGGTGCACAAGGGGTGCCCTCAGCGGCGGCCGGCGAGCTGCTGGAGCTTGGCGAGCCAGGCGCCCGTCTCGGGCAGGTCGCGGACCTGGTTGCCGTAGGTGCCGCGGCCGTCGGGGGCAACGGGGGTGGTGGCGTCGATGATGAGCTTGTCGACGATGCCGGGCGGCTGTGCCTGTGGGGCCAGTTCGAGGACGGGCATATGAGGGACCTGGACGAGGTCGCCCGCCGGGTTCATCTTGGTGGACAGGGCCCACATCACCTGCGGCAGGTTGAAGGGGTCGACGTCCTCGTCGACGACGATGACGGTGGTGGCGTAGCCGAGGCCGTGCGAAGTGGTCAGCACCCGCGTACCGACCGCCTTGGCGAAGCCTCCGTAGCGCTTCTTCGTCGAGACGATGACGACCAGTCCGTGGGTGTACATGGCGTTGACCGCCTGGACCTCGGGGAAGTCCGTCTTCAGCTGCTGGTAGAGCGGCACGCAGGTGTTGGCGGCAATCAGGTAGTCGACCTCGGTCCACGGCATTCCGAGGTAAAGGTGCTCGAAGATCGGGTCGGTGCGGTGGGAAATCTTGTCGATGCGGAGGACGGGGAGCCTGCGGCCGCCGGAGTAGTGGCCGGTGAACTCCCCGAAGGGGCCCTCGATTTCGCGTCGGCGGCCCTCGATGACACCTTCGATGACCACTTCCGACCCCCACGGCACCGGGAGGCCGGTCAGCGGGGCCTTCGCGAGCGGTGCCGGGGCGCCGCGCAGGGCTCCGGCCAGCTCGTATTCGTTCTCGTCGTACTTCATCGGGGTCGAGGCGACGAGGGAGATGACCGGATCGTTGCCGAGGGCGAGGGCGACCGGCAGGTCCTCGCCGGCCTCCTCGGCCTTGCGCAGATGCCGGGCGAGGTCATGCATCGGCACCGGTTGCAGGGCGAGCCTGCGCTTGCCCTTGACCTCGATGCGGTAGATGCCGACGTTCTGTTTGCCGCTGTGGCCGGGATCCCCGGGATCCTGGGAGACGACCGCGGCCTTGTCGAGGTAGAAGCCTCCGTCGCCGTCGTTGAGGCGGATCAGCGGAAGCACCTGGAAGATGTCGGCCGCCTCACCGTTCATGGTGTGCGCGGCCCACGGCGGATCGCCGCGCCACTCGGGCGCGACGGGGAACCTGGCCCAGCGGCGGATGAACTCCGCCACCTGTTCCTTGGCTCCGGTCTCCTTCGGCAAGCCCAGCGCGAGGGCGTGATTGGCCCAGGAGCCGTGCACATTCATGGCGATACGGGCATTGCTGAAGCCCCGCACGCGGTCGAAGTACAGTGCCGGCGCCGCATCCCCCAGACGCGGCGCCGCGTTGGCGGCCGCGGCGATATCGGGCTCGGGCCGTACCTCTTCGGTGATGCGCAGCAGCTGGCCCTCCTTGTCGAGGGCCGCCAGGAAGCTGCGGAGATCGTCGTACGCCATGGGTGCTCCTTCATGCGGCGGGTGCCGGGCGCCGGGGGCGCGGGGGATGTCAGGCGTGCCGGGGGCAGACGGTGGGGTCCGACGATCAGTCGCACAGTGGTCAGCTCCCTCGGTTCGTCGGACGGCGCAACGGCCCGTGCGCCAAGCCGGCACGGGGCGGCAAGGCGGCCGGTGAGAGTGCGACTGCGACTGCGACTGCGACTGCGAGGCATCGAAATTTTCGGTCACCACCTCGTCACACCGGATTTGCGTCCGGTAAGCCCGCACGCCGCCTGACCGGCCCTGTCACCCTTCACGCTAGGCGCGAGGCACCCCTTCGAAGCGGTACGCTGAGGACACGCTATGGACCAAAACGGACCCGCTGACATCACCGAGGTCCCCTTCAGGGCCACCGCGGGAGCCCCGCCCGGCGTGGAGGTCTTCGGCTTCGGCGATCTGCTCGCCCGCGCACGGGGGCATGACATCGATCCGTACGCCGCCAAGCGCCTGGCCTTCCACGAGCTGATCGCGGTGCGCACCGGGACCCTGCGCTGCTCCGTCGACTTCACCGAACACGAGCTGACGCCGGGCAGTTGGCTGTGGGTGCGGCCCGGCCAGATCAGTCAGTACCGCTCCGACCTCACCCTGGCCGAGGGCAGCATCGTCCTCTTCCTGCCGGGCTTCCTGAGCCCCGCCACCGCGGAGGCCGCCCGCGTCGACCAGTACGACGGGACGCTGCCACTGGCCCCTCGGGGCGCGGAGGGCGATGCCGTACGCCGGGTCCTGGAGCTGCTGGCGAGCGAGCACCGGCAGCTGGCCGGACTGCCCCTGGAGGCACATATTGAGGTGGTGCGCCATCTGCTCGCCGTCCTCGTCCTGCGGCTGGCCCAGGTATGCGGCGCGCGGGGCGGCGATGAGGCGGGCGGTGCCGCCTTCCGGAGTTTTCAGCAGGCCGTGGAGCGTGAATTCGCCCGCACCCATCGGGTGGACGACTACGCGAGGCAACTGGGCTACAGCGTCCGCACGCTCACCCGCGCCACCCACGCCGCCGCCGGGTGCGGCGCCAAACGCTATATCGACGACCGGGTCCTCCTGGAGGCCAAGCGCCTGCTGGTGCACACCGGCCTCACCTCCACCGCCATCGGCGACCGGCTCGGCTTCCCTGACCCCACGGTGTTCACCAAGTTCTTCCGCCGGCGAGCCGGCGAAACCCCGGCAGCCTTCCGCAACCAAGCACGGGGGAACCGGCCCTGACCCGGCGCCGCCGGCGGATGCCACGGGTCCGCACGACAGAGGTGCCGGGCCGCTCACTCTGCGACGGGCGAGCCGCGCGCCGCGGCCCTCCGAGCGGAGGGCACCACCCCCGCTGTGTGCTGCGGCATGCGCCCTGCGCCGTACGCCCTCGTACGCTCGAACCCATGAAATCCATATCCCCGAAACTCCCTATAGCGAAGGGGACCGCCGCCCACCGAAACCAAGATCGTTACGCTCCCATGCGTACTGCCTCGTGGCGGGCTGCCGTTTCAGCCAATCCTCACTTCATGTCTTGCTACAGACCTCAGCGTCCTCTCATCCTGGCTGGCGGTACGGGGGACTTCGAAGCGCATGTGGCATGCCCATGATGGGCATCGTGTCTCCCGTTGCCTGCTCCGGGTCCTCGAACCGGGCGCATCGCATACAACAAGGGGGAGACACAGGTGATATCACGTCACCGCACGAAATTCCGGGTCGGCTTCGGCAGTTCGCTGATCGTCGTGCTGGCACTCTGGGTGCCGCAGTCCGCTGCCGGCGCCGCAGAGCCGGAACCCGCCGCGGCCCTGCCGTCGGCTGCCGCAGGCGGCGCCACCGCGTCCTCGGGCGCCGACGCCACGTCGTACTGGACGCCGGAGCGCCGCGCCGCAGCCAAGGCGACCCCGCTGCCCGGCCTGAGTGCCCGGGAGATCCAGCGCGTCATCAAGAAGAGCACCGCACCGTCGCGGCTCGGCCGGCTGTCCGCACCGCCCACCGCGCCGGCGAACAAGGCCGCCACCCGCGGTGACAGCAAGGCCGGCGCCGCGGTCAACAAGGCCAGACCATGGGGCAAGGCGGGAAAACAGCCCGCGCTCACCACCGGAAGGCTCTTCTACCGGTTGCCGGACGGCTCCGGTCACACCTGCTCTGCCAGTGTGATCCACGCGTCCAACAAGAACACCTTGTGGACCGCCGGGCACTGCGTCCACCCGGGTGGCGGCGGGGACGGGAAGTTCTACGACCCTGACTACATGACGTTCGCCCCGGATGACGACGGCGGCCGGGCCCCGCACGGCCTGTGGGAGGCCGCATACATCAACACCACCAAGGGCTGGGCGGACGACAGGGACTTCGCGCAGGACGTCGCGGCCGTGGAGGTCCGTCCGCAGTCCGATCGCGGCAACATCCAGGAATTCGCTGGATCGCAGGGGTATCACTTCGGCTACGGCCAGGACTTCAGCAACGTGACGTTCCTCGGCTACCCCGCTGCCGGCAACGGCCGCGCCTTCCCCGGTGACCAGTTGACCTACTGCCGGGACAACACGGAGGACGCCAGCGGCTGGTGGTGGGACGAGCGCCTGCAGATGGTGTGCGACATGGGCCAGGGGTCGAGCGGCGGCCCGTGGATCGACGACCTGAACGGTGACGGCCTGGGCTACCTCGTCGGCGCCATGTCCCACGTCTACGACCCTGACCCCAACGACCCGGACAATGCGTGGAGTGACCCCCACGGCTTCTCGTCCAACCACGGTGACGGCGCAATCAACGTCTACAAGGACGTAGCCAACCACTGACACAGGCCCGTTGAACCCGCGGGCACCGTAGCGGCATGCGTGAGACGGGCGATGTGACACCGTGCTCCTTGCACAGGTGTCGCATTGTCCCGTGCGGACAGGCGTTCACCGCCAGTTGTTCACGGCTGCGGCATCTGTGCCGGGGATGCTTCGCGCCGGCGCTCGTCGGTCCAGTACGAGGAACTCGTCCCGGGCTTCTCGTCCGGCGTGGCCCCGCTCGCCGCATCCTCCGGCCGGTGCGACGACCGATGCGTCGGTGAACTCGTCTCCGGGGCGGCCGGACGGCCGACGCCCGGGCCGCCCGTGGGGATGGTAAGTACCGCCACCACCACGGCTACTGCGACCACTGCGCAAGCCGTCACCACCGCGGACACGACCCGATTTCCTTGTGGCATCCTTCTCCCCCTTCGCTTCGTGAGCACCCGGAGCGGTACCCGTCAGACGGGCCCGCCCCCAGCCCGGTTCCGCCGGATGCCGCCTGCGGCACCCCTCCGGGACGGCGTAGCGACATAGCGTTCGTAAGGCGGGCCAGCAGAGCGTCGCTATCGACCTGCATGTTTGCCCACCTGGCTGAGGGGTTCCGCAACACCATGCCTGCCGAGGGCTCGCTCCCGCCGGGCAGCCCGGCCGTCCGCCCCGGCACAGGCCCAGGTCAGGACCCCGCGGGGCATCGGTGAACGACTCGGCGGTGAGCCAGTCCGCCACTCGGCGCCCGGCCGAGGTGAGCACCTCGTCCGGACCGGCGAGTTCGCCGGGCTGCCGGCGAGGCAACGAATCCCCTTGAGCGAGGCGGGGCATGTGCGGGGAATGCTGATCACCAGGGCCTGAGCCGCGCCGCGTTCGGCGGGGCCCTCCGCACATGGCGGTGCGCCGCGGACAGGCCGTCCGCGGCGCACCGGGTGGGGAAGCTCCGGCCGGTGAGGGAGGGCGCCCCGCACCGGGCTCGTCACGTCCGTGCGGGGTCAGTGACGGCGCCCCCACGCCGTGGTGTCGACGACACGGTGGCGGTCGTTGCGCAGGGTCGCTTCGTCCCCGTTGTTGTCCCAGACGTAGCTCCGGCGGTTCTGGAAGACGTCATTGCGGTGGTCGCGGCCGATGCCGGTGTGGACGCGGACCTGGCTGCGGCCGTTCAGGCGCACGTTGCCGAAACGGTAGGCGTGCCCGCTCTTGTCGGACAGGCTCCAGCCCTTGATGTTGACGGGTGTGCGGCCGGTGTTCTTCACCGTGACCCACTCCGCGTTCAGGCTCCGGTTCGAGCGGTCGTCCCGTCCGGGGCTGTCGTACTGGACCGCCCCGAGCACCACCGCGGACCGCGTGGGGTGCGGAGCGTGGTGGCCGGCCGCGCCGGCCGGAAGGGCCGCGGTCACTGCCAGGGCCGCGGAGCCCAGCACCACCATGGCTACACGCGAAGGATGAAGAAACATCGAACCTCCTGCAAGGGACGCCCTTGTGCGGGCGCCCAGAAACCGGACACCCGGCCGGTTTGACCGGGCCACCACAGATTGACCGCCCGTCACCCCTTGGTGGAGGAAATCCATTTTGGTGTGACGAAACGCAGACATATGCACAACCGCACCGCGCCAGGCTCGTACGCCCCCGCGCTCACCCTGTCGTCCACAACGCCCCCTACACGTATCCGGGGCTCCGGCCCGGGGACTGGTGGGCGGGCATGGTGAGGCGCCTCGTGCCCGCATTCCCTGCCGCCGAGAGGCCGGTCTTGTGTCGGATGACGTCAGTTGGCCTGAGCGCCCCGGCTGCTCCGTCTCGGCGGTCAGGTGATCCGCCAAGGAGTCAGAAGCGTCGTCACGCTCGCTGGACTCCCCCAACTCAGGTTTCCGTTAGCTCACTTCGGCATCATGCGTTGCCCGTGGCCCCTGGAGCCTCTACGTTGAGCGCGCCTGAATTCAGCTCAGCCCGCCGCTCCTGTGACGGGCTTCGGGAGGAACCCCACATGCGCTCACGCACCTCCACCGACATCCGCAGACGCCTTTCCATACGCACCGCGGTGGCCGCCGGCCTCGCCGCGGCCGCGCTGGCGGCGACGGCCGCCGCGGCCACAGCCGCTACGGCCCCGGGCGCCGCCACCGCGTCCCCACAGGGGCACCGCACCCAGCAGGTCGAGTACTTCACCGGAGCGGCCGGTCACCCCCGGCACACCACCGTCCCGGCCTCGGAACCCGTCTCCCCCGCCGAGCGGGCCGCGATCGCAGGCGACGGCGACGTCACCTCGATCGTGCAGAACGGCCCGGTCGGCGCCAAGCTCGATGTGGTCTTCATCGGGGACGGCTACACCGCCGCCCAGCAGGAGGACTTCCACGCGGACGTCCGCACCAAGTGGGCCAAGATCTCGGCCGTGGAGCCCTACGCCTCGTACGCCGGACTGTTCAACGTCTGGGCCGTCGACGCCGTCTCCAACGAGTCCGGTGTCTCCGGGGATCCGACGCAGGACGTGGTCCGCGACACCGCCCTCGACTCCGCCTTCTTCTGCGAAGGTACCGAGCGGCTGCTGTGCGTCGACACCGGCAAGGTCGAGTCGTACGCTTCCAAGGCCCCCGCCGCCGACCTCGTCGTCATGCTCGCCAACTCCACCAAATACGGTGGTGCGGGTTACAACGACGTCTCCTCTCAGGTCGGTTACGACGGGATCGCCACCGCCTCCTCCGACAACGACCGGTCCGATCAGATCGCGGTGCACGAGACCGGCCACTCGCTCGGCAAGCTCGCCGACGAGTACGCCTACGGCCAGTCCGGCACCTACCCCGGCCCCGAACCGGCCGAGGCCAACCTGACCACCTTCTCCGCCGACGAGATGACCGCTCAGCGGCAGAAGTGGTACCGCTGGATCGGCCAGGAATCGCCGGACGGCGGGGCGGTCGGCGCCTTCGAGGGCGGCGGCTACTACGAGAACGGGATCAACCGTCCCACCGAGAACTCGATCATGCGGACGCTCGGCCGGGAGTTCAACCTCCCCGGCCGTGAGGCGATGATCGCGGGCTTCTACCGCTACGCGAGCGTGCTGAACAGCAGCGTTGCCACCGACCGCGCCATACCGCGCACGACACGTATCCATGTCGGCGCACCCATCTCCGCGACGGTGAAGTGGTACGTCGACGGCCGCGAGCGCAAGGCCGCACGCGGCAGGCACACGGTCGTGGTGCGGGCCCTCGGCGTCCCGGCCGACGGCCGCACCCATACGGTCACGGCCAGGGCCACCGACCGTACGGCCGCGGTCCGTGACCCGGCGCTGCGCAAGCAACTCTCCGGGAAACTGACCTGGCGGGTCTCGCCCTGACCGCCAACGGGCCAGGCATACCGGACGAGAAGCCGATGCCCCGGAGCGCGCGGGTCAGCGCGGTGCCGCGAGGTCCTGGGTCCACCAGGGCCCGCCCGCTCCCTGGACGACGCCGGTGCCGACCGACGTGAACTTGCAGTTGAGCAGGTTGTCGCGGTGCATGGCGTCGCCCATCCAGTCGTTCACCGCCGCAGCGGCAGTGCGCGGACCCCGGTCGAGGTTCTCGCCCCAGCTGCTCCACCGGTATCCGGCGGCGGTGATCCGCTGGTCGGGGCCGGTACCGTCCGGGGCGTTGTGCTCGTAGTACTGACGGGCCGCCATGTCGGCGGAGTGGCGCCGCGCCGCGGTGTGCAGTCTCCGGTCGATGTGCAGCGGCCCGCAGCCGGCCTGGGCCCGCCGCTGGTTGATCAGTGAGGTGGCCTGTTCTTCCAGGCTGGGCGCGGCGGGGGCAGGCCGGGCGGAGGGGGTGGGGGACGCGGTGGCGGTCCGCGTCGGGGACGGAGTGGGCGTGGGGGTGGGGGTAGGTGCGGGGTCCGGCGTCGGCGGGGGTGAGGGCGCGGTACGGGCCGCCTTCGGCTCGTCCCTCCCTGCGTCCTTCCGTTCGGCCGGCGGCGTACCGGGCCACCACCACAAGGCGGCGGTGACGGCCACGGCGAGCGTGGCGGTGCCCGTTACGACGGTGCCCTTCTTCACCCGGCGGGGCCGGGGCAGCCGCTTCGGCAGAGGGTGAGCGCCGGGCGCTCCGGACGCCCCGGGCACCTCGGATGCGCCAGGTACTCCGGACGCCCCGGACACCTGGTGGGCAGGCGCCGCGGTCGCCGACGCCGTAGCGGCGGTGGGGGCCAGGGCGGCCGGCGGAGTGAGGTGCGCGGGCAGCGGCAGCAGGGCGAGGCCGGCCAGCAGTCCTTCGGCGGGCAGGAGGTCGTCCCAGTGCCCGGAGCAGGCCGCGCACCGGCGGGCATGGCGGGATATGCGTTTGCGCCAGAGGGCACAGGGTTCGTTGTCCCACGTGGCGGTCACCTGGGCCAGATCGGGGCACGGCGGGCTCGCCGAGAGCGCACGGACCACCACGCGCCCGGCCTCCAGCTGCTCCTTCATCCGCTGCACCCGGACCGCCGCGTGGCGGGAGTCGATGCCGACGGCGGCCACCAGCTCCGGCCTGGTGATCTCCCCGGCGGCCTCCAGCCACCACAGGGACAGCAGTGACCGGTCCCCCTCGTCCAGCCACCGGGTGGCCGCGGCCACTTCACGGCGCTGGCCGGACAGTCCGAGTTTCAGGATGGTCAGGTCCACGAAATCGGCGGCGCGGTCGGCCCGTTCCGGCGCCTGGTCCCAGCCGACAACGGGTGCCTTGCGGTCGGCGGTCCAACGGCGGCGCACCTGGTTCATGGCGATCGCCACCAGCCAGGAGCGGAAGGACGCCGGCTCCCGCAGGTCCGACAGCGACTCCAGGACACGCAGCATGGTCTCCTGCACCACGTCATCGACGTCCGCATGGCCGTCCAGTGCACGTCCCACGACGTTGTAGATCAGCGGCAGGTAGGAGGCGATCAGCTCCTCCCGGGCATGCTCGTCCCCGGCCTTGGCGGCCTCGACAGCCGCCGTCCCGTTTTCCTGCTTCACGCCCATTCACCCTGTTCATCCGTGCGTACTCGTAGCCCCCGCACTCAGGTGACCCCGCGAGCCCGTCGCAATAACAGAAAAACCTACGCGGATCCGGGAAGCAGCCGCGCCCGGGGCCACGCGCGGGGCTCAGTCCCGTGGCGACGGCCCGCCACGCGTCATGGCAGCCGGCCCACGTCATGACCGCCGAGGGGCTGCGACACGACCTCCGAGGAGGCCACCGAGGAGGCCGTTGAGGAGGCCACGGAAAAAACTTCCGAGCTTTTCGTTATCCGGGTCCGTTCCCGGGATCTCCCATGTGTCGGCCCCCACGGACCACGTGCCACGCGGCTCCGCCCGGCCGGCAGATCCCCAGCCCCCACAGGAAACGGAACCATGAACAACGACCACCTGCAGACGGAGTTCCACGACGAGGCCACGACGGGCGGCGGCCGCCGGGCGAACGGCTCCGCCGCACCGCGGCGTTCCGGCCCGTCCGGCGCCGGCGGCCGCTCAGGGGGCCGGCACGGACGGACCGGCGGTCAGCACCGCGGCGGCGCTCACCCCCGGCGGAACGCGACGCTGCTGGCCGTGGCCTCGGTGATCGTGGTGGGCGCCTCCGGCGTGGCGCTGATACGGTCCGGCTCCGGAACCGACCAGGCGCTCGCGGCAGACCAGTCCGCGCCGGCGGCACCGGCCGCCACGACCTCCACTCCCCCGGCGCCGACCGCCTCCCGCCCGGCCAAGAGCCACCGGCCCTCGGCCTCCCCGTCCGAGGCGAAACGACCCGGCAAGCAGCACTCCGCGCCCCGGCCGCACGCCTCCCGCACCGGCCGCAGCGCGGACACCGCCAAGAGCGCACAGCCGCGCGCGGCCCGTCCCGAGTCGGGAACGGGGGCCGCCGCCCCAGCCGGAAACCGGGCCGCGACGGGCACCGCCGCGGCGTTCGCCCAGAAGATCGTCGAGCTGGTCAACGCCCAGCGGGCGCAACACGGTTGTGGTCCGCTCACCGTCGACTCCCATCTGCAGGCCGCGGCGCAGGCCCACTCGGACGACATGGCGGCCCGCAACTACTACGAGCACAACACCCCGGAAGGCGTGGACCCGGGAACCCGGATGACCAAAGCGGGTTTCGCGTGGAGCAGTTGGGCCGAGAACATCTTCAAGAGCCCCAAGGATCCGGCGACGGCGATGAAGGGCTGGATGGAGAGCCCGGGGCATCGCGACAACATCCTCAACTGCTCGTACAAATCCACCGGGGTGGGCGTCAATCTCAGCGCCAACGGCCCGTGGTGGACCCAGGACTTCGCCACTCACTCCTGACCGGCCCCGACATCCCGGTGCCGCCCCGGCGCTTCGGCGGCCGGGGCGGCACCGGGGCGCGAACCTCGCAGGTCAGCCGCCCGCCGGGGCGAACGTCCGCCCGAGGAAGCCGTCCAGGCTGCGGCGGGCCGCCCCGCCGTGCGGACCGGCGAAGATCTCGGCGGCGTGGAGAGTACCGGGCAGGACGGTCACCTCGGCCTGCGGGAAACCGTGGGCGACCTCCCGCAGCTTTCCCTCGTCGGAGAGCGGATCGTCGGCGGTGCCCAGGAGCAGCAGTTCGCCGTCGTAGGAGGTACCGCTCCCGGCGGTGTAGCCGCCCAGGGAGGCCAGCGGGCTGATGCCGGCGACTCCGGCGGGGCGGGCGGTGCGGTCCGTGAGCATGCCGAGCATGAGCGTGCCACCCAGGCAACCGCCCACCCAGGCCACGCTCGTGGTGCCACGCGACCGCAGCAACCGGGTCGCGTCGGCCACGGTCCGGCGGCGGTCCCCGCCCCAGTCGAAGGTGACGACGTGATAGCCGCCGGCCGCGAGCCGCTTGGCCTCGGCCGCCCATTCACAGGCATCGCCCCAGGAGATGGGGGCGAAGACGACACCGTGCGGGCCGCTGCCCACGGTGACCAGACGGCCGCGCCCCGCGGAACCGGGCAGACGGTACGCGGTGGCGCCCCGGACGCCGCGGAAGCACGACGGCAGCCGGTCCGGTGCGGCGCTGAACTCTGCCATGCCGACGGTTCCTTCCTTCGTGGAGCGATGGGTTTGCGCCATCGCGCTTCCTTGCGGCGCCGGGTCCCCGGCGCGGCCGGCGCAGGCGGAGGCGCCGGTCAGAGCCAGGGCCAGGACCGCCGCCATGGCCAGAGCACACTTCGACTCACGAGGAAACATGGGAGAAGCGTAGAAGGAAAGCATTGAGAAAAGCTATATTGAAAGCTACCTGGATAGCTTTTCACCATGTCCACATCTGGCGATCACGCAGTCTCCCCAGGTCAGAAGGTGCCTGTCCGGACGGTGGGATATCTTTGGACTGAGCTATGAGGAAGAGGGAAGGCGGTTCACGGTGGAGCCTGACCACGTAGACGAGATCATCTCGGCATGGGGACACGAGCTGCCCGAAATCGCCGGCCTCCCGCTGGAACTCGCCAAACGGACCGCCCTGTTGGTGTCGGCCTTCGACGTCGCGGCAAGTGCCGAACTGGAGAAGCTGGGGCTGACCCAGGCCGAGTACGGGGTGCTCGCCACGCTGCGGCGGATCGGCGCTCCCTACCGCCTCAAGCCGACCGAGCTCACGCACGCGCTCCTGCTGTCCTCCGGTGGGACCAGCAATGTCATCAAGCGCCTGGTGGCCGCCGGCTATGTCACCCGCGCGGCGGCCGAGGACGATGCGCGCAGCAGCTGGGTGCAGCTCACGCCCAGCGGGGTGGAGACCGCCGAGGCGGCGGTGCGCGCCACCACCGCCGTGCACGCCCGCCTCGTCGACCGCATTCCGGAACGCACCGCGAAGGCCCTCAGCGAACAGTTGCGGATCGCGCTCGCCGCCATCGAGGAAGGTGTGCTGATCCGCCGCTGACGCGGTGGCGTCAGCGGTTGGCCAGCCGGTCGCGCAGGTCCTGTGCCCGTGCCAGCAGCCGCGGCAGCCCGGCGTACACCAGCTGCCCACGCCGCTTGGCGATCCGTCCGGCGACCATCACGGTGTCGACATCGGCGCGGTCCATCGCCGACACGACGGCCGCGGTGGCGTCATGGACCGGCGCCACACCGGGCCGGTCGGTCCGCAGCACGATCACATCGGCCTGCTTGCCCGGGGCCAGCGAGCCGATGCGGTCCGCCATCCCGAGTGCTTCGGCGCCGCCGAGCGTGGCGAACTCCAGGACCTCCCGGGCCGTGAGCAAGGGCGCGTCGGGGCCCGCATGGCCTTGCAGGGCGGCGAAGCGCCCGATCTGGAAGGCGGCCCGCAGCTGGGTGAACATATCGCTGGGTGCGGCGACTTCGACGTCCACGCTGAGGCTGGGGCGCAGGCCGGCGGCCACCGCCTCGGCGAACGGGGGCAGGCCGTGGCCCATGGTCATTTCGATGGCGGGTGCGACCGACAGCGCCCCACCGCTGTCGTGGATCAGCCGCAGCTCACCGGCGTCCATCCCGGTGCCGTGGATGAACACCGCCCCGGGCCGCAGCACACCGAGGCGGCGCAGCCGGGAGACCGGGCTGCCGCCCCGGACGTGCAGGGCGGTCGGCACGTCCAGTTCACGGGCCAGACCCCAGCCGCGCCGGATGGTCTCGTCGCTGCCGGCCTCGGCGTTGAGTGCCATGGTCACCAGGCCGTCCTTGGCGTGCAGCCTGCGGGTACGGACCCGGCGGGCGTCCTGTGCCGTGCCGTGTCCGTAGGCGAAGACGCTGCGCAGCCCCGATCCGGTGAGCGCGTCGAGCAGTGCGTCGGTGTGCTCCTCGGTCGGCTTGGCGATGTTGGAGATGTCCTGGACAGTGGTCACCCCCGCGTCCAGGGCGCCCAGCGCGCTCAGCAGGTTCCCCAGGTGGAGATCGTCGGCGGTGAGCCGGGGTGCCAGGGTGTGCAGGACGGTCGCGAAGTACTGGTCGAGGGTCTGGTCGGCGCCGCTGCCGCGCAGCGCCGCCTGCCACATGTGGCGGTGGGTGTCGATGAAGCCGGGGAGCACGAGGCACCCGTGGGCGTCGATGCGTTCGTCCACGCCCGAGGCGTCGATACGGGGTTCCACGGCGGTGATCCGGCCGTCCTCCACCAGGATGTCGGCGGACGGCAGTTCACCGAGGGCCGGGTCCATGGTGAGGACGCGGCCCCCGGTGAGGAGCGAACGGGCGGTGCTCATGCAGTGCCCCACCCCTGGGGCGGTGCCAGGCGGCCCATCTGGAGGTTCCAGTACTCGGTGTTGCGCCGGCAGCGGCCGTCGGGGGCGAAGAGCAGGATGTTGCTCTCCAGGAAGGTGACCCAGTGGTCGCCGTCGGGGTTGATGGCGGGGGCCCGTAGCGTGACCCAGAGTTCGACGGCCGCCCGGTTCCCGGTGACGACGGGGGTGCCATGGCGGCCGGTCATCTCACTCTGGCCTGCGGTGATGTCGCGCCAGTAGCGGCCGATGGCCTCGCGCCCGCGGAAGGTCTGGGCCGGGACGCCGGGCACCGCCTCGTACACGGCGTCGGGGGTGAACAGCCGGACCGCGGCGGTGTCGTTCTTGGTCCGCCAGGCCTCCAGATAGGCCTCGGTCCAGGCGGAGACATCGGCGGCGGTGAGGCGGCCGGCCCGCTCGGCGGCGTGTGCGGCCGGTGTCACCGACGCCAGGGGCAGTGCGGCGAGGCCGGCCCGGAGCAGGGTACGGCGGGGGGTTCGGGGTTTCACGGGTGTTCGGTGCCTTTCCGTGCGTACGGGGTGGCGCGCGGGCCGGCGGGGGCGCGGAGCCGGGCCGGCCGTGGCGTCATGCTGCGTGCTGGAGGCGGAGGGAGAATTCGATGCCGTCTCCCAGCGGGAGCTGCTGGGAGAGGTAGCCGTTGCCGGCGGTGCGGACGTGGTCGGTGAACTCGGGCGGCAGCATCGGCAGGTTGTCGGAGACCACCAGGGAGCCGGCCCGCAGGGCGGGTTCCAGCACCCTGAGGACCGGCAGGTAGAGCTCCTTCCATCCGTCCAGCAGCACCAGGTCGGCCGGACCGGGAAGCGCGGCGAGCCGTTCGCGGGCGTCGCCGGTCCTGATCTCGGCGTAGGCATCGAGCCCCGCCCGCCGCAGGTGGCCGCGTGCGCGGTCGGCCTTGCCGGGGTGCAGCTCCGAGCCGATGATGCGGCCGCCGCCATTGTCGCGCAGCGCCGCCGCCGCATAGAGCGTCGAAGCGCCGAAGGAGGTGCCGAACTCCACCACGAGGGCCGGCCGCAGGCTCCGTACGAGCTGGTACAGGAAGGTGCCGACCTCCGGGTGCACGGGCAGCGCGGCCTGGGCACACAGCTCGGCGGCCTGCCGGGCGGTGGGCGGCTGCGGCCAGTCGGCCGCCGTGGCGTAGGCGCGCTTCATCACGTCCGGATCGTGGTGCTCGGCACCGCGGGCGATCTCGTCCAGGACGGCGCGTACCCGCTCGTCGTCGAGCCCGGTGAGTGGGGTGGTCATCGCCGCGCCCTCCCGTCCCGCGCCGCGGCCGCCAGCGCGGGGTCGAGGTAGCTCTGTGCGTTGTAGACGGTCCGGTCGGTGTCGAGGATTTCGCGCCGGCCGTGCATCACCCGGGTGTTGTCGATCAGCGCCAGATCGCCGTCCCGCCAGTCGATCTCCTCGGTCAGTTCGGTGGTGAGCCGGCGGAATTCGGCGAGGAGTTCATCGGGTATCTCGGTGCCGTCGGCGAAGGTGATGCGCGGGGCCTCGTAGTTGTACGAGGGGCCGAAGATGCTGTTGGCCCAGGCGCGCCGGCTGCCGAAGAGCGTGGCACGGGCGGCGCCGGTGCGGAACGCGTAGTGGAGGGAACCGTCGTCGGCGAGCTGAAGGGTGGTGGACACGTTCCTGCCCACCAGCTCCTTCATATCGGCGAAGGTGATGTCGTCGAGTTTCTTGCGGCCCTCGGTCTGGTGGCAGACGAACGCCTTCCACTTGGGCTCCTCCACCCGGCGGCTGTACATGATGTCCTTGATGCCGAAGACCGCGCGGGCCGTGTCGCCGGCCGCGTCCCAGACGCGGTAGCCGTCACAGACCGTGGTCTGCGAGCCCCTGGCGGCGGCCTTCTCGCACAGGAACCACGTCAGGTCGGGGCCGAAGGGGCTGTTGCCGTTCTCCAGGTGGAGGCCGACGGCGCCGGTGCCCGCGTCCACCTTCTGCGCCACCTCACCGCCGTGGAAGGAGCGCGCCGGGTCGAGGGTGATCCGGCTGGAGTGCGCCTTCACGAACGAGGTGAACTCCGCCAGGCCGGTGTGGAAACCGCGGAAGAGCAGGAAGCCGGCGTCGGCGAGCAGCCCGGTGACCCAGGCGGGGTCCAGCGCACCCAGCGAGCGGTCCCCGGCCGGTTGCACGAGCCGGCCGGTGGCGGCGCCGTAGGGCCGGACGTCAGCGATCGTGGTCATGCGTCAGCTCCTTGGTGGTCGTGCAGCGTTCCCTCGGTCAGAGCGGTGCGGATGGCTGCCCGCATGGGCCTGCCGGTGACGGTGAAGAACCTGCGGTAGAGGTGGTCGCCGGCCACCACGAGGTGCGGTACCGCGACCCGCTCCACTTCGGAGAGGTGCGCCTCGCCGAACTCCCGGACGGCCGCCTCGGCCGCCGCGAGCCCGGTGGCCCCGTCGACGAGGAAGAGTCCGTGCAGCGCGGTGAGTCCGTCGCCGACCACCGCGACGGCACGGACGAAAGGGAGTTGGGCGTACTGTGCCTCGACCCACTCGGGAGCCACGTTGCGGCCCGCCGCGGTGATGATGACATTCTTCTTGCGTCCGGTGATGCGGAGGAACCCCTCCTCGTCGAGGTGGGCGAGGTCGCCGGTGCGGAGCCAGCCGTCGGCGTCGAGGAGGAGGCTGGAGGGGTCGTCGCGGGTGTAGCCGGCGAACAGCGAGGTGCTGCTGACCAGGAGTTCGCCATCGTCGGCGATCTTGACGCGGACGTGCGGCAGCGGGCGGCCCACGGTGCCCAGGCGGCGGGCGGACGGAGTGTTCCAGCTGACCACGGAGCTGTTCTCGGAGAGACCGTACCCCTCGTGGACGGGGAGGCCGTGCTCCTCCAGACGGTGCAGCAGATCGGGGTGCACGGGCGCACCGCCGCAGCAGATGAGCGGCGCGCCGGGAGTCCCGAACAGGGCCGGTGCCACCGCCCGCCCGCTCGCCGCGGCCTCGTCGGCGGCGGTGGCGAAAGCATCGACGAGCGCGGGTGTGGCGACCATCGCGGTCGGGCGGGACGCCGCCACATACGGCAGGGCGTCCGCCGCGGCCGCCGCCGCGGTGCCGACCAGGGCCTTGCCCGGCGGCATCAGGACGAGCGTCCCGCCGTCGAGCAGGACCATGTAGAGGCCGGTGACCTGCTCGATGAGCAGGCTGAACGGGACGAGGGAGAGGTAGCGGGTGAACGCCCCGCGGGGCATCACCGACCGCAGCGATCGCAGCAGTTCATGCAGCGCCGCCGCCCGGATCCGCACGCCTTTGGGGCGTGAGGTGGTGCCGGAGGTGTGGATGACCTTGCACTCCCAGTCCGTCCGGCCGGCGCCGGCCGGTGGCAGCACCAACGGCGCGGATGGCACGGGCTCGTCCGTGGACAGCGGCAGCACCGTGCAGTGCGGGCCCAGGACCCGGTCCCTCCCCCACTGCGTCAGCCGCTCCTGCCCGGCCGCGTCCGCCAGGCACAGCTCGGTCTCCGCCAGCAGCCCGGCGGCCTGTTCGGCGGAGAAGGCGAGCGGGACCGGCACCTCGATGGCGTGTGCGGCGATCAGCGCCAGGTCGGCGACCACGAATTCGGGAGTGTTGCCGCAGACCACGCCGATGCGCAGCGGCCGGCCGTCTCCCCGTCCGATCCGGTGGGCGAGGTCCGCGGCCCGGCGGGTGACCTCCTGGTAGCTGAGGGTCCGGGCCGGGGTGCCGTCCTCCCCCAGTACCTCGATCATCGGGCGTGCCGACTCACCGAACCTGACCAGGCTCTCCCTAATGGCCCGCATGACCGGCCACCTCCATGGCGCTGATGCTCAGTTGGAGATCGGTGACCGAGTAACGCCCGGTGGTGTCGGAGAACAGCCGGTCCAGGGCGTTCAGCGCGATGACACCGACCTGCGGCTGGTGGTCGTAGTACGAGCCCCAGCACGCCGCCTCGTCCGGGGACAGCCGGCCCGGGTCGGCGGGCCCGAACGGCACGAAGCAGATGCCGGTACGGCCCAGCGTCGTGATCAGGCTCCGGGTGACGGTGCACAGGATGTACTCCATGCCCAGGCACCAAGAGATGATCGGGGTGGCTCTGATCAGTTCGCGGCCGACCGAGACGCGGCGGGTGGCCAGTGCCCCCACCTCCACCACCCGCCTGCGGTCCACCGTGACCCCGAGGTGGGCCCGTACGGCGGCCTCGACTCCGGTGTCGAGATACCGCTCGGAGAACAACTCCTGCTCCCTGCCGAAGGTGAGCCCCGCGCAGGCCAGTGGCGGGCAGGGCTCCGCCGCCCCGCCGCAGGCCGGGCGGGCGACGATGAACGAGTCGGGCCGGGGCGCCACATCGGCGCCATATGCCTGGGCGTACACCTCACGAGCGAGGTCCGCGGCGTCCAGCCATGCGCTGGTCGCCCGGTGTGCCAGATCGATCTGCACGGTGCTCCCCCCTTCCCCGGCTGCCGGCGTTACTTGGTGCCGACGACCAGGGAGACGGATGAGGGCAGTGCGATCCGCTCGACGGTCTTCAGGCCCGCCCCGGTGAGCCACCCGGAGATCTCCGGCAGGCTGTAGGTGCGGTCGCCGGAGCAGGCGAACATCGCCAGGGAGAACGCCGCGTTGTGCTCGTCGAGCTGTTCGCCGCGGACGTCTTCCAGCACCACGATCCGGCCGCCGGGACGCAGCGCCTTGGCGGCCCGCGCGATCAGGTCCCGGTTCTCCTCGTCGGTGTGGTTGTGCACGATCTCGAAGAGGAAGACCACGTCATATCCGGTGCCGAGGTCGCCGCTGAGGAAGCTGCCGCGCTGGAGGCTGATCCGGTCGGCCAGCCCCGCCTCCTCGATCGCGGCTCCGGTGTCGGCAAGCGCCTCGGGCAGGTCGACGATGGTCGCGGTGAGTTCGGGGTGCCGTTCGCACATGGCCATGGAGTGCAGACCGTGCGAGCCGCCCAGGTCGAGCAGGCGCCGCGCCCCTTCGGGCAGCGGCACGGCATCGACGATGGACCGCACCGTCAGGCGCGACTTGACCCGCATGTACGCGGAGAAGTCCCGCCCGGCCTCGGGGTTGCCGGCCCAGCGCTCCCACAGCGACCGGGCGGGCTTGCCGTCCCGTACGGCCTGCGGCAGATCCCACATGACGTTGGTGAGTTCATAGGCCCACAACAGCGCCGGGGTGAAGTCGTACTCGGCGTTCTTGCCCAGCCAGCGTTCGGCGAGCGGGCCGTTGCGGTAGCGCCCGTCCTCCAGGGTGAGCCAGCCCAGGACGGCGGCGACGTCGGCCACCGCGCGGGTGCCGTCCGTACTCGCGCCGATGGACTTGGCCAGCTCGTCGAGGGTCTGGGGACCGTCCTCCTCCAGCGCGGTGAAGATACCGAGCTTGGCGGCGGAGGTGAGTGCCGCGTAGCGGATGGTGGATCCGATCACCTCGTCGATCGGGTTGCCCGCCAGCTCGGCGTCGGTGGTGGTCTTGAACATGGCTGGTCTCCTCGGGATGGCAGGTGGCAACGGCCGCGCGGACGGACGCGACCAGGACATGCCGTGCTCGCGGCGGCCGCGGGCACGGTGTGGGTGATGGGACTGCCGGACGGGGACGAGCTTTACCCGGCCGGGGAGCGGCTGCGCGTGGGGGCGAACCGGCTCCGGCCGTGCCGCGCGGGCGCGGCGAGATGCCCCGCGCCGTGGCGGCAGTCATACTCCACGCCGTTGCGGCCGTGGTACTCCGCGCTGTGGGGGCTGTGGTACTCCGCGCCGGTGGACGGGCCCACCGGGCGGGGTTTTCGTTCCTGGCCCGGCCGCGGCGCGCGTGGAACCACCCCGCCCGGTTACGGCATCGGCGAAACCACCGTCCGGATGTCGCGGAACCCTGGGGTATCGGGCTCAGCGCTTGCCCAACGGCTTCGTGTACGAGGCCGGTGCGGGGCCCGGCGGCAGTGTCCTCGGCGGGGGTGCGGTCGGGTGGGAATGAACGGTGCCGAGCGGGTGCTCAGGCGTGAGGGAACGGTGCCGCGGCGCCGTCGCGGTCTCCCGGAACCCGCCGGGGCCGGCCGGCTCCGGACGGGGCGCGCCCGGGGCCACACCTGGGAGAAGACCGGGGACCGCCGCGGAATCCGCGACCGCGGCCCCGCCGGGCAGCGGACATGCGCCGGCCGCCCCGGTCCAGGCGTGACGGCTGAACGCTGCGCCCCGGACCGCCCTCGGACCGCGCGTTAGCGCACCGCGCCACAGTCGTCCGACGGTTGTTCATCGGGCCCCCCTCACGGGCGCAGCGCCCCCCGTACGCATCGTGAACGGTCAGGCGGAGACCTCGTCGAACCCGACGGCCGCCCGGCCGGCCCGGTGCACGTGGGCGGTCTCGGCGATCCGGCGGCCCAGTGCCTCGGCGGTACGCAGATCGCTGGCACAGGGGGTGACGTCGGCCCCCTCGTCGTTGTTGGACTGCGACATGGCGCCCAGCCAGCTGCCGAGCCGGTTGAGGTCCTCGGGGCTGCCGGAGGAGGTGTTCCAGCCGCCGTACTCGGCGAGACCGACCCAGATCATGCCGTGCTGGGCGGCGAACAGCGCGATGTCGATCAGCGCGTTGAGCTTGTCACCCGCCATGTTGCCGCTGTTGGTGAAGCCACCGGCGATCTTGTTCTTCCAGCGCATGTTGTCGCCCCAGACCTGGCTGGTGGCCTCGACGAATGCGCGGAAGACGGCGCTGCTGCCGCCCATGTAGGTCGGCGTGCCGAAGATCAGGGCGTCGGACTCCTGCAGTACCTCCCACAGTTCGTCGTTCAGCTCGGCGAGGGAGACCAGGCGTACCTGAGTGTCCGGAACCTTCTCCGCACCGGCCGCGACGGCCGCCGCCTGCTTTGCGGTGTGGCCGTATCCACTGTGGTACGCCACCGCAACCTTGATCTGCATGCTTCTCCCCCACCCGGGATCAATACGATGTTTAGCTTTCACTAAAGCTGTTCAGAAAGCTTTAGGTGCCGGTTACGCTATCCATGCCCACACCCCCAAGGCAAGCGCCTCCGGACAACACCCCGAAAAGAACAGGTAAACCGGCAGGTCGGAATAGTTCACCCGACCACCTCCACTTCTGCCCTCCCGGCCCACCGCACGAGGAGTCGGACACCCCGCCATCACGGCCGAGGTGCCGACATCGTCGACCGGGCGGCAAAACGGACATCGGGGCACGCGCTGCGGCCACGCACGCGGGGAGAGGGACCCCCCGGCAGCCAGCCACTGATACCCCGTCAAGCGACGTCACGGCAGCGGCACTTCGCTGCGACGGGACCGCCATGACCCGCTTGTATCGTGATGTGGCGCAGGTCACATCATCCTGTGTCATACCACGGACCGGCTTCATCCGTGTGCAGGGTGACGGGCCCGCAAGGGGCCCGCCGCTACGGGGAAAGGACATCACGTGCGTAACAAGCGAATCTTCACCACGGCGCTCGTTGCCGCCGCACTCACGGTCGTCGGACTGGGCGGCGCCGCTCAGGCACACGCCGCCACCGCAACCGAGGCAGCACCGGCCGCCGTCCACCTCCAGACCAAGCCGATGGACGGCCCGCCCGGAACCGTGTGGACCGGCAAGAAGTTCTGGACCCTCGGCGGCTGCCAGGCGGCGGGCACCGACCTGGTCAGCAGCGGCAAGTGGGCCGACCCCTTCTGCGACGGCTCGGGCCTCCAGTGGGACCTGTGGGCCCGGCCCCTGTAAACCCCATGCCGGCTCCGGCAGTTCAGGGGTAGTCGCAGACAGCGAAACCCGAACCGGGCGGTCCGTCCCGCGCACGTACGCGGTCACGGGGGGCCGCCCGGTTACCGGGGGGGGCAGCCGCCCGGCCGGTCACGAGGGGGACGGCCGGGCGGCCAGGACGGCCACTCGGGGGCCAGGAGCTGACGGCCGCGCACGCCGGGTGAGAATGAAGGCATGACACGTACGACGGTCGTCAATCTCAAGGGCCACCGGGACGACCCGGAGTACGCCGACGTGGTCTACGTAGGGCGTGCGATGCACCGGGGCGGCTGGCACCTCCCGGCGTCGCCGCTGGCCAGTCCGTTCCGTCCGGGCCGGGACGGGTCCCGCGCGGAGGTGTTGGCGAAGTACCGCGCCTACCTCCTGGGGCGCCCCGACCTGCTCGCGCTCCTGCCCGCACTGCGCGGACGCCGGCTCGGCTGCTGGTGCGTCCCGGAGCCCTGCCACGCCGAGGTCATTGCCGAGATCGCCGACTCGACGGAGTGAACGGCCCGCCGGAGTGAACGGAGCACGGAGCCCTGCGCGACACCGGGAGGGGGCGGCCGGGCCCGCCGGCGATGCTACGCCCGGCACCTGGTCACCCCCGGGGGCCGGCGGCACCAACGGGAATGTGCGCGAGGGCCGCGCTCGACACGCGATACCGGCCGTTCGGCACCTCGCCGAGGGTGACATGAACGGTCAGCGGCCCCGCCCATTCATATCCGCGCTCGACGGCGTGCCGATCCAGCACATCGGTCAGGTAGCGCCCCACCTGCCCACCGCGCGCGGCCAGTTCATCGTGCACCCGTGGTGCGAGCTCGACGGTGTAGTCATTGGGCACGAGGACGCGGCTCTGGCTGCAGACGACCGCGTGCTCATCGCACTCCCGCCGCAGTGCGTCGAAGAGCTGAACCCGGTCGGTCCGGAAAATCTTGGCCAGCAGCGCGCTCTCGCATTCCTCCACCACACGTTCCCAACGCATCAGCCATCCCATGGAGATCGTCTGCCCTGGGGCGGGGTGCGCATGCAGGCATGATGCCTGTCCTGGCTCGTCGGAGGCCCGCAAGAGCCGAGGGGGCGGCCGGCCACCGGGAAATTCCTTGGCCTCCCTGGCAGCGACGGTCACAATGGGCGGGTGCCGATCATGACGTTCCCGGAACCCGCTGTCCCGCCCGCGCTGCGTACGCAGGTGGCGGAGTTGCGAGACGAGGCATGGCCCCCGGACTCCTCTTCGGCACCCGGTACGTTCGCCCACGACCCGGCCCTGCAACCGGTGTCGATGCTGCTCGTCGACGGCGCCACGGTGCTCTCCGCGCTGGACATCCTCACCAAGCACCTCGTCCATGACGGCGAGCGCTACCGGGCCGCGGGGCTGAGCACGGTGGTGACCCGTCGCTCCGCCCGCGGTCAGGGCCACGGTCGCCGTCTGGTGACGGCCGCCCACGAGGCAATGGCGACAAACGGTCCGGACATCGGCCTGTTCACCTGCGACCGCCCGCTCCGGACCTTTTACGAGAGTGCGGGCTGGCACCATCTGCCCGGCGCGGTGCTGATCGGCGGGACCCCCCTGGCCCCGTTCCCCAGTGACCGCCCCGGCTTCGACAAGGTCACCATGGCCGACTTCTTCTCGCCCCGGAGCCGGCGGCACCGCTCCGCCTTCCCGCACTCCCGCATCGAGTTGTACCCGGGCGAGGTCGACAAGCTCTGGTGATCCTGGAGGGCGAGGGAACGTCCGGGCGGAGCGCAGAGCGTCCGAACCGCTGAATGCGGAGGTTCCCATGGTCCGTCACGGGCCCCACGAGCACCCGTCACGAACGCACCGAGGGAAACCCTCCAAAACCACCCCGCCAACACTGTGCCCGCCGAAACGATCACGGGGAGGCGCGGAGGCGCAGACTGGCAGACGCGGCACGTGCTCCGGTGGCGGCCGCTTCTCCTCCGCGAGGAACTGGATGAACCGGACGAACTGAAGGGCGTACGTCATGAGCGAACGTGTCATCACCCCGCGCAGCCGCGGATTCCTCTTCCTCGACTCCCATCCGGCCGGCTGCGAGCGCCTGGTACAGGAGATGTGGCAGGCCGCCCCCGCGCCCGTCCATGTCCCGGACGACGCCCCGGTGGCGCTCATCGTCGGCTCCTCGGCCGGGTACGGGCTGGCCGCGACGATCGCCGGCCTCGCCCGGACGGGGATCCGCGGCATCGGCGTCTGCTTCGAGAAGGCCCCCACCGAGCGCCGCACCGCCACGGCCGGCTGGTACCGCACCGCCGCCACCGCTGAACTCGCCCGACGGCACGGCCAGGAGATGGTGTTCCTCAACGGCGACGCGTTCTCCGACGAGATGAAGGAGCAGGTCGCCGATCTCCTCCGACAGCGATTCGGCCGACTGGACCACCTGATCTACTCGGTTGCCGCGCCCCGGCGCACCGACCCGGAGACCGGTGCCACCTACGCCTCGGTCCTCAAGCCCATCGGCGAGCCGTACCGCACCAAGACCCTCGTCTTCGACGGTGACGGGACTCCGGAGGTCAAGGAGGTGGAGACCCCGCCGGCCGAGGCCGACGACATCGAGCAGACCGTGGCGGTGATGGGCGGCGCGGACTGGGAACGGTGGGTCGACCACCTCGCCGACCGCGGTCTGCTCGCCGACGGGTTCACCACGGCAGCCCTGTCGTACATCGGCTCCCCCCTGACGGACGGGATCTACCGGCAGGGCACCATCGGCGCAGCCAAATCCCACCTCGAAGCCACCGCCAGGGCGCTCGACGAACGTCTCGACAAGCTGGTCGGCGGCCGCGCGGTGACCTCCGTCAACGGCGCGGCGGTCACCCAGTCCTCCACCGCCATCCCTGGCATCGCCCTCTACGTCGGCCTGCTGCGCGGCGCGCTCGGCGAGGCCATGGTGCCGCCGATCGCACAGCTGGCCGACCTCTGGGACCAGCTGACCGGCGTCCGGCCGCTCGACACCGATGAGGACGGCAGGGTCCGTCTCGACGGCTGGGAACTCAACAGCGCGGTCCAGGCCGCCGTCACCGAAAGGTGGGAGTCGGCCACCACCGAGACTATCGCGCGCCTCGCCGATCTCGACTGGTTCCACTCCGAGGTCCAGCGCCTCTACGGTTTCGCGGTACCGGGCATCGACTACACGGCCCCTACCACGGTTCAGGTTCCCTGGCCGGATGCCGCTTCCTGACTGGTCCCGGGAAACCACCGATAGCGCCGAGACTGCCGATACGGTCGATACCGTCGAAGTCACCGTCACTTCCGACTCCTCCGACTCCACCGGCCGGAATTCGTGTGGTGGGCCTGCTGCTGTGGTCTCTCCCCGCCTTCCGGCATGAGCTGACGAGAGCTGACGAGAACTCACATGAGCTGAGAGGAAAGGCACTTCGCCGGTGGACGACGAAAGGGTGCACGCTTCGCGTGGAAATTCCACCGCGGCAAGGCACTTTCCTCTGCCTGCGGTCAGAGCGGGAGTGCGGGCCGCTTGCGCGGCGCATTCGATTCCCGCGTCAGGAAACTCAGGCAGCGGACCACTTTTGCGCACGGGCCGTGGCTCATCGGCCACGGCCTGGCCGGTCACGGTGCGGCGGGCCCCTGAAGGGGAATGACCGCGGTCACGGTTTTACCGGCGGGCTCTTTCCTGATCTCTACGGCGCTCGCGATGCGGCAGACCATTGACCATCCGAAGCCGCCGCCCTCACCGGTGACGTCCGGGGTACGGGGGCGAGGAAGCACCGGGCTGGCATCAACCACGTCGACCACCACCGATTCCGGGCCCGCCCGCAGCCGCAGCGTGCAGGTCTTACCGCCCGCGTGCCGTACCGCATTGGTCACCAGTTCGGAGACGACCAGGATCACCGCCTCCCTGGTCTCCTTTTCCGTGGCGGGCTCCATTTGCTCCAGGAAGCCGGCAGCGAGGTGGCGTGCGGGTCCGACGGCCTCGGACCGGCAGTCGAGTTGAAGCTCCAGCACCGGCGACGCCGTCATGGTGCGAGGAGCCTCGGCGGTGCTCATGATAAAGCTCACCTCAATCGCGTCGTCTTGCCTTCAGGCCGGAAAGAGTTCCCTCTCCCCCGGCTGCCAACCACAATTTTCCGAGGTCGGACGAAATGGTTTGTTCGCCCTGACGGTGAAAAGCCGGCCCCGCACCCGTACCGAGCGGACAAGGAAAAGCGGAGCGGTGTGGAACACCTCACGCCACCTCGGCGACTGGACGGCCGGGAGGGTCACCGCCATGGCCATGAGGCCTACCGCACACCGCCGGCGCCGAAATGATCAGCGCGAGAAGCGGCACCGGCGATAGCGGAACCACCGTCATCATCCTCCGGACAGTCGCGTGCCCGCATCCGCCGCAAACAATCGGACTTTACCCCTGTTTGCTTCACCGCCCGACGGGTAAGGGCCGGTCTCTGTTGTCATTCGGCGCCGGACGGCGGCCGCTCCCGTCCGGCCGGGACGAGCAGCGGGCCGGCGCCGACCCAGTTGCCCACGCTGTGCGTGGTCGCCGCGGCCGGGTGCCCGGGCCGAGGCGTCCGTGCCCTCATCCGGGACGCCACCAGCCTTGCCCCGACGAAGACCGTCGCCGTGGCCGCCAGATACCCCAGTTCCAACACCGCGGCATGGGCCGGAGCGACCCTCGCGGACCAGCCCGCGCCACGCTGTACGCCCTCGAACACCACACGGTTGACGCTCAGGAAGGCCACATGGGTGCCGATCGCCGCCCACAGCGGCGCGGGTCCCGGGGCCGTCCGTGCAGCCACCAGCGTGAGCCCGAAGACCGAGAGCAACACCAGGTAGGCGATCGGATCCTGCCCCTCGGGGGTGAGCCCCACCGGCGCGGGCGCCACGCCCACCAAGCGGGAGACCCCGGCCTGCACCACGGTGGATGCCGCCGGTACCAGCAGGAAGACCGCTGTCACCCCCAGGGCGGAGACCACGCCGCCGAGCCGGTCGCGCAACGCGGCCCAGGCATAGCCGCGCAACGTCGCCTCCTCGGGCAGCGCCTCCAGCAGCACGGCCACCAGGGCATTGCTCACCAGGAACGAGGCCAGGGCCGCCGGGTCCAGGCCGGACCAGTGGACCCACCCGAGCGCGGTACCGGCCCCGAGCACGGCGGCGGCACACGAGACGGTGATGGCCAGGCCGCGGAGGAAGCCGAGCGGCGCCGAGGAAAGGGGCCCGAGCCCCAGCGGACAGCGCCTCGCCGACCGGGCGGCCCGCAACCCCATGACGGTGGGGACGGCCAGCGCGCTCACCAGCGCGGCAGGCAGCAGCTGCCGCACGAAACCGTCCACGCCGAGCGCCCGGGCGAACGTCTCCCCCAGCGCATTCCCCGTTCCCAGTGCGCACGCCATCACCGCACCACCGAGGAGCGCTCTGCCCCAGGCCCGCCCCGCGGAGCCCCGAGCCGGCGTCGTGCCGTGGGTTGTAGCCATCGGCTCTCCCTTCGCGTTCGGCGGGAGGGGCATCCGGCTTCATCCAGATATGTCTGGATACGTCCTGGCGTGTGTGCCGGACTCGTCCCTGCGCATCGGACCGGACAGGTGGTGGGGTTCGTCACCCCGGCACCGGACACCGGGCGGGCACCGGACCGCCGCACCCCGCAAGCTCTTCGAGAGCTACGTGTGCCCGCGGCACCGACCACGAAGCCGTCCGCCGGCGGGCCCGACACGAACGGCGCCCCAAACCCTCCTGCGGCATGACCTACCGCCGCCGGGGACTACATCCCTCGACCCAGCGGCCGTACCCGAAGGGCAGCGGGACGGGCCGATGACGGCGTGGAGGAGAGCGCCGGGGGCAGCCGCGGCCGGCTACTGCCCGGTGGGTGCCGTACCCGTTCCCGCCTTACCCGCCTTACGCTCACTCACAAAGAGCCTCAGCGGGGCATAGACCACCACAGAAACGATGAAGGCGACGTAGTACGCGAGATCGGCGCCATGCAGTGCGGCCGCGACCGGGCCGACGAACAGGGTCGTGTCCATGAAGGGCACGGCCGCGGCGAACGCCACGACAAAAGCGAGGCACGCGGGCCACCACGGCTGGGGGCGGGCGAACTCGGCCTCCACATCGATCGGCGCGCCGCGACGGGCCTTGGCGCGCAGCCGCGCGTCGACGAGCACAATGCCCACGAAACCGGGGATCCAGTAGCCCACGAACAACAGCAGGTTCTGGAAGCGCACCGCGGTGTCCGCGGCGTGCATCCACAGCACCAGCAGAAAACCGAGTACGGCCGCTGCCGCCGCGGCGAGCGGCCGGGGTATCCGTATACCGGCAGTCTGGAGCGCCAGGGAACCGCTGTAGTCGTTCATGGCGTTGCTGCACACCGCCGCGGCCGCAATGGCCAGCAGGCCGAAGGCGCCGAGGACCCCGCCGCCGAGCAGCCCGTGCACCCCGGCGGCGGTCTGATCGGTGAACAGCTTGGCTCCCCAGAGCCCCAGCGCCTGCACCCAGGCGAACGAGAGCACCATGCCGAGCACGGAGTACCAGAACATCCTGGGCCGGGAGGTCGCACGGGGCAGGTAACGGCTGAAGTCCGACGCGTACGGGGCCCACGAGATGGCCAGGCTCAGCGCGACGGTGCTGGTCAGGACGAAGGCACCCAGGCGATCGGCGCCGTGTGCGGAGCTCGATACGGGAAGCGGCACCCCGGACAGCAGCTTGACGCTCAGGACCAGGAACGCGGCGCCCAGCACAAAGGTCATCACCGTTTGGAGCTGATGCAGCGCCTCGTAGCCGAAGACGCCGACGACTCCCTGGAGCAGCAGGACCACCAGCGCGCCCACCCAGAACGGCCAGCCGAGCAGTTGGGCCAGCGCTTCACCGCCGAAGAGGCCGATCAGCGCATCCCAGGCGACGGAGGAGAGCCACTGCATGATGCCGGGCAGCGCCACACCACGACCGAAGGCCAGTCGCGACAGCGGCAGCTGACCGGTCCCGGTCTGGCTGCCCCAGGTGCCGAGGTAGGCGGCGGGCACCGCGCCGACGATCGTGCCGAGCACCATGGCCGTGAGGGCCGTCCAGAAGTCCAGCCCCAGGGAGATGCCCACGGTGCCGGAGAACACTCCGGTCATGGTGAGGTTGGGGGCGAACCACACGGTGAAAAGGCGGGCGGATTTTCCGTAGCGGTTGTTTTCGGGCACCGGCTCGATGCCGTGCCGCTCGACCGCCAGGTCACCGGTCCGGGCAGGCATCCGCCCTCGGAAGGCGGATTCTTCGATGGTCATGACTCTCCAGGCTCAACAGATGCGCCGCCCTACGGTAGGCGGGGCAGCCGGCCCGCCCGTCACGGCCCCCTGGGGACGATGCCGCCGGCCGGTGCCGGACGGAGGCTTGCGCCGTCCCAGGGGGCGCTCGGAGATCATGGCGGTCTGACAGCACTGCGGTGCCTGAGGGACCCGAGCGACCCGAAGATCAGGGCTCAGGGCTCAGGGCTCAGGGCTCAGGGAAAGGACACCACCGTCGACGGCACCGTCGACGTGCCCGAGGTGGGGGCCCCGACGCCGTTGACCACGTGCTCGTACTGCCCCTTGCCGCCGAGGGAGACCACGAGCAGATCGTGGAGCTTCACTCCCGGCTTCTCCGGGGCCTCGAAGCCATGGTCCTGGCGGATGGTGGGATCCACGTTGTAGAAGCAGTAGCTGCCCAGGCCCCACCCTTCGTGCGTGGTCACCCCGTCTGCGATCTTGTACGCGGCGTACCCCTTGGTGCTGCCGTTCTGCACCGCCGCCTGGTTGGGTGCGTCGTACGCCTTCTCGTTCTGGAAGAAGACCGTGCGTCCCCGCTCGCCGCGCCACTCCACGTCGTACTTGTTGAAGTGCTCGACGAAGAGCCCGGTCGCCAGGACGTCGTCGCCGTTGACCCGGATCCCGTAGTCGGCCCGGTTGGTCTCCCAGCCCACACCGTCGCCGTGGTCGGCGCGCCAGACCCAGGTGTGATCGACGATGGTGTGGTTGCTGTTGATCACCATGCTGGTCGTCGCCTTGCCCGCGCCCGCCCCGCCGATGCGGATGAAGACGTCCTGAACCGTGGTCGGATTGGCGGCGTGGCTTGCGGAGGCGCCCTCGGGGCCGATCTCCAGCAGCGTGGTGGAGTTGACCGGGCCGGCGTCGATCAGGAATCCGGCGAGCCGCACACCGTCGACGTCGGCGACCTTCAAGGCCGTGACGCCGTTGTCCGGAACGAGGGTCGCATACCCGAGACCCAGGACCACGGTGTTCGGGCGCTGGACGTCGACCGGCCGGTCGAGGTGGTAAATCCCGGGCGTGAGAAGCAGGTTGAGGCCCTGAGCCAGTGCGGCGTTGAGGGTTGCCGCATCGACACCGGGCTTGGCCACGTAGAACTGTCCGAGCGGCAGGGACTGGCCTCGTGGTGTGCCGTTTCCCCAGGTGGTGCCACGGGCGTTGGTGCGCTTCTCGGGCAGGAAGACGCGGTAGCCGGCCTCGTCGAGGTGGAGGAACGGCTTTTCGCGGGAGACGGGGGTGGTGTCGAGGGTGGTGTACGGGGGGTCGGGAAAGCTCTGCGCGGGGCCTCCCTCGACCCCCGAGAACACCATGTTCCACACGGCGTTGTTCCAGCCGCCCACGGCACTGTCGCGGCTGTACCACTGCTGCTGGGAGTACGGGCTCACCGTGCCGTCGATACGGCTGTCGGCGATATAGCCGCCGCTGGCCCAGCCGTAGCCGTCGGGGGCCAGGTTCAGCCCGCCCTTGACGTGCATCCGCCGGAACGGAGCCGCCTGGGCCACCGCCCACCGGTTGGTGCCGTTGACGGGGCGGAGCGCGAGGTTTTCCGCCGAGCGCCAGAAGTTCTGGGTCGCGTTGCCGTTGAACCAGCCGGCGTCGACGGTCACATCACCGTTGAAGGTGGTGTCGTCGGGCGACAGTCCCAGGCCCGCGAGGGAGGTGTAGAAGCCGAGCTGGGCGTTGAGTCCGTTGTAGGTACCCGGTTTGAAGAGGAGTTGGTACCTCCCGTCGCCGAACTGCGCCGACTCCTGCCGCCGGAAGATCTCGTCGAGTGTCCCCTGGATGTCGGGGGTGGCGGGATCGAAGACCAGCACATGGGGGCCGAGGTCGCCGCCGCCCGGCAGCCCGGCGGGGGCCGGTGGCGCCGCGGCGGCCGGCGCTGCGGACGCCCGGGAGGGGAGGGCCGGCAGGCTTGCGGCGGGGAGCGCGGCCGCCATCGCGGCCAGGACTCTGCGGCGTGAGGGCGTGCGCGCGGGCGACGCCGGTGCGTCGGTGGGGGGTGTGGGCATAGCGGCTCTCCTGATTCAGGAAGTGAACGAGTGAGGTTCATGGGAGCGCTCTCTTGCCCGATGCATGTTCATCAGCTGGGAAAGGTGCGTCAAGACTTCTGTCGGGAATCCAGGGACGCAGACCTGATGGATCATCAAAATGCCGCCGGTTTAGGCGCGTTGGTATCAACCTGGGCCGATTCGGGGGCGCCGATGCGCCTCCCTCTCGTGTTCAGCAAATGTCGACGGAGTGCGGCGCGGCGGGGTGTGCGTACGGCTCTGCGGTGCGTCAGCCCAGCGCCCGGTCAAGGTTGAATGCCGCGCTGATGAGGCCGAGATGGGTGAAGGCCTGCGGGAAGTTGCCGATCTGTTCGCCGGTGTGGCCGATCTCTTCGGCGTACAGCCCGAGGTGATTGCCGTAGGTGAGCATCTTCTCGAAGGCGAGCCGGGCCTCGTCCACCCGGCCGGCGCGGGACAGCGCCTCGACGTACCAGAACGAGCAGATCGAGAAGGTGCCCTCCTGGCCGCGCAGCCCGTCGGGGCTGCGGCGGGGGTCATAGCGGTAGACCAGGGAGTCGGACACCAGCTCCTCGCCCAGCGCATCCAGAGTGGAGAGCCACTTCGGGTCGGTGGGAGAGATGAACTTGGCGAGCGGCATCATCAGGACGGAAGCGTCGAGCACTTCGTCGCCCTCGTGCTGGACGAACGCCTTGCGCCCGCTGGACCAGCCGGACTCCATGATCCGCTGGTAGATCGCATCGCGGGCATGCGCCCAGCGCGGCATATCCGCCGGCAGACCCCGGTGGGTGGCGATGCGTATCGCGCGCTCGATGGCCACCCAGCACATCAGCTGTGAGTACAGAAAGCGCTGGGACTTGCTGCGCGTCTCCCAAATGCCTTCGTCCGGCTGGTCCCAGTGCTCACATACCCAGTTGACCAGGGTGCCGACGGTGGCCCAGTGCCCGCTGTGCAGCGGCTCCCCCCATTTGTCATAGAGGTAGAGCGAGTCGATGAGGGCACCGTAGATGTCCAGCTGGAGCTGGTGGACGGCCTCGTTGCCGATCCGGACGGGCGAGGAGCCCAGGTGCCCTTCCCAGTGCAGGAGTTCTTCCTCGGGAAGCTCGCTGCGGCCGTCGATGCCGTACATGATCTGCAGCGGACCGGCGGTCCCGTCGTTGAGGGCGACGTTCTCGGACAGGAAGTGCACAAAGGCCTTGGCCTCGTCGGTGAAGCCCAGTCTCAGCAGTGCGTAGATGCAGAACGCGGCGTCCCTCACCCATGCGTAGCGGTAGTCCCAGTTGCGCTCGCCGCCGATCTGTTCGGGCAGGCTGGTGGTGGGGGCGGCCACGATGGCGCCGGTCGGGGCGTACGTGAGGAGCTTGAGGGTGAGCGCGGAGCGGTGCACCATCTCCCGCCAGCGCCCTCGGTAGCGGGAGCGCGACAGCCAGGTGCGCCAATACCGCACCGTGGCACCGAACAGGTCCTCCGCCTCCGTCAGCGGGCAGGCCCGCGGCTCCACCCCGCCGCCGATCCGGTCGAGCGCGAAGACGGCGGACTCCCCCTCGCCCAGCAGGAACGAGGACGTGGCGTCCGGGCCGTCGATCTCGACCGGAACGCTGGATGTCAGCGCCAGCGAGAGATCCGGGGAGTCGAACACGGTCTGGCCCTGCCGCATGCTCACGGTGTGCGTCTTGCGTCCGTAGTCGAAGCGGGGCGCCACCCGGGCGGTGAACGGCAGGGCCCCGCGCACACAGAGCACCCGCCGGATCAGCCGGTGGCGGTCCGCCTCGTGGGAGTCGTCGACGATCGGCATGAAGTCCTGGACCTCGCCGACGCCGTGGTCCGCGAAGAACCGCGTGATCAGGATGTTGGTGTCGGGGAAGTAGAACTGCTTCGTCCGGGCGGGAACGTCCGGGCCCAGTTCGAAGGCCCCGCCCCGGTCGGCGTCGAGGATCGCCGCGAAGACGCTGGGGGCGTCGAAGCGCGTGCAGCAATACCAGTCGATGGTGCCATTGGTGCCGACGAGTGCGGCCGTACGCATGTCCCCGATCAGACCGTGCTCGGCAATGGGGGTGTAGCGGAGTGCGTCCGCCTTGCTGGGGCGGAGGCTCACAGCGTCGGTCATCCGACCTCCCCGGACGGGGGCTGCGGGAGCAGTGGATTCAGGTTACCTCCGTGCCGTCGCGGGCGGCGAGCGAGCCGTGGGCGCCCGGGACCCGCCCCCCCCTTGTCACTGTGCGTGATCCACGCTCACGGAGCGAGTCGAGGAATTCCGGCCCGGCCTCTCGCGCTGCGCCCCCTGGCCGTAGGACGATGGCACGCTCGCCTCGTGCCTGTCCCCTTCCGTACGCCATGCCCTGGGAAGGACCCGGATCATGAGCAGACCGACCGCTGCACACGGCCGTCTCGCCCTCCTGCTCCCCACCCTGCTCCTCGGAGTGTCGCTCGCCCTCGCCCCCGGGCCCCTCGCCCACGCGGCGGGCGCGCCGGACGGCCCCGCTCACCCCGCCTCGTCGGCCGGCACCTACTGGACCGCGCAGCGGATGCGGGCCGCGAAGCCCGTCGTCGTCACCAGGAGTTCAAGGGCGCCGCGCCCGGCAACGGACCCCGCTCCCCCGAGCCACCCGTTCGACGGCCTCCCCCAGGTGGGGACCTTCTTCTGGACGGACGGCAGCAACACCGGCCGGTTCTGCGGCGGCACGGTCGTGCGCAGCCCGCGTCGCAACCTCGTGGTCAGCGCCGGACACTGTCTGCGCTCCCCTGACCCGAAACGGCACCTTTCGTTCGTACCGCAGTACCACGACGGACTCACCCCGCACGGGATCTACCCCGTCGACCGCATCTACCTCGACCAGCGGTATTACGACCTCGGTACCGACGCGGGGGCCCGCTGGGACTACGCGGTCGTGCGGCTGGGGGCGCGGAGCGACGGGCAGGAGGTGGAGGACGTGACGGGCGGCTTCGACCTGCTCCCGTACCCGGGGTACGACCACCGGAAGGTACGGCTCATCGGCTACCCCGGGAACCGCGACAGCAGCCATCCCAAGCCCCTGGACTGCACCTCCTCCACACATCGCTACACCAGCACCGACCCGGCCGCCCCCGGGGACTTCCTGGAGATCGCCTGCGCGGGCTATATCGGCGGCACCTCCGGCGGGCCGTTCCTGGTACGGGACTTCACCGGCTACGCCCTGATCGGCGTCATCGGCGGATACCACACCGGCGGCGACTTCCCGGACGTCTCCTACAGCTCCTACTTCACGGTCGACACCCTGGCGCTCTATGCGCACGCGGTGCGCGGCGATACTCCTGCCGGACCGCGCCAGGATCCGCCGTCGAAGTGACCGTGGACATCTCCGGGCATTTCCGCCGCCCCCTGTTAATGTCAGCCCTGTTGTCAGCCTTGGGTGAGGGTTAATGCCCGCGTGAGGTCAGCGATGGCTGACGGCTGCTTTCCCACCGGACCCGCAGCGGAAGGTGACGCCCGTTGGTGCCGTCGTTTCTCTTGTCCGTGCTGAACCGCCTCTTCGGCAATGAAGCGTGGCGCCGGCTTCATGCACAGGCGGCGTTCTGGGTCACGCTGGTGATGACCGCGGTACTTCTCGGCGGTGCCGCTCTGGTCGTGGTCGCCGAATCCGGTGCGCCGCACGCCAATATCACGTCATACCCGAGGGCTTTGTGGTGGGCGATCGAGACGGCGACCACCGTGGGTTACGGGGATTTCTATCCGGTCACGCTGTGGGGCCGCATCATTGCGTCGTTCTTGATGCTCAGCGCCATCACCGCGTTCGGGGTCATCACGGCAGCCCTCGCCACCTGGTTCGTCGGGCGCGCGGAGCAGGACGTGATCCGCGTGGGCAAGGCGGTGGGGAATTACGCACGCGAGGACGCGGAAGCGCTCCGCTCGGAACTGCATACGCTGCACACGCGCTTCGACCACGTGGAGAACCTGATCCGGGACAAGGGTTCCCACTCCCCCTCTTGACCGAGGAGCGTTGCGGTCCTTGACCCCACTCCCGGCTTCTCCGTGTCTCAGCGGGCGGTTACGTGTCTAAGCTGGTGACCGTGATGGATTCCGCCGATGTCCGCCGTATCGCCCTTTCCCTGCCCGAGACGGTGGAGAAGGTGGCCTGGGAGATGCCCACCTTCCGGGTCGCCGGAAAGATGTTCCTCACGATTCCCGACGATGAGACCTCGTTCGCCGTGCGATGCCCGAAGCACGAGCGGAAAGAGTTGATTGCCGCAGAGCCGGCGAAGTTCTGGGTACCGCCGCACGAAGCCGGCTCCGCCTGGGTGAGGGTACGGCTGGCCGCGCTGGAGGACAGCGACGAGCTGCGGGACATCCTCGTGGACTCCTGGAAGCAAGCAGCTCCGACACGGCTCGTGGATGCTTTTCCCCGAACGGACTGAGCCGGCGCGCCCTGCCGGGCGGGCCTGCCTTGCCGCTCTCACCGGACGCCGACCGTCAGCGAGGCCGCCGCTCACGGGCGGCGGCGCAAGTCACTCCAGTCCAGTGCCTGGGACGCCGTCTGCTGGGAGCGCTCGGCCGCCTCGCGCGCTTCGGCGAGGATGTCTCCGTGCTCCTCGACGAGCTCTTCGTAGATGGGGGTAGGGCCGGAGGTGTGCGTGGAGGTGTGCGTCGAGGTGCTCATGTCGGTGTCCCGTTCCCTTGTGATTCGGTGACTGCGGCTTGATGGTTTCTCGCCGCTCTGGGAAGTAGGGAGCACCACAATTGCATAGTCGGTGCACAAAGGGAGGTTTTCCCCACTCGTCCGCCGCTCCCCCGCGCGGGCGCTGGACATCGTGTCATGACCGCGGCGACCACGCAAAGATCATCCCAGAGCCCGAGACCGCCGTTCGCCCCCCTCCAACACCAGGTGAGAGGGCGCCTCTCGTCAAGGACGGCAGCCCGCCCGGCCCGCCGGTGTGCCTCGTCTCACTTGTTCCGTCCCTGGCGAGCGCCGTCAGCCGCAGCTCGGCCATCCTCGTTCCCGGCACACATCGGCTCCGCGCCCCATCGGCTCGGCAGTGGGAGGAGATCTCGTGAGCAAGCCGCTGCACGAGAACGGGCACGGCCCGGGGCGGCAACGCCGTGACCCGGGGACGGTTTGCCAGGGCAACGCTGGTGCGGCTGAGGGATGTTGGGCAGGATGCCTGGCGTGACGACGTCGCGGGGATGTGAAGCATGTGGTGCGCCGCTCCCGACGCCTTCCCGGGGTGCGGGCGGCGGCACGACTGCGAGGGATGGAAAGGCTGCGGGTGGAACGGCCGCGGGCAGCGGCGTGACGGCAGGCGGCGGCGCGAGGGACGGCAGTCGCACGAGTGGGGGCGGCCGGCCCGCACGGTACTGCTCCCGTGCCTGCCGGCAACGCGCGTTCCGGCAGCGCTCGGCGCGTCGCACCCCGCCCCCAGCGGAGCTGTCGGGGCGCGGACTGCCGCCCGCGCTCGATGCGTTCGTGGGCCGTGAGCGAGAGCTGTCGCGGTTACGCACGCTGCTGAGGTCCGCGCGCCTGCTGACGCTGACGGGCCCGGGCGGAGTGGGCAAGACACGTCTGGCACTGGAGCTGGCGGGCAGCGTCCGGGGAGCCCGCGCGGGCCGGGCCCACTGGGTGGCGCTCGACTCGCTGGAGGACGGCACACTGCTGCCGCAGGCGCTTGCCGCCGCCCTCGGGGTGCGCGAGCGCGGCGGCCGGGCAGGCGTCGAGGCAGTGGTCCACGCCCTGGGCACACGCACGGTACTGATCGTGCTGGACAATTGTGAGCATCTGGCGGACGCCTGCGCCCGGCTGGCCGAGACGCTGCTGGCCCGCTGCCCCCGGCTGCGGATGCTCGCCACCAGCCGGGAGACACTGCGCGTCCCCGGCGAGGTCGTCTTCCGGGTCGGCGAATTGTCGCTCTCGCCGTCGGACGGCGACCACGACTTCGCCGAGCCGCTGCGGTCGGAGGCGGTCAGGCTGTTCCTGGAACGCGCCCGGACGAGCGACGCGGAGTTCGGGCTCGGGCCCGGTGAGGCCCGTACGGTGGCCGAGATCTGCCGGCGGCTGGACGGGTTGCCGCTGGCCATCGAACTGGCCGCGGGCAGGGCGGGGTCACTCTCCCTGCCGGGCATTCTGCACGGCCTCGACGATCAGCTGTCCCTGCTGACCGACGGCAGGAGGACCGGGCCGGGCCGGCATCGCGAGTTGGGGGCGGCGATCGACTGGAGTCATCGTTTGCTGGATCCGCTGGAGAGAGTCGTCTTCCGACGGCTGTCGGTGCTCGGGGGCGGCTTCGACGCGCAGGGGGCCGCCGCGGTCTGCGCCGACGGGGAGGGCGGGGGCCGGAGGGGCGACGTACGCGACGTACACCATACGGAAGCGGCCGGTCGCCGAGGCTCGCGCAGTCACGTGCGCCGGGATCAGGTGTTGCGCGTGATCTGCGCGCTGGAGGCCAAGTCCCTGGTCGTGAGGGTACGGGGGGATGAGCCACGCGGCACGGCGCGGTTCCGGCAGCTGAGCGCCATCCGGGCCTACGGCATGGAACGGCTCGCGGAAGCCGGGGAGCTGCAGGACACGTGGGACCGGGCACTCGACTGGCTGGTGGAGCAGGCCGCGGGGGCCGTCGCGCCGGAGACGTTCCCCGACACCGCCGAGGGGCCCCTCGCCCAGGAGCAGGGGAACCTCGCGGCGGCCGTCGCCCACGCCGTCTCCCGTTCCGACCGCCGGTACCTCCCCCTTGCGGTCGCGCTGGCTCGTTTGCGGTACCAGCAGGAGCAGTTGACGGCCGCGCGCACACTGCTGTCGGAGGTCTTGGCGCGGGCGCCGGACCACGAGGACCGCGGAGCGGCGTTGGCGCTGGCCGCGCGGTCGGCCTGTCTGCAGGACGACCATGCCGCGGCCCTCGCCTTCGCTGAAGAGGCCGTCGCCGCCGGGCGCAGCGGGCGGCATCCGGCCAGGCTGGCCAATGCCCTGGACGCGCTGGCGGCTGCCCGGCTGTGCCGGGGCGAGTTCTCCGAGGCCGTCGCCGTTTTCGCCGAATGCCTCGAGGTGGTCCACACGCTCGGCCGCCCCCTGGACCTCGCGCTCTGCCGGCACCATCTGGCGTGGGCGCTGCTCCACACGGGCGGAACCGTACGGGCCGAGCGGTTGATGCAGAAGTGCCTCCCCGAGCTCGAAGCACGCGCGCCACAGGGCCAGTTGACGGCCGCCCTGCACACCGCGGGCGCGATCCGTCTGGCCCAGGGCGACGTGGACGCCGCCGAGCGGAGGTTCGCCGAGGTGCTGCTCAAGACACCGCCCGGCGAGAGCTACCACGCGCTCTACCCGCTGGAAGGGCTGGCCATCGTCTCGGCCGAGCGGGGGGACCTGGAGCGCTCGCTACGGCTGTACGCCGCGGCCGCCGCGATACGGCGGCGGATCGACACGGAGCCGGAGGCGCACTGGTGGGACCTGGTGGAGGCGGCCGTGGCGCGGGTCAAGGAGGGGCTTCCTCCCTCCGGGGTCAGGGCGGCGATGGCGGCCGGCCGCCGACTGCGGGGCACGCGATTGATCGCGTACGCGCTGCGCGGCACACAGCTCCCTGCCACGGGACACGACAGGGATCACGTCCGTTCCGCAGGACGTGACGATGATGGTGTCCGTTCCGCAGAACGTGACGGCGAACATGAACGGCTGCCCGGCCGAGTAGGCATGGCCGGGCAGCCCCCGCTGACCGGACGTGAGTCGGCGGTCGCCGAACTGGTCGCCGAGGGGCTGACCAACCAGCAGATCGCCTCGCACCTGGGCCTCTCCAAGAGCACCGTGGCCACCCATCTGGACCGCGTCCGGGACAAATGGGGCGTCAGGTCCCGTACGCAGATCGCCGTCCGGGCCGCGGGACGGGCAGCGGGCACCGACCCCGGCCCCTGAACACAGCGGCGACCACGCCGATCGCGCGCCGGCGGTCCAGGACCGGCCCGGCTCCCGTCGATGTCCCTCCCTGGCACCGGTGGTTTCGTCACGCGCACAACTCACCGGTCATCCGACCGATGCGGAGGCCGGCACGGCATCGGAGGCTGAGCGGGAGAGCGCATCCGCGAGGGCGGCCGCCCCGCTGTCCAGACCGTCCGCCCCCCCTCGGGTGCCCCGCCCATGAGTTCCTTCCGGCAAGGAGATGCGATGCGGTACGCCGACGACATGAGCCAGGGGGCTGCCAGCGGCCCGGTGCCCCCGACGCGGGAAGGGGGCGAGCAGGGAAGTTCCAGGAGGTCCTTCATCAGGTCCACGTCCGCGGGCGTGACCTCCGTGGCCCTCGGGGTAGGAGTGGCGGCCGCGGCCGGCCCTGCCGCCGGTGCCGCGGAGTCGCGCCGGCCGGCGACGGCACGCCGGGCGGCGGTCCCGCTCGCCGTCACCCCGGCCTGCTCGGGCCACGAAACCCCGGAGTCCATCGAAGGCCCGCTGTTCAAGCCCGACTCTCCCGCACGGGGCGATCTGATCACTCCGGGTATCCGCGGGGTACGGCTCGACCTCAGCGGAGTCGTGTACGACACCGCCTGCAAGCCGCTGCCCGAAACGCTCATCGAGTTCTGGCAGTGCGATGAGAACGGCGACTACGACACCTCCGGATTCTCGCTCCGCGGGCACCAGTACACGGACAGCCGAGGCGCCTACCTGCTCCGGACGATCATCCCCCGGGACTACTGGGGCCGTTGGGGCCAACGGGCCCCGCACATCCACACCCAGGTGCAGGCGTCCGGCGGCCCCGTCCTCGTCACCCAGCTGTACTTCCCCGACGACACGCAGGCGTACGGCAGGGACTTCGCCGCCCTCAACGCCGCCGACCGGCTGCTCAACCGTGCCTGCACCATCAACCTCACCGGCTCGGCGGACGGCTGCTACACCGGCACCTTCAACTTCGTGATCACCACCAAGGTCTGAGGATCGGCTCTCCCCGGCACGCAGCTGGGCACGCCCCCGCCGGCCGACCGCCCCGCGCGCAGACCTGTTCCCCCACCAGACAAGGAAATCCGCATGCCCTCAAGTACCCCCCTGCCCAAGCGGCGTCCCGGCCGGGTAGCGCTGTCGGCAGCATGTGCCGCCACCGTGGTCACCGGGGCGCTGGTCCTGACCGGCCTGCACGGTGAACCCCCGGCATCCGCGGCATCCGCAGCCTCCGCGTCCTCCGTCTCCTCCGTCTCCCGAGCCGACCGCTGGCAGGCCACACCCGTGCCCGTGAAGAAGGGCGATCTGACCGCCGTAGCGGCGCTGAGCGACACACAGGCCTGGGCGGTGGGCTATCGGCTGAAGAGTGCCACCGCGCTCGAAGCCGTCGCGCTGCGCTGGGACGGAACGTCCTGGACCCAGGAGTCCACCCTGCCGGAGAACAGCTTTCCGCAGGCCCTCGCCGTCCGGTCGGCCGCCGACATCTGGACGGTGGGCAGCGCGTCGGTGCACTGGGACGGCGCCAAGTGGACCACATACCAGCTGGACCGCGATCCGGGCGGCCGGGTCGTCCCCGACGCCGTGACCACGACGTCCGACGGTAAAGCCTGGACGGTGGGCCGGGCGATGAACCGGTCGGTCAAGGACGGAGTCCCGGCCATCCAGTCGTGGGACGGCAAGAGCTGGCACCGGCAGACCCTGCCCGAAGTCGGCAAGGGCGAGCTCACCAGCGTGACGGCCGTCGCTCCGGACGACATCTGGGCGGCCGGCGCCGCGTACGCCGCCGATGCCACCTCACGGCAGACGGCGCTGCTGCTGCACTGGAACGGCAGCAGTTGGAAGCGCGTCACCGTGCCGGGCCCTCAGGACACCCACAACTGGCTCGGCGGAATCACCGCGTTCGCCGCGGATGACATCTGGGCCGTGGGCGGCAGCACGTCCGGCAGCACCGAACGTCCCCTTGCCGTGCACTGGAACGGCACCGCCTGGACGGCGGCAAAGACGCCGGACGTGGCGGACGGCCGGCTGCGCGCCGTCGGCAAGGCGGCGGACGGCGGCCTGTGGGCCGTCGGAGGCAAGGGCGCCGCACCCGTGGCCCTGCGGTGGAACGCCGGGGCCGCTCGCTGGGACACCGCCTCAGCTCCGGGCATCGTCGTACGGAGCTTCACCACGGTGCCCAAGACCGCCGACCTCTGGGCGGCCGGTATCGCCCGGCAAGGAGACCTCGTGCCGGCGATCACCCGGCTGAAGGGCTGAGCCGACGGCCACCCTCGGGGTGGACTGGGCGGTTGCCGTCCGTCCACCCCTCCGGCAGCGGATGGCGAGTTCCGGCAAGCGGTCCGCCGGTCACCTTCCCCCGGTGCCCCGGACGTCAGTGCGCGATGCCGTCGATCAGCTCGCGGGCCCCCTGACGCAGCAGGGCGACGGCCACGGAGGTACCAAGCGTCTCCGGGGTGAGCGGGCCGGCCCATTCGTGCGCGTTGAGGACCGTCTTGCCATCCGGGGTGAACACACAGGCCCGCAACGACAGTTCGCCGCGCCGGTCGGTCGTGGCATAGCCGGCGATCGGGCTGTTGCAGTGGCCCTGCAGCACGTGCAGCAGCATGCGTTCGGCGGTGGTCTCCTGGAAGGTCCGGGGGTGGCCCAGGCCGCTGACGGCATCGATGGTGTCGGCGTCGTCCTCGCGGCACTGCAGCGCCAGCACGCCCGCACCGATGGGCGGGCACATCTCGTCCACGGACAGGGTCTGGGTGATCACGTCCGTACGGCCGATGCGCTCGAGGCCGGAGACGGCCAGCAGCAGGGCGTCCGCCTCACCGGCCGCAAGCTTCTCCATGCGGCGGTTGGCGTTGCCGCGCATCGGCACACACTGCAGGTGCGGGTGTGAGGCGGCGAGCTGGGCGATCCGGCGGACCGAGGAGGTACCGATCCGGGTGCCGTCGGGAAGGTCGTCGAGGGTGAGCCCGCCGGGGTGGATCAGTGCGTCCCGGACGTCATCGCGTTCGAGGAAGGCGGCGAAGGTGGTCCCGGCCGGCAGCGGACGGTCCCCCGGGATGTCCTTGACACAGTGCACCGCGAGGTCCGCCGCACCGGCCAGGAGGGCGGCGTCCACCTCCTTGGTGAACGCCCCCTTGCCCTCGACCTGGGACAGGGCGCCCATCCAGCGGTCGCCGGTCGTCTTGACCGGGATGACCTCGGTGGCGATGCCTGGATGGAGGGCGGCGAGTTCGGCGCGGACGCGCTCCACCTGTGCCAGGGCCATCGGCGAGTCGCGGGAGACGATACGGATCAGTTCAGGGGCGGACATGCGCCCACGATAGTCCGTCAGATGCGCGCGGCCCGCCACCAACGGGCCGGGCCCGCCCGCGCTTCCACACCGTCCGCGGTACGGTCCCCGCATGACCCGATCGACCGAAGCCGACATCCTGCCGTCCTCCGCCGTCGCCGCGGATGATCTCGACCGCGCCGTCCAGCTCGCGGTGGCCGTACTGCGCGAGGCGCCGCCGGGCGCGTGGGACGGCAAGGCGGGCTCGCTGGAGTGGGACTGCTGGGAAACCGTCGAACATCTCACCGATGATCTGTTCGCGTACGCCGTCCAACTGGGCCCCAGGAGGCCGCCGTTGGATGGTCCGGTGCCGTTCGTGTGGGAGAGCCGGCGGCCGGGCGGTCCCTCGAACGCGGTGCACGCCGACCGTGCGGCGGGTCCTGTCGGGCTGCTGCAGGTGCTGGAGGCGAGCGGCGCTCTGCTGGTGGCCATGGTGCGTACGACGCCGCCGCGGGTGCGTGCTCACCATGTGTTCGGGGTGTCGGACCCCGAGGGCTTCGCCGCGATGGGCACCGTGGAGACGCTGGTGCACACCCACGACCTGGCGGAAGGGCTCCAGCTCGCCTGGAACCCGCCCGCCGACGTCTGCGCACGGGTGCTCGCCCGGCTGTTTCCGGATGTCCCGGAGGCCGCCGATCCCTGGCGCACCCTGCTGTGGGCCACCGGGCGCGCCGAACTGCCGGGACGCCCCCGCCGCACCGCCTGGCGCTGGTACGGCAGCGTTCGGGGATGACCGCCGGGCGCCGGGCACGGCCGGGGGCGATGGTGCCGGCGCCGGGCGAGCGGCGGTCGCCGCCACAGCGCTGACCTTGGCCCGTCGTCCCGTTCAGTGCCGCGCCCAGGGGTGCCGCAGACGGAGCCAGAGGTCCCTGGCCCGCCGCCCCGCTTCGGTACGGCTCCTGGCCACCAGCTCCTGAGCCTGCTCCTCGCTCTCCACCATCGGGCCGGAGCCACGCAGCGGCCGGCCGGCCGTTTCGTGCAGGAAGAAGGTGGCGATCAGGCCGATGACGCCGGCGACCATGAGGTAGTAGGCGGGGACCATGTCGTCGCCGGTCGCCTGGACCAGCGCGGAGGCGATGAGCGGCGTGGTGCCGCCGAAGAGTGAGACCGAGATGTTGAAGGAGATCGACAGCGCGCCGTAGCGCAGCCGGGTCGGGAACAGTGCGGGCAGCGTCGACGCGGACGTACCGGCGAAGCACACCAGCAGGAGGCCCAGGATCAGGCATCCGAAGGCCGGCAGCAGGATGCCGCCGGCGCGGATGAGCAGCATCGCGGGCACCGCAAGGACGATCATGGCGGCGCTGCCCGCCATGAAAACGGGACGGCGGCCCCAGCGGTCGGAGGTGCGGCCCACGGTGGTGATGGTGAGCACTACGACGATCATGGTGCCGAGGACGAGCAGCTGGGCGGTGAGGGCTTTCTGACCGAGGGTTTCGGTCATGAACGTCGGCAGGTACGAGGTCACCATGTAGTTGGTGACGTTGTAGAGCAGCACCAGGCCCATGCAGATCAGCACGGCCTCCCAGTGCCGGGTGAAGATCTCCTTCAGCCGTCCCTTGCCGGACTGGCGGGCCTCCTCCACCGGGTCCTCGCCGCCCGCGGCGACGGCCGCCTCCGCATCGTGGTGTGCCTGCTCGGCCTCACGCCGGAAGGCCGGTGTCTCCTCCAGCCTCAGCCGCATGTACAGGCCGATGAGCCCCAGCGGCCCGGCAAGGAGGAACGGCAGGCGCCAGCCCCAGTCCACCAAGCCGTCGGCGCCGAGTACGGCGGTGAGCAGGGTCACCAGTCCGGAGCCGAGCGCATACCCGACGAAGGTGCCGAAGTCGAGCCAGCTGCCGAGGAAGCCCCGGCGGGTGTCCGGTGCGTATTCGGCGATGTAGGTGGTGGCCCCCGCGTACTCCCCGCCGGTCGAGAACCCCTGGACCAGACGGCAGATCAGCAGCAGCATCGGCGCGGCGAAGCCAATGGTGCCGTAGGAGGGCAGGAATCCCACGGCGAAGGTACTGACCGCCATCATGATCATGGTGGCGGCGAGCACGCGCTTACGGCCGATACGGTCACCGAGCGGGCCGAATACCAAGCCACCGAGCGGCCGGACGAGGAATGCCGCGGCAAAGGTGGCAAAGGTCGACACGACCTGGGCCCCGGGGGAACTCGACGGGAAGAACACCTTGCCCAAGGTGCCGGCCAGATAGGCGTAGACCCCGAAGTCGAACCACTCCATGGTGTTGCCCAGTGCCGCTGCCGACACCGCCTTGCGCACGGCGGGCCTGTCGGTCACCGTCACGTCCTCGGCGCTCAGCGGCTGTTTGCGGCGGCGCAGCAGAATGCGGAGCATGCGGTCGGTGGCGGGAGTACCCCCGCGGGCCGGCTTCCGGCCCCTTCCCGGTTTCGACGGTCTTTGGCGTCCAGCGCTCATGTCATCCCGTCAACAGGGCGAAATCGGCTGTCTCATGATTGCCCCTCGGCGCATGCCTGGCCCGCCGGCTCACCCATGGTTGATACGACGGCTCATTATTCCCCGGCCGGTCCGTATCGGGAGCAGGCCGGGCGCCGCGTGTCGCACGCGCTGACAGGCGCGCCCGGGGCGCCCTCCGGCCATGACGGAGCCCAGGCCGGCCGGAGGGCCGGCCTGGGCTCGTTCCGGAACCGGAAGGGCTCAGACGTGTCGGTACGAGGCGAGGTGGGCGAACACCACGATGTTGTCGACGTAGTCCCTGACCTTCCGGTCGTATGCACCACCGCAGGTGATCACCCGGAGTTGCGCGGTGGGGGCATCGCCGTAGACCCGGTCGCTGGGGAACCTCGCCTTGTTGAAGGTCTCGACGCTGTCGACCCTGAAGGTCGCGATCATGCCGTCCTCACGGGTGATGTTGATCGAGTTGCCGGGCTTGAGCGATTCGAGTTGCAGGAACACCGCCGGTCCGATCTTGGTGTCCACGTGACCGGCGATGATCGCCGAGCCGCGCTCGCCCGGCGAGGCACCGTCCCTGTACCAGCCGACGATGTTCTTGTTCATCGCGGGCGGGGCGTTGAGCTGCCCGGTCGGGCCGATGGTCAGCTGGGTGAAGGGCGCGTCCACGCCGATCTGCGGGATCGTCACCCGCTTCGGGGCGGAACGGGGCAGGGCCAGATCAGGAACTGCCGCGGCGGTGGAAGGACTCGGGGTGGCGGAGGACGCCACGGCCGGCTGGGACTGCGGCTTGGGGTCTGCCGAGGTGTCCACGGAGTTGTAGACGAGGAGGGAGCCCAGCAGAAACGCGCCCGCGGACCACAGCAGGCCGCGGCCGACGGGGCGGGACGCGGTGGAGGTCCGGGAGGGGTTCGAATTCGGCTGGGGCGACTGCTGGGCGGTCATGTGCAGGTGCCTTTCATGAACGGAGCGGCGGCGCGGCATGAGAGCCACCGGTGAGGCAATCGCCGCGGCCACCGTTCACGAGGAACGGTGGCCGCGAGCACAGCGGCCCCCGTATGGGGCAGCCGGATCAGGCCGCCGCAGCGCCCGAGGAGTTGCGACGACGCAGCATGTACGCACCAGCACCGAGACCACCGAGCATCAGCACGGAGCCGGCGGCCATACCGCCACCGGTCGCCAGGCCGCCACCGCCGGTGTGGATGCCACCGTGCGGCTTGCGGTACTCGCCGCCACCGCCGTAGCCACCACCGTCGCGGTCGCCGTAGCCGCCCTTGTCACGGCCGCCGTAGCCACCCTTGTCGCGGCCGCCGTAGCCGCCACCGTCGCGGTCGCCGTAGCCACCGCGGCCGTGGTCACGGTCACCGCCGCCACGGCCGTGGTCACGGTCGCCGCCGCCACGGCCGTGGTCGCGGTCACCGCCGCGCCCGCCCTTGTCGTGGTCGTCGCCGTAGCCGCTGCTCTGGTCCCAGTCGCCCAGCACGGTCTTGGCCGCCATGGCGCCGCCGCCGGTGTGCACACCACCGCTCGGCCGCCGGTCGTCGCGGCAGTTGTCATGGCCCCAGCCACCACGGCCGTGGTCGCGGTCGCCGTACCCGCCACGACCGTTGTCACGGCCGCCGAAGCCGCCACGGCCGTTGTCGCGGCCTTCGCCACCACGGCCGTGGTCACGGTCGCCGAAGCCACCGCGGCCGTTGTCACGGCCGCCGAAGCCGCCATGGCCGTTGTCGCGGCAGTTGTCACCGCCCCAGCCGCCGCGGCCGTGGTCGCGGTCGCCGTAGCCGCCGCGGCCGTGGTCACGGTCGCCGTAGCCGCCACGGCCGTGGTCACGGTCGCCGCCGCGGCCGTGGTCGCGGTCGCCGTTCCTGTCGTGGTCGTTCTTGCTGACGGAGGAGGTACTGTCCGAGGCAATGTCCGCCGTGATCATGGCGTTCGCAGCGGGGGCGGAGATTGCGAGCACCGCCGTAACGGCGGCTGAGGCGAACAGGGTGCGAGCAGTGCGCATGGGGACATTTTCCTTTCGGCGCGACTGCGAAGGCTGACTCTTTGCCGGCTCATCGGATCGCAGTGGCGACGTGATCACCGTCAGCCGGATCGCGGCCTCGCACCACCGGAGAATGTCGCATTCGAGGGACGCCGTGGGCTCTTCGGGTGGCCGAAGGCAGTGGATTCACCCGTTGGATGGCGCGCGTCGTCGGCGTGTCGCGTAACGAGTGGGCTAGAGGCACTTTTGCGGCCCTCCACGGCGCCGCGATTCCGGCCCCGGACGAGCGTGGCGAGCGGGCTTCTCCGCGACACGCCGAGGACCCGATGCCCGGGTGACGCCCGTGATGAGCTCCGTGGTGAGCCTGTGGTGACGCCCCGGCACGACGGCGTGGGACGAGAGGCTTTCGGGACCGAGCGGCACTGTCGCGATGCGGCGTCGCGGCCGATGGGGCCTGGCCTCCTGCGGGCGCACGGCAGCCTTTACGGGATGCGGTGACTCGGGCAGTCGCTTATGCGTATCACTCCGTAGGCCGCGGAGTACGGGGAAAGAGACGCAACTCCCCTGCAGAAAAAGCTCGTTTCGCCCTGCCTGCGTCCCCTGGGAAGAGCGAGGGCGCGCTCCGTCCCCCGCCTCACCCCGGCCAAGGCCTCAGGCCGTGCTGTCCCGGAGCGCCTTTTCCACGATCGCCTCCAGCCGCGCATGGTGTGCTCCGCGCCAGTAGACGCGCCCACAGGCAGTGCATTGCGCGAAGACGTCATACGTGCGCTGAGTGCCGTGCTCAAGGTGCTCGCGGACCGAGTTCTTGTCCGCGTCCGCCAGTCGGCCGTTGCAGGCGGTGCAGCGCGTCCACGGGGCGAGTGTGGGGGCGAAACGGCCCAGTACGTCGCGGAGTTGGTCATCGGGCCGGTCACTGTAGACGAACGCGCCCGCCCAGATCTCCCGGCGTCGCAGCAACCCCCGGTCCCGGGAGAGCAGCACCCGCCGTTCCTTGGCCGAGAGCGCGGCCAGCGCCGCGTCACCGGGGTCCTCGTTCGTGTACGCGGCATCGACACCGAGCAGCCGCAACCTGCGCGCCAGGGTGCCGAGGTGCACATCGAGCAGGAACCTCAGGGGCGCGCCGGCGATCCGCTGCGGACGTTCGACGGCGTGGACCTCGATGTTCTCGCCCGCCCCCGGCACATGCGAGACGGCGACCTCGGCCCCGTCCACGACGAGTCGCCCGACCTCGGTGAGCGGGACACCGAGCGACTCGACGACATGGCCGAGCGTCGACGAGCCATCGGTCACCACCGGCGCGGGGACGGTCGTGGTGTGCACCGAGGCGACGAAAACGTGCAGCTCAGGGGCGAAGCTCAGATGGATCTCGGGTCCGTTCACGCCCGCCAGCATGCCATCGGGCGGGCCTGGCCAGCCAGCGGATTCCCGCCGGTCACGGGAGGGACGACCGGGCCTCGGTTACGCCCTCGCCGTGCTGCGGTGTCGCGCCACCGGCCGGGCATCCCGGCTCGGCCACCGGCGACCGCGCACCGCACCCCCTGCACCGCGCTCCGACCGTCCGCCGCGGCCGCGACCGCTGCGGACCTGGCTACATACGGCTCGTAGCGATCCGCGCCCCGGATTGTCCACGATGGAGCGGGCCCCGCTCCCCCGCCGCCCCTAGCCTCGCTCCCACCACATCACCCGCATCACCGAGATCACGAAGCGAACACGAAGAGCACGGCGCGCACGAAGAGCACGAAGAGCACCAGCATGACCAATGAGGGGCGGTACCGGTGAACTGGCTCATCCACGACTACCGCGAGAACGATCTCGCCGCAGTGGTCCATCTGATCGACTCCACGGCCGAGCTCGGACAGGAGTCCGTCTTCTCGCTCGCCGAGTGCATCGGTGCGCTGACCTCGCGGCAGCCCGCCGTGGTGGCCGTCCACCAGGGTGCGCCCATCGGCACGGCGCTCGCGTGCGTGGCGGGTGAGCGGGGCTGGGTGATGCGGATCGCGATCTCTGCGGCATGGCGTGGCCGGGGGCTGGCGAGCGCGCTGCTGGTGGAGCTGGAGCGGCGGCTGATCGCGGCCAGGGTGAGCCGTATCGCCTATGTGCTGCCCGAAGAAGACCTGCTCGGGGAAGGGCTGCTCAACGCGGGCTATACGCGGCAGCCCGCCGTGGCCTACTTCGAGAAGGTCGAGCCCCATCACGGCCCCGCGGCCAGTCTCCTGGAAGACCTCGGCGGACGGTTCCTGCCCACCGACCTGTGGGCCAAGGTGGCCGGCATGGAAGCGGAGAAGGACCTCATCGAGCGGCGTGTCGTGCTGCCGCTGGCGGAACCGGAGCGAGCCGCCCGGCATGGCGTCCGGCCACCGCGGGCGATCGCCCTGTTCGGCCCGCCGGGAACCGGCAAGACCACCTTCGCCCGGGGTATCGCGGCCCGCCTTGGCTGGCCGTTCGTCGAGCTGTTTCCGTCCCGGCTGGCCGACGAGGGCAATCTTGCCGCGGCCCTGCGCAGCGCGTTCGCCCGGATCGCGGAGCTGGAGCGGGTCCTCGTCTTCATCGACGAGGTCGAGGAGATAGCGCCGGTCCGGGGTGCGGACGCTCAGCCGGGCGGGCTGCACGGCGTGACCAATGAACTGCTCAAGCTCATACCCGGCTTCCGGGAGCGGGACGAGCGGCTGCTGGTGTGCGCTACCAACTCCATCCGCTCACTCGACCCGGCGTTCCTGCGCCCCGGCCGTTTCGACTACCTGATCCCGATCGGTACGCCGGACACGGCGGCCCGGTCGGCGATCTGGGCCCGGTACGCGGACGGCCGGGCCGATGTGGATATCGCGGCGCTGGTGGCGGCCAGCGAGCTCTTCACCCCGGCCGATATCGAGCACGCCGCACGGGTGGCCGCCCAGTCGTCTTTCGAGCGGGACCTGGAGGCGATCGGCGTGGGCACGGGCGCGCACGGCCGGCTCGGGGCGAGCACCGAGGAGTATCTCACCGCCATCGACCGGTGCCGGCCGACCGTCACCCCCGGAATGATCGATGAATTCAGCGCCGACATCACCGCCCACGCTCGCTGCTGATGGCCGTACGAGAGGACGGTTGTACGGGGGGGGCGTGCTGACCGATGGCGTGCCGGCCGATGACCTCCCGTCCGCTGAGGTCCCGTCCGCTGAGATCCCGGCCGCAGCCCTCGTCAGCAGCTCAGGTTGTCGCCAGGCGCGGTCCCCAGGATCCGGACAAAGCTCTGGTAGCTGTTGATCCGGCTCTGCACCTGGCCGGGGTTGCCGCCGTTGCATTCGAGAGAGCCATTGATGCTGCGGATGGTCTCACCGAACCCGGCCCCGCTGATCATGGCCTGGTGCGGGGTCATGGTGCCCGGGCCGGTCTGGGTGTTCCAGTACCACAGCGCGGTCTTCCAGGCGACGGCGGCGTCCTGCTCCACCCGATAGGGGTTGTGCAGCAGGTCGATGCCGAGCGCATCGCCCGCCGCCTTGTAGTTGAAATTCCAGCTGAGCTGTATCGGACCGCGGCCGTAATAAGCGGCCTGCCCTGCCGGGCACCCGTACGGCCGGCCGGCGTCGCAGTAGTGGGGGTAGTTCCCGGTGTTCTGCTCCACCACGTAGACGAGGCCACCGGTCTCGTGACTCACATTCGCGAGGAATGCCGCGGCCTCCTGCCGCTTCACGGTGTCGCTCCCGGTGTTCGCGAACTCCGGATAGGCGCGGAGAGCCGCGGTCAGGCCGCTGTAGGTGTAGAACGCATTCCGGTTCGGGAACATCTGCTGGAACTGCGCCTCGCTGACGACGAACCCCTCGTTCCGGGCGTCAGCATCCCCCGGTACCGCGGCACAGCCGGAACAGTCCCCCGCGGCTGCCGCAGGCGCCGCCGGAACGACGAGGGCCAGGCTCGCGGCCAGGGCGGTGGCGCTCAGCAGTGCGGCAATACGTGCTCTCATCACGGTGACTCCTTCGCGCGGCCGGACTCCGGACAAGAGGGGCCACGACGTGTGGGGGGGAACCTCATGAACGAACTGCCTTACGAACTACGTCGATTGGCGGGCTTCGGAGCACGGAGCGATCCAACGACGAGCCCACGGACAAGTGCGAGCAAGGCGACAGACTGCATCGGGGACCGCGACCCCGACCACCGACGCCGCGGTCTAGACCAACGCCAGATTATGGCGCCCATGTTGAGCATGTCCATACCAATGCAGCAATCCATCGGTCCATCGGCGCTCAGCCCTGATGAACGCGAACTCACGGCACATTCCCCACAGTTCGCGCTGTCCCCGCCCCTCCGCGACCGGACCGAGCCGAACCGGACGAGCCGAACCGGACAGGCCGGGCCGGGCCGGGCCGGCCTGTCCGGCCCCCTCAAGCCGGGCCGGACCGTTCCAGGCCGACGACATGACGTCGGACCAGGCAGTGGGGCCGCAACAGCTCACGACCTGTGCGAAAGTGGCCCGATGAAGACAATCGGGTTGCTCGGCGGCATGAGCTGGGAGTCCACGGCGGAGTACTACCGGCTGCTGAACCAGTTGACGCGCGAGCGGCTGGGCGGACTGCACTCCTCGAAGTGCGTGCTCTACTCCGTGGACTTCGCGGAGATCGAACGGCTGCAGACCGAAGGCCGCTGGGAGCAAGCCGGAGAGATACTTGCCGAGGCCGCCAGGGCGCTGGAGTCGGCCGGCGCGGACCTGCTGCTGCTCTGCACCAACACCATGCACAAGGTCGCCGACCAGGTTTCCACTGCCGTAACCGTCCCGCTGCTGCACCTCGCCGACACCACCGCGGCCGCCGTGCGTACCGGCGGCCTGCGCCGCGTCGGACTGCTGGGTACCGCTTTCACCATGGAGCAGGACTTCTACCGCGGCCGGCTCGAAAGCCACGGGCTGGACGTACTCGTCCCGGACGCCGCCGGGAGAGGCACCGTCCACCGCGTGATCTACGAGGAGCTGTGCCTCGGCATCGTCCGCGAGGAATCCCGGAAGTCATTCCAGGCCGTCATCGACCGTCTCGTCGATGCCGGGGCCGAGGGCATCGTGCTGGGCTGCACCGAGATCGAGCTGCTGATCCAGCCGGAGCACAGTCCGGTTCCGCTCTTTCCGACCACCCGGCTGCATGCCGAAGCAGCCGTCACTCACGCCCTCGCCGACGCCCCGTGATCCGTCCGGCCGTCGCGCGGCACGGATCACGGATCTCGCGGGCGACCCGCTATTCGGCGGGCTCGGCGATCATTGCGGTGGCCACGGAGCGGAAGCCGAGCCGGGCATAGATCCGGGCGACATCGTCGTCGCCCGCGGACAGGAAAAGGGTCTCGACGCCCCGTGATCGCGCGTCGGCCACCAGCGCCGCGGTGACCGCGAGCCCAAGGCCACGGCGGCGTGCGGCCGGCAGCGTTCCCACTCCGACGATCTCGCTGACCTTCCCGACCGGCTGATGCTGACCGGCACACAGCGCCCTGCCGTCCTCCACCGCGGCGGCAACCGACGTCAGACCGGCCCGGATGCGTGCGGCCGAACGTTCCACCGACCCGTCCCCGGCGGTGGCGCGCACCGCCTGGGCCAGTTCCGCCACCCCGGCCACGCCGACTCCGGTCCCGGGGTCGGCGAAGGCCAGGTGGGGGACGGCCAGCGCGCTGGGCAGCACCGGATCGTCCGGCCCGACGGTCCGCAGCACCACGCCGCCGGCCACCTTGGGCACCTCGGGGGCCGGGACGTCCGGGCCCAGCACCATCAACGGATGTGCGTGCACGGCCAGCCCCGACTGCTCGGCCGCGGCCCGCAGCGCGGGCGCGGTCTCCGCGACCCACTCGAAACTCTCCGGAATCCCCAATTCCCGCTGCCGGACGCGCACCCGGTTCACCTCGGCGGCAGTCACCTCTCCCCGCCACCCCGGTGTCGGGCGCGCATAGAACGGCCACCCCTGCCCCTCCCTGACGAACAACGTCAGTGCCCCGAAGTCCTCGGCCCGGGCTCCGGAGCGCGGGACGGCGTCGTAGTAATCCTCAAGGCGTTCCAGCAGTTCATCACGCTCGCCCAGCTCCAAAGTACTCACACCGCGCATCCAAACAGCAGGAGGCGAACCCCTGCCACCGCATTACGTACGGACGCAGACCACCCCGGACGGGAGGCTCGGGCGGGAGTGGTGGTGGGGAACTTGCCGGGGACCCCGGTTGGGCTGAATGGGACGGCCAACTCCCCTATCGTCACAAATTATTGGGTCGTAGCGAGGTTTGAACTCACGGCAGGTACGCTGACGTGGTGTCGCGTAGCGAGTTAGAACGATTGGCCAGGATCCGGATGCAGCTCACCGGTGAGACGCTCGAACGCGCCATGGCCGTACTCGGAGGCCAGACGACTTACCCCGCGGCACCCTCCGCCTCCGACGCCGAGCCCGATCCCGCCGAAGGCGCCGAGGACGGCGAGGCCGACAGGGACACTGAAGGCGCAGCTCACAACGGGGACGGCGAGGGCCGCGCAGTGCCCGAGGCGGCCCGAAGGACGCCTCCCAAACGAAACCACCTACGGGGCCTTTGAGCCGCCATCCACCACCAGGCGCGCCGCTCGGTCAACCATGGCGGCGCGCAGCTCCGGCTCCCGGCTCCCGGCTCACCTTCGACGCCTCGGGCATCCGGGCGCACAGCTCACCCGTGGCGAGCTGTGCGCCCGGACAGGGGCCCGGCCAGCGACGCTGGACCTCACTGCCGGACGGGCGCTTCGAAGAGGTCGGCTCAGGGCACCTCATCCAGGCCGAGCAACCGGGCGTGGTCGCGGACAGGGTCACCTGCCTTCTCGGCCGGGCGCCGGGGCGGAGCAGCACCCCATCCGCCTGACCGCTCCCTGCCCGCCCACACAAAGCACCGGGCGGCGCCTACGAGCCGTACGCCGGCCTCTCCGGTCTCTCATCCGCGCCATGCGTACAGGGCGCGCCCCGCAAGCCGCCCGCCCACCTGACCGGAATGGTCACCCCCGGGGATAATACGGATCGCAATCACATACACACGTATCGTGAGAATCCTCGCCGGGCAACCATCCACCCACCCCGACACCAGGAATCCGCCGGTAGACATCCCCCCGTAGGCATCCGCCGGACGAACTCCTGAAAGCTCATGGAGTCAGGGGTCGCGCCAGTAGCGGCGTCTTGAGCATCTGATGCCCCCCGCTGGCCAGCATGCGGACTTCGCCCCGGTCACTGATCTCCGCGCGCACGATCCCCGACTCGTCCTCGTAGACCGGATAGCCGCCCGCTCCTGCGCGCTCGGTACGACGCACAATCACCACGTCGTCCTCGACGGCAGGTGCTTGAAACACCAGCTCATAGCATTCCGGGTAATCCATCGGGGCCTCCCGACACGACTCGGCAGGTGCTCCGGGCGTCACTCCCCCACCGCCGTTGCACCTCGGCACTTCCATCGTCACCCACACCCGCCCGGCGCGCCTGAGGAGGACCCAGAGATGACCGGAACCCATGTCGGCGTGCCGGACGGAGGTCGCGCCTCACGCGGCGTCGCAGCGCCGTAGCCGACCGGAGTGGTGAGCCCCGCTCCCGTGCGCTGTCACGGGAGCGGGGCAGGTCCGAGAAGCGCCAGCAGCTCGGATAGTTACGGGAGCCACGGTAGGGGGCACCACTGACAACGGCGGGTCCGGCGGAGTTCAACGAGGAGCGTGGGGAGAGCCACCTCGCCGGGGAACCAGGTGACCGCAACGGCCTGCGTGTGCGAAGACGCCCAGGATGCGGCCGGGGAACCAACTGCGACGACGGGCTTCAGGCCTCACCCGATCGGGGTAGCGCCGGCCCGGCCGCGGTGCGACGCTCCTCGGTCGGGGCAGGCCACGAACAGTCGGGGCAGGCCACGAACAGGGGCCGACCCGGAGACGGACAGATGCCGGCGACTCGAAGGGTGCGAGGGTGACGGAAAAGCCATTGTTCACGCTTGCGACGGTGGTTCTGGATTGCCCGGATGCCCATGCGCTTGCCGCGTTTTACCAGCGGCTCCTCGCCTGGGAAGTGGAAGCCCGCGAACCGGACTGGGTGCTGCTCAGGCGCCCGGACGGAGGCATGGGGCTCTCGTTCCAGTCCGAGCCTGGCTATCAGGCCCCCGTATGGCCGGAACACCTCCAGGCGCAGCAGAAGATGCTGCATCTCGACCTCCGGGTCGATGACCTTGCGGAGGCCGAGGCGTATGCCGTCGCAGCGGGTGCGTCATGTGCCGAATTCCAGCCGCAGGACGATGTTCGGGTGCTCTTTGACCCGGCGGGTCATCCGTTCTGCCTCTTTCTTGATTGAGGGACTGCTGTTGGGCGGGGGCTGTTGGGCCCGCTGGGCTTGTTCGGCCTGCTGCGTCTGCTGTGCCTGCAGTGCCCATTGGGGAGTGCTGGGATTGCTGGGCCTGCTGTGCTTGCTTGTTGAACGATGTCGATCTGGAGCGGGAGGGTACGGAGGCTTCCTCGGTACCCCGGAACGACCGCGGAGCGTGTGGGAAGGGACACATGCAGGCAGCGAGGGGCGACGGAAGGGCCGACTGTCGTTGCTGGTCAGGCAATTGACGTGACGTAGGGACCACTGCCGGGACGCCCACTGCGGGCGGAGCCACGCCGCGTGCGGGTCTGCGTTGTCAGTGTCTGCCCCTAGCATTGCTCATATGTCCCCAACTCCTTCTGCCCCTACGGGTGCGCCCGTTCCTGCTTCCGAGGCGAACGAATCGATCCGGCGATTTGTGCGCGCCCGTCGCGGTATGGCGTGGTCGGCTCAGGACATGGCGGAGTATGCGGTGCTGCTGGAGATCTGGACGGTGGCGGTGCGCTCGGAGGTCACGGAGGTCGTCGAGGCGGCGTAGCCCGCCGCGCACGCCCAACTCTACGGCCCGCGTCCGATCTTCCTGCCTCCTGCCTCCCGTCCCGTGGGCTCCTGGCTTGCTCCTGGAAGCAGCTGTCCGTGGGGCTGTCCCGAGGGACGGATTCCGGTGAACGAACGGCTGCCAAGCCCGCGTTAGTCGTGCGTTAGTAGATCGGCAGCGGCCCGCGTCACCCTGGAGCCTGTCCCGCTCATGACGGCGGCACCCACGCCATGCCCACAGCCCATGGCCGGAACCCACGCGCACAGCCACGCCCAGGCCCACGCAGCACCGGCGCGATTCCGCAGCAGCGCTGCGGCGGAAGAGCAGAGTGCAGGTACGGGGGCAGGAAAGGGGACTCATGTCCTGGAACGAAGCCTCCGAGGTCGACGCAGACGTCAACCACACCGCCGCGTCCCCCGCCACCGTAGGCTCCGCTTTACGCCGTGGGCGCCGGATCGCTGCCGCTTCGCTGATCGCCGTTGCCGCACTCTCCTTGACCGCCTGTGGCAGCGGCAGTGACGACACGAAGGCGAGCACCAAGGTCTCGTCGAGGCCCGATCCCAACGATCTGTCCAAAGAGGCCGCGGCCCTCGGCAACGTGGCGGAGGGACCGGGCACCAAGGACAAGTCGGCACCGAGCCCGAAGCCGTCCGACACCGGGAAGAGCAACGATGGCGGTTCCGGGGCAGGTAGCGGCAAGACAAGTCGCGGCAGCGGGACGAGCGGCAACCACGGAACAGGAGGCACGAGCGGTGCCGGCTCGGACTCCGGTTCCACGGACGGTACCGGGCCTGCGCCCGATGACAAGGGCGTGAGCGGCACCTGGAACGGCGTCCTCAAGTATCTGACCCCCGGGAAGATGATCGTGGCTCCGGACTCCGGAGCCGAGCAGCGCTTCGCCATCGGTCCGCAGACCAAGGCCCTGGGGGCCGCTGCCATGTGCGGCGGGCCGGACGGCGACGTCACGATGGACAAAGACGGTTACGGCACCTCCCCGTGCACCGAATCGCAGCTGGACGAGGCCGCCAGGATGAACTCCCTCAATGTCCGGGTCACCGTGGAGGACGGCGTGGCGACGAAGGTCGCCGAGCATTACCACCCTTGAGCGTCGAGGGGATATGGCCATTCCTCCGGCCGGATTGGCCATCCGCCTCGGGAGCCCTGACCAGCCCGCCGCCATGGACTCCCCCGTCCACGGCGGCGGCAGCTTGTGGGACCAGCATCTCGGCGCAGTAGCATCCGGGGCCGAACGGCAGGAAGCTTGCCTGGCGAGGCGGGCTCCGACAAGGTGTCCAGGCCGACCTGAGGTACCTCCCCAGGGAACACGGTCGGCGCGACGGCGTGTCGGCCGTCGTGTGTACGGCGGTGCGACACGCCGGTGGCCGGTGGATGTGGCCGGTGAGCTACAGCCGCCGGCCGTTGCCGCCCTCCGCGCAACCGAGACGTCCGAATTCCGCCAGCCACGGCGCGGCCGAGCCCGCAGACTCGGGAAGTGAAAGCACCCCACGCGAACGAGGAGAGCGTCATGGCCTCCCCAGCGGCGTCCACCGTCACCACCAGCTACACGACGTTCGACAGTCCCCTGGGCGAGCTGCTGCTCGTCGGCGAGCAATCGTCCGCCGCGCCTGGCGGCACCGCCCTGACCTCCCTCTCCATGCCTGAGCAGCGGGGCGCCGCCACCGTCCAGCCGCACTGGCGCCCCGACCCCCGCCCCTTCACCGAGGTCGTACGCCGGCTCCGCGCCTACTTCGCCGGCGAGCTCTTCCGCTTCGAGCTCGCCGTCCGCCCCAGCGGTACGGAATTCCAGGAGCGCGTCTGGCAGGCCCTGGACGCCATCCCGTACGGCACCACGACCACCTATGGCCGGCTCGCCGAGGGCCTCGGCGTGTCGCGAACCGACGTACGAGCCCTGGGCGCGGCGATCGCTGCGAATCCTCTGCTGATCGTGCGCCCCTGCCATCGTGTGATCGGCGCGGACGGCTCGATGCGCGGCTACGCGGCGGGGGTCGAACGCAAAACCGCGCTGCTCACACATGAGGGCGCCCTTCAGCCGACGCTCATCTGAGCCCCGCCTCGCCTGGACCCTTTCGATCATGACCTCTCCCCTTCTTTCCCCGGCGCAGACGGCCGCATACGGCGACCTCCCCGCCCCCACCCCGCACTCCGGTGCCGAACTCGCCGCCCTGATCGGCCTGTTGACCGCACCCGGGGCCCGTATCGCCACGATGGCCGTCGGGCACAGCCGGGACCCCGCGTCGCGGTCGGCTGCGGCCGCGTTCGCCGAAGCCTGGCGCGCCCTCGGGCGGCTGCCGGCGCTCGCCGTGGTCGACTGGCCGGAATCCGCCGCGTCCTGGCTCCGGGCAGCGCGTCGGCTCACGGCCGGGGAGCCTGACGCCTGGGTGGTGGCCGCCGCGCCTCTCGGCTGGGCCCAGATGAGCCGCCGGCTACGTCACAGCACCGACTGGGACCCGGCACGCACGTACGGCTTCGCGGCGCTCGGCGACTCCCGCGTACCCGCTCTGGCCGGCTCGTCGACTCTGCAGGGCATGCGCGGTGCCGCCGCCGACGGCACCACCTGGACCGTCGACCGCGGCTGGGTCACCCATCAGCTACCGGCCCGTCCGCCGAGGGCCGGCCTCCGTGGCACGCTGTAATCAGCGAGCGATGAGGCAAGGCAGGAGTACATGAGCACGCCACTTCCCGGCTTCGAGGGCATCGGGGGCTCCACGAGCCCCGGGCCCCTCCGGCCTCCCACCGCAGCCGGCCGCACCCCCGCAGGCCGCCGGGAGATCGCCCCCGGCGCCGTCCACATCCCCGGCTGGCTGACCATGGCGCAGCAACGCGAACTCGTCGCCGCCTGCCGCGGCTGGGCCCGCGGTCCGGCCCCGATCCGGCACACCAAGCTGCCGCGCGGAGGTGTGATGTCCGTGCAGACCGTGTGCATCGGCTGGCACTGGCAGCCGTACGCATACACCCGCACCGCCGATGATGTGAACGGCGCCCGAGTGGCCGAATTCCCTTACTGGATGGTCGAGTTGGGCCGCAGTGCGCTGGTCGAGGCATATCAGGACGCCGCCGCGGGCGACGGTTACACGCCCGATACCGCACTGATCAACTTCTACGACGGCCAGGCGAAGCTCGGTATGCACCAGGACAAGGAAGAGCGCTCCGGCGCGCCGGTGGTCTCCCTCAGCATCGGCGACACCTGCGTCTTCCGGTTCGGCAACACCGAGACGCGCACCAAGCCGTACACCGACATCGAGCTGGCCTCCGGTGATCTCTTCGTCTTCGGCGGACCGTCCCGCTTCGCGTACCACGGAGTGCCCAAGGTCAGGCCGGGCACCGGCGACCCCGCGTCCGGCCTGGCCACGGGGCGCCTCAACATCACCATGCGGGTGACCGGACTCGACGGATAGCTGCCGCACCGCGAGGCAGACTGGACTCATGTGCCGCAGCATCAGACGCCTGGCGTTCCATATGGCACCTGGCCTGCGGAAGCTGCCTGGGTAGGTGGTTGGCTGTGATGGGGATCGTCGAGCGGCTGGTGCCGGATGGGTTGTGGGCGTTGTTCCAGCGAGTGGTGCCGGACGCTCCGTCGCGGCCGCAGGGTGGTGGGCGACGCCGGGACCGGGACCGGGGCCGGGACCGGGACCGGGACCGGGAGATGCTAGCCGCGGTCGTGCTGGTACTGCGCGGGTCAGCACGTGTCGCCCTGCCTGGCTGACCAGCGCCTTCCGCTGCTGCGCCGTCCACTCGGCTCCCTGTTGTTGTTGGCTCTGGCGGCTGGCCGCCGCGCAACCGCACTTGGCAGCGTTGCCTTTCGGTCGAATCACCATGCCCCCGCGCCCCGACCAGTCAACTCCGTCAGATCGTCCGGACGGCGACGAGTTGGCCGAACTCGTGCGACAGCGAGGACCGAGCGCGTGCCGACCGGGCTGGTCGGGTGACTGACGGGGCCCCGTGGTGCGCCGGTTCATAGCGGATGGGCAGGCATACGGGCACGGGTTCCTGCAAGGAAAGGGTGGAGCTGTGCGCCGTGCTCTGATCGTCGTCGATGTGCAGAAGGACTTCTGTGAGGGCGGCAGTGTTCCGGTGAAGGGCGGTGCGGACAGGGCTGTCGCCATCGCCGATCTGGCTGGGCGCGCTGACGGGGATTACGCGTATATCGTCGCCACCCGCGACCACCACATCGACCCGGGGGCCCACTTCTCCGAGCACCCGGACTTCGACAACTCCTTCCCCGTGCACTGTGTCGTCGGCAGCGAGGGAAGCGAGTTCCATCCGAACTTCGAGCCAGCCGTCGCCTCCGGGTCCGTCGACGAGGTCTTCTACAAGGGGGCGCACTCCGCCTCGAAGAGCGGTTTCGAGGGTTCGGCCCAGGACGGCACGTCACTGGCCGACTGGCTGCGTGCCCGCGACGTCAGCGATCTCGACGTCGTCGGCATCGCCACCGACCATTGTGTCAAGGCCACCGCGCTGGACGGCGTACGAGCGGGCTTCGCGGTACGGGTCCTGCTCGACTACACCGCCGGCGTTGCCGCCGACACCACCAGCACAGCGATCAACGAGCTGCGCCAGGCGGGTGTGGCGCTGAGCGGCGAGCCGGTCGTCCTCACCTGAAACAGCTTCCAAATCTGCTGTGTGACCGGCAGGTCCCTCGCGGCCGCGTGAGCCGTTTCCGAAGGCGGCTGACGGCCGCCTGGTAGTTGTCTGACTGACAAGCTCGGGGGGGACCTTCGCGTGCCCCGCTCTCGGGAAAGCCCCGGCCCAAGGGCAGGTTCCGTGCACCCGGCCCGGAATCAGTAGCGCAGAGCCACGACGAGAGCGCCGGTCGACAGCATGGCGATCAACGTGGGGATGACACGCAGCCCGGTGCATACGGTGGGGCGGCCGGCCGGCCGCCCCGGTCGTCAGCCGATGGTGAACTCGACGGATTGCTCGCCCAGAACGACCCGATCGTTGCGCAGCACGAGGATGAGATCCACGGCCGAAAGGATGGCGAGGGGGCCGCAGACCACGGTCAGGACCAGGCGCACGGTGAGGCCGGGAGAAGCATTCGTTCGGAACTGGCTTGCCCCGGTCGCGAAGCGAACGGTTGCGGTGGCGAAGGCCACCAGCGTGGCGGTCCACTGGCGGCAGCAGGGCGACTCTTGGAAGGCTATTGAGGCGCCGGCGATGCGTTCGGGTGGTCAGGCCGGCGTGAGGGTCGCCACCAGGACGTCGCGGTGCGCGGGCCGGGCCGGAACCAGCGGACGTATCGGCGACACCTCGTGCAGCGTACTGCGGTCGTCCGACAGCAGCAGGCCCGCCGGCTGGTCCAGCGTGGCCGCCAGCGGGGCGGACCCGTCCGCGGCGAAGACGGTGCTTCGGCCCCCCGTCGCGTTGCCGCGGTCGACCAGCAGCGAGGAGACCAGTGTGACGCCGTCACGATGCCGGCCCTCCGGTGTCGGCTGGCCGGCCCGCCCGGCGGTGGCGACCACCCGGAACGGGTGCACCTTCACGATCCAGTGGGGCGTGCCGTCCAACGCGCCGGCGACTCGTCCGAGCAGGGACACCACGGCGTGCATGAGCGGGTCCGCGGCAAAGGCGTCGGTGAGCGGTTCGAAGTGGCGGTCGACATCGGTGTGGAGCGGATTGGTGCGGTCCGGCTGCACGAACGCGGTGTCCGGCAGCCGCACCAGCTCGCCGGTGGCAGGGGTGAAAGATCGAGGCTAGCGCCCGAATCGACCTTCTTCGGACGCACGGCCGAGCCCATTCCGCGCGTCCATGCGATTTCATCTCATCCGTAGGGGCGGTTAGTTGGCGGAAGGGCCTTCGGGGTGCGCGTAGCGCCGGTGACCTGGGTACGGCTCCCGGCCGGTGCATCCGACGTTCGTCCGGGAGGACCCACGACATGTCCCCTGATCTTCTCGCCCCAGGAGTTTTCGTCAAGGAACTCCCGAGTGGAGTCCGGTCCATCATGGGAGCGGGCACGTCAACGGCCGCGTTTCTGGGGTATTCGGTGACGTGGCCGAGTGCTGCTTCGCCGCAGAAGGTGCGGAGTTGGAATGAGTACGTCGATCGGTTCCACTTTCGGACGGAGCTGACGAAGGAGGGGGCGGACAAGGAGGCCGCCAGACTGCAGCCGCTCTGCGATGCTTTCACGTCGGCCGAAGGCGCCCTGCACTTGCACGCCCCCTCGGCCGAGGTGAGCGAGGAGGAGTACCAAGAATTTTCCGATGTGATGCGGCAATTGATGACGGGGCAGCCGGTCGACCAAGAGGACGAGGCCAAGGCCGACGCAACGGCGAAGAAGCTTGCAGGTACGCAGTACACCGCATGGGAAGCGGCGGCGAAGGCATACTGGCCCATCGCCGACCGTTTGGACGAACTCAAGTCCATCCAGGGGTACTTGCCGCTGTCGGAGAAGAACGCCCTGGCCGAGGCGGTGTACGGGTTCTTCGCGAACGGCGGCACCGAGTGCTACGTCGTCACCCTCAACCCGGACAATGACCTCCTGACCGAGCTGAACGGGAACAAGGACCAGAAGACCGGCCTGGAAGGGCTCAAGGCAGTCCCCGATGTGCAGATGGTCGCGCTGCCCGAGCTGTGGCCCAGCGGGACAACGGTGGAGAACGTCAAGCCGCTGATCGACGCACTGGTGGCGCACTGCACCTTCATGCGTAACCGTGTCGCCATCATCGAGGCGCCGGACGGCAAGAAGCCCAGCGAACTGCAGCCATTTCTGGCAAAGTTGCCGTCGCCCGACTCCGATGAGGGAGCGTTCACCGCTGCGTACTACCCGTGGGTGCGGGTCCCGGGCGTGAACGGCTACAAGCGGACGGTGCCGCCCTGCGGGCACATGGCGGGGATCTGGGCGCGGACGGACGCGGAACGCGGGGTGTTCAAGGCGCCGGCGAACCAGAATGTGCGGGGTGTGCTGGATATTCCGGTTCTGCTCACGGATGCCCAGCAGGGTGAACTCAATGCCGCCGGGATCAACTGCCTCCGGGTGTTTCCCGATCGGGGGCTGCTGGTCTGGGGGGCGCGGACGCGTTCCTCGTCGCGGGACTGGAAGTACCTCAATGTGCGGCGGCTGGTCTGCTTCTTCCGGGATTCGATCGAGAGGTCCGCCTCATGGGCGGTCTTCGAGCCGAACGACGAGCGGCTGTGGGCGGCGCTGCGGCATTCCGTCTCGACGTTCCTCATGGACCAGTGGCGGCAGGGAGCGCTGGTAGGGCGGACGCCGGAGGAGGCGTTCTACGTCATCTGCGACGAGACCAATAACCCGCCCAGCAAGCAGGACGACGGAGAGGTCCACTGCGATATCGGGGTGGCGCCGGTGCGACCGGCCGAGTTCGTGCACTTCAGCATTGCGCAGATCGCCGGGCAGTCCGGAACGTGATCGGACGGCAGGGGGTCAGGTCGGGACGTAACACCCCGAGCACACCACATCATTCCAGGAAAAGGGGAGCAGAACAGCCGTGTTGACCGGTGACACCTTCAGCAGCAGCCGCTTCGCAATCGAACTGGGGAAGTTCCAGGTCGAGACCGTTCAGCAGGTTTCGGGGCTCACCCTGGAACAGGACGTGGTCGAAACCCGCCAGGTCTCGGCCACCGGGGAACTCATCGTCCGCAAACAGCCCGGCTCCCGCCGTACCGGGGAGATCACCATCACCCGCGGTATGGACAAGAGCACCGCCTTCACCGACTGGATCAAGGCCACGCTGGTCAACGCCGATCTCGACAGCGCCCGGCAGAACATCACCATCGCGCTGCAGGACGCCAAGAAGCAGACGGTGCGCCGCATCCATCTCAGCAATGCCTGGGCCTCCCGTTGGGAGGGGCCCTCGCTCGGTGCGGCGAATTCGGAATCCGCGACGGAGCAGGTGACCATCACCTACGAGGACATGACCATCGAATAGGCGCGGCCAGGCGTGGCAGCGTAACGAAAGGACGCAGCACAGATGACACCCCCTGTTCCGCCCGGGGTGTACGTCACGGAGAAGTCCAGTGGCGTACGTTCGATCACCGGCGCGAGCACGTCGATTCCGGCATTCCTCGGGTATACGAGGGAGTCGTCGGAGAAGGACCCCAATCCACCGACCCCGCCGTACACCAATGCGGAACGGGCGACGCCGCGGCTGGTCCGGGGCTGGCCAGAATTCGTCGACCGGTACAGCATGGACGGGCTGGCGAAGGAGCGCGAGAAGGCCGATACCGACGCGAAAATCAATGAGTTGGAGCGGTGTTTCGCCCTGGCGGAGGCGGTTTACGGTTTCTTCGCCAACGGCGGTCGGTCGTGTTACGTGGTGGGATTCACCGATCCGACGAAAAAGGTGACGGACAGCACCCTGAAGGGTGCCGTCGAATCCCGCACCGGGCTCGGTGGATTGGAGACCGAGCCGCGGGTGAGCATGGTCGCGGTGCCGAATCTGTGGGAGATGACCCGGGATGTTCCCACCACCGATCCGCCGCCGGTGACGCAGACCGATGGGAAGCCGCTGATCGACGCGGTGCTGGCGCATTGCACCGGCATGCACAATCGGCTCGCGCTGATCGATCCGCCGGCCGATCTACTGCCGGACGCGGTAAAGGACTTCGCCGGTGCACAACTTGCGTCACCGGACGCGCCCGAAGCCGCCTTCACCACGCTCTATTACCCGTGGGTCAAGGTGCCGGGCGTGGAGGGTCGTCCGCGAACCGTGCCGCCGTGCGGGCACCTCGCCGGGGTCTGGGCGCGTACCGATGCCGAGCGCGGGGTGTTCAAGGCGCCGGCGAATGCGGCGCCGCGCGGTGTGCTCGACCTCCCCGTCCTGCTCACCGACGGGGAACAGGGCGAGCTGAATGCCGCCGGAGTCAATTGCCTGCGTTCCTTCCCCGACCGCGGGCTGCTGGTGTGGGGCGCGCGGACACGTTCGACGTCCCGGGACTGGAAATATCTGAACGTCCGGCGGCTGATCTGCTTTCTGCGTGATTCGATCCAGCAGTCGTCGACCTGGGCGGTTTTCGAGCCGAACGACCAGCGGCTGTGGGGGACGCTGCGGCAGACCGTGGCGACGTTCCTGTTGGATCAGTGGCGGGAGGGCGCGCTGGTGGGGCGCACTCCGGAGGAGGCGTTCTACGTCATCTGCGACGAGACGAACAATCCTCGGGAGAAACAGGATCTGGGCGAAGTGCACTGCGATATCGGGGTGGCGCCGGTGCGGCCGGCCGAATTCGTACACTTCACCATTACCCAGATCGCCGGGCCGGCGGGGACGTAAAGGGGGGTGCCGTGCCGTATCCAGTGGTCCGGGGCGGAGATCAGATTCGTGCCGCGCCGTCCCCGGGTACCCTGTTCCTGCCCGTCCCGTTCCTTTTGGTGACGCTCACCGGCACGGGGGAATTCACGGCCTGCGGGCAGAAGGTGTGCGTACCGTCGGACATCGAGGGGCTGTCGGTGCAGGCGTCCTATATCCGGCCGCCCACCTTTCCGAATGCGGGATCGGGCACGATCAGGTTCACGCTGGCGCCGACGCACAAAACAATCCGGAGCCACACCAAACATGGCCGGCCCATCGTGATCGACGACGGGGCGAAGCTGACGTACACCTATGTGGTCGCCACACGCGCCAGCGGCAACACGGGGACGGACCCGGCGCCCCCGACCTCCGGGAGCGCGGATTTCCAGCGACGCCCTATGCCCGCGCCCGTCAGGGCCGGCTGAGGGGTCACCCCGTTTCCCTCACGAAAACGTAGTCGTAGGTGTATTCCTTGCCTTTGATACGGGCCGATACGTTCTTGAAGCGGTCGGTTTCGGTCAAGGTGGCACCCGGTAGGAGGAGGACTTCCTTCTCCTACCGGGTGCTTGGCGAATGCGGCGATATCGCGGCCGCTGCGGCCGGTCAAGATCAGGTGATGGACGAGGCGGCCGCCGGGCGGTGGGTGCTGGAGCGGCAGGAAATTCTTCGCCTCCTTCTCCACCCGGCTGGTGCGGTGAACGGCGTGAAGGTGATCCGGGCGCCCTGGTAGAACGGCTCCCAGCCGGCATGGAAGACGGTGTCCTTCACCGGAGGCAGCACGGACAGCGCCTCCGCGGCCAGATCGGCGTGCAGTTGCCCCTCCTTCCGCAGTCGGTCCGACAGCTCCGCCCTCCGGTCCTGGATCCGGTCAGCAGCCGCGCGGCGGGCGGGGAGGTTGCCCAGGGCGAAGACGTCGTCGGCGAAGAGGTGCGGGGGGGGGAGGCGCGGGAGGCGCCGCAGGGCGGACCAGGTGCGGCAGGTACGGCGGTAGTCGCGGTACCGGCGGAGGCGGAGGTGTCCAGGCCCAGGCGGTCGACGAGGGCGGTGTCGCCGGAGGAGGGTTTTGAACGACACCGCGCGCTCGCCGCCCGGGGGTTTCGCCTGGGGCCCGTGCCGGTAGTACGCGGCGTTGTAGAACGAGGTCATCAGCTGGCGGACCGTCGCCTCCGAGCCGGGTACGAGACTGGCCTGGAGGCGGGTCGGCAGGTCACCGCCGGGCCGGCCTGGCCGGGGCTGCCCGGGTCGGTCGTCCGTGTAGAACGCCCCGGCCGCGCGCTGCGGGGTGAAGTCCCGGCCGAGGACGTCGTACAGGCGCCGGACGGCGAGTTGGGCGATGCGGCGGACGGCGGGGTCGCGTTCCAGTGCGGCGCCGAGCCGGTGCTCGTAGGCGGTGGCGACCTGTTCCCAGCGTGGGGAGCGCACTGCCCGGCGGTGCTTGTACGGGACGGGGACGGGGGCGGGGACGCGGGCCGGTACGGGGGCGGGGCTGGGGGCGGGCTGCGGGGCGTGGGCGGTGGTCGGATTCATGGGGTCACCCCTCCTTGGCAGGCTGAGCGCTCCGGAGGGCCGGGAACCGGCTCTCGTCCAGGTAGCGGCCGAGCTTGAGGTATTCGTCGCGGACCGCCGCCAGCAGGTCGCCGGTGCCAATCGGCCGTCCGGACTCTGCGGCCCGGTACGCGGCGGTCAGCACACAGCAGCGGATGGCGCCTCCGGCAAGGTCGAACTCCTCGGCCAGAAGGTCGAGTTGGAGGTCGGTGGCGCGCGGCGCCGTGGCACCCAGGCAGCGGTCCCACAGGGCCCGCCGTTCGGGCACGTCGGGCGCCGGGAACGGCACGACGACGTCGAGGCGGCGCAGGAAGGCCGGGTCGATGTTGGTGTGCATATTGGTGGTGAGCAGCGCGATCCCGTCGAAGGATTCCAGGCGCTGGAGGAGGTAGGCGATGGAGGTGTTGGCGTAGCGGTCGTGGGCGTCCACGGTCTGGGAGCGTTTGCCGAAGACCGCGTCCGCCTCGTCGAAGAGCAGTACGGCGTCGGTCCGCTCGGCCTCGGTGAAGAGCACTTCGAGGTGCTTCTCGGTCTCGCCGATGTATTTGTCGACGACCGTGGAGAGGTCGATGACGTACAGGTCCAGCCCCAGTTCGCCGGCCACCACCTCGGCCGCCAGGGTCTTGCCCGTTCCGGACGGACCGCTGAACAGCGCGCTCACGCCGATGCCCCGGCCGCCTCCCGGTCTCAACTCCCAGTCCAGCAATACCCGTTCGCGGTGTTTGGCGCGGCGGGCCAGATCGTCCAGGAGGGCGCGGGGGCGGGGCGGCAGTACGAGGTCGGGCCGGCCGACGGTGGGGCGGACCCGGCGGGCGAGACGGCCCAGTGCGCCCGTTCCCGCGGTGCGGGCGGGGCGCGGGACCGGCCTGGAGCGGATCGGGGCCCCGTCGGGCCCCAGTTCCACCGGCGCGTCCAGGCCCGGGTGGGTCCAGTCGGCGTCCCATGGTCGCGATCCGGTGAGGGTCAGCGGCAGCCGGGGCGCCTGGGGTGGGGCGAGCTGGGCCAGGCAGTGGCGTACGCGGCCGGGGCCGTCCACCGCCGGCGCGTCCATCGGTCCGACGAGCAGGCCGCATCCCCGGAGGCGGGCTTCCAGGGCGGCGGAGCGCAGCAGGGCGTCCAGGTCGGTGCAGGGGGGTGGGCCTGCCGGAGTGGAGGTGACCGGGGTGAGGTCGAGGGCGAGGAGGGGAGGGGAGGCGGCGGCATGGTGCGCGAGGCGGGGTGGGTGGTGGCGGAGGTAGACCGGTGGGCCGGCGGCATCACCCAACGGGCCGTCACAGGAGCAGAGTTGGGCGAACAGAGCGAGCGGGTGGGGAAGAGTGGCGGTATCGGGATCGCCCCGGCCGAGGAGATGTCCGGTCACCCGGTCGGGTACGCGTAGCGCCCGGGTGAGGTACGGCCGGGTAGCGTCCTCCGCCGGCTCGATCTCCAGCAGACCAGTGGCGCGGAGGGCGCCGTCCGGGCCGAGTGCCGCCCGGCCCGTGGCGGAGTGCGCCGGGAGACCGCACAGGGTCAGGGCCAGTCCGAGGGAGGCGCGACGCCGGGTGAGGTCGTCGTGGAGATAGCCGTAGCAGCGTTCGATGCGGGGATCGAGATCGGGGGCGAGGGCGATCAGCAGGAGGTCGCGTTCCAGCTCCGACAGGCCGAAGCGGGTGGCGAGTTGGCGGAGCGGGACGGTTCGGCCGGCCTGTTCCGCGGCCCGTTCGTTGGCGTCCAGTGCTGCCTCGGTCAGTGCGTCGGCCTCGTCCGGCGGCAGCGGGAGCGGGGTGCCGCGCAGCATGTGCGGGGCGAGTTCGTCGTTGATGTACAGGCCGCGGAGGGGGTCAGCCGGGGGTTGGGGGTCGGTGGCGGCGCGGGCGACGATCGCCCGCTGGATACGGGACTGGAGCAGGGCGAGCCGGGCGAGGAGGGGCCGGGCGGCTGCCTCGGCCACGTCGTCGGGGACCGGGACGGTAGCGGAGGTCGCGTCGCGGGGCGGGGCGGCGGTCATGCGGGGGGCTCCTCACCGGGGGTGTCCTGGGCGGCAGGAGCGGGCGGTGCGGAGGCCGGCGTGTTGCCGCCGATCGGTTTTTTGGGCGGCCAATCCTTCCAGTGGGGCGGCGGGGTGGGGTCGGCGAATTCGATGCGCTGGTCGGGGATGCGCAGCGGGTGCATCACCCTCCGGGTGTAGAACGCCGGCATATGGGTGGGCAGCGGCAGCACCACCGTCACATTGACGACCGGTTGGAGGAAGTGGCCGACCGCGGTCCACAGCTCGTCGAGGGGGCGCTCGCTCACCGGTGGGCGGCCCACCTCCAGCAGCGCGGAAAGTCCCATCTCCACGAGTGGATCGGGGAGTTCGACGACGAACTCGCGGTCCCGCGCCAGGCCGATCAGGACGTCGCCGAGCAGGGCGTGGGTCAGCTTCGGGTCCGAGGTCCAGACGGTGACCAGGTAGGAGAGCCGGGCGTAGCGCGGCGGGTCATGGTGCGCGATCTTCCAGGGCTTGCGGTCCTCCTCGGGCGTGGGCTTGTCGTAGAGGTTGACGGTGCCGATCAGGCGGCGGTCGAGGTCCTCGCGGACGTCGTAGAGGTAGATGCCGAGGGTCTGGGTGCCTGGGGTGTGGCCCGGGGGTTTGCCGTCGTTGGGGGGCGTGAACGTCACGGTGAGGCCGCTGGGTTTGCCCAGGTCCTCGCGGATGCGCTTCTCCAGGGCATCGTCGACGAGCTGGATCATGAGCTTTCCTGGGTGGTCGTGCGGATGGCCTGGCGGACGTCGGTGCCCGCGGGCTTCGGGGTGCCGGGGGTGTGGGTCCCGGTGTCGAGGACGAGGAACCGCTCAGCAGTGGAGTCGGTGACGTACAGGCGTGCCGCGGCGCCGTTGCGTGGTGGGGCGGCGTGGCCGGCGAGTGAGGTGCCTGGGGCGGTCGTGCAGCGGACGACGCCGGTCGCGGCGTCGATGATCTGGAGTCTGTCGCCCTGGAGACTGGTTGCGTAGACGTCCTTGCCGTCAGGAGAGACGGTCAGCCGGTCGGGGGCGGCCAGCTCCGTCCACTGCTCCAGGATTTTCGGTGCCGCGGAAAGGTCCAGGACCGTCAGGGAGTTGGTAGTGGGGTGGGCGGCGTAGGCCCGTGTTCCGTCGGGGGAGATCGCCAGGCCGGTGGAGGGGGCGGAGGCGGTGAGGGGGGTGCTGGGAGTCAGGGTGTCGAGGGGGAGGTGGTGGATGACCGGCTTCTGCCGCGCCGCGTCGGTGATGACCGCGTGGTGCGCGTTGCAGGCCACTTCCCTGGGTTCGGAGTCGCTCGCCGTGGAGAGGTCGACGGTGGTGACGAGCGTGTCACCGCGTACCGAGATCGTTCTCGCGGTTTGATTGGTGATGTAGAGAGGGCCGTCGGCTCGGGCGGCGATGCCGTAGGGCTCTTCGGTGAGCGGGGGCTTGGGCTCGGTACTCGCGGTGATTTTCAGGGGATCGTCGGGATCGATGGTCAGCTCGGTCAGGGCTTTCTCTTTCCCGGTCCCATTGTCCGAGAGGGTGACGACATAGAGTTTGTCACCTCGGTTGACGATGCCGGCGGCGGGTTTCAGCAGAGGCAACTTCCCCGTGAGCCTTTGCATGTCGTAGGTGCCGCCCTGGTCCGGAATTTTGATGCCGTAGACATAGCCGTCCACCTCGTCACTCGCGTACAGATACCCCTTGGCAGACAGGGTGAGCGAGGCCGCGGACTTGGCCGTCGCGTCGATTTTGTACCAGGCCGTGCGGGTGAGTCCCGTGCCGTCCTGCACCGAGAGCTGCGCAACCCTTTTCGTCTCCTTGGACGATGCGTAGAGGTAGTTGCCGTCCGATGACAGTGCGAGGCCGTAGGGGTTGGTAAGGCCGGAAATAGCAGGTGACGCCTGCCATTTCCAGCTCGCGGTGCCGCTGTCCCACAGGAAGATGGCGATACGGCTGTTGAGATAACTCGCGACATACAGATACTTGCCGTCCGGCGACAACGCGAGTTCATGCGCGCCCTGGAGTTTGTCGGATTCCGCCGTGATATCACTGTGCCATTTCCAGCCCGTCGCCTGGCGTTTCAGGACGGACACATGCCCCTTGCCGCCCTTTCCGTCGTAGTCCGCCACGTACAGCGTGTCGCCGTTGGTGCCACCGATCTCCACGCCGACCGGCTGATTGCATTGGACCTCCGATGCCGGGATGGTCGCCGCGCCCCCCTGAAGATCGATCCGGGACAGTGACTCCCCACCGGAGTTCGCGGTCAGCGCGTACCGGCCGTCCGAGGTGACGGTGACCCCGCGCGGAGCCGCGGCGGAGGGCAGCGCGACGGGCTTGACGGTGACCTCACCGCTCAGTGTCTGGCCTTCTTCGGGAATGATGGCGAAACACTCGTCGGTGGGCGGGCTGGTCACCACGGCGAAGGCCGGCTTGTCCGACGGTTTGCCGGTGGCGACGCCCCATGGCTTGATCTTCCCGGTGTCCCCCGGAAGCGCGATGGGACCGGGTGTGCCCGCCGAGGCGCCCGAGACCTCGCTCACCAGCACCCGGTTCGCCGCCGAGTCCGCGCAAACCACCCGGCTGCCGTCCGGGGTCACACTGACCGAGGAGGGCCGAGATCCCGCTCCCGTACCGACCTCCTGGAGGACCGACGGCCCCACCCGAACGGGGATCAGCACACCGGCGGCCTGATCGGTGACGTGGGCGACGGCACCGTCCGGCGAGAAGACCACCGAGGACGGGACGGCGGCACCGAGCGTCGGGACCTCTCGGCAGACACCCTTCAGCTTGCCGCCGATCAGGCCCACATGGACGGCGGAAAGTCCGCCGGTCGTGCGGCTCAGGACGTAGATCAGATTCCCGTCCGGGGAGAAGGCCACCGCATGCGGCCGGCGGGCGACCGGCAGGGTGAGGAAGGTCCCCGGCAGGCCGTTGGACAGCTGGGCGACGGAGAGGGATGCCGTGCCGTTGTCGGCGACGCAGAGCCGGTCGCCGGCGGGGCTGATCGCGACGGCGGCCGGTTCGCGGCCTACCCGGGGCTCGGCCGCCACCGTGCCGTCGCTGAGCCTCACCACCGCCAGGGTGCCGTCGTTCGAGGAGACCACCCCCCGGCAGCCGACATAGGCATGGGTGCCTGCCGGGTTGACCACCAATGCCCGTGCTTCGCCGGGGAGTTGCACGCCGGTGGGCGTGGCTCCGTCCCCCACCTTCACGATCTTCAGCTGCCTGGCCGCGGTGGCGTTCCCGTCATGGACGACGCAGACCAGGTCCTTGCCGGGAGCCGCCGCCAGGGCGAACGGCCCCGCGGAGACCGGGACCGGGACGGGGGTTCCGCTCGGCGGCGTGTGGACGTACACCTTGGCGCCCGCCCAGTCCGCCAGGCAGACGCGGTTCCCGTCGAGCCCGGCGACCACCGCGTACGGTGCCGCTCCGAGTTCCTTGCGGGTGCCGGCCCCCGCCGAGCGCACCTCCACCACGGAGAACGCCGGCACCCCGGCCGTCGCCACATACGCCTCCTCCCCCGCCCCGTCCGCCGACACCGTCCGCGGATTGCCCGGCACCGAGGCCGACTCCACCTCCACCACCGTGCCGTCGGCCTCCAGACGGGCGAGGACCAGGGTGTCGGCCGCCCAGTCGACGGCCAGGATGCGCTGCACTGCCGGGCTCATGCGTGTCTTCCTTCCAACGGCAGGTTGCGGGCAACTGGCCCGCCGGGCTGAGGAGTTCAGGGCCTCGTCGGGCCCGGAGGCTCAGGGGGTCTCGGTCACGGTGACGCGGTGTTCGACGGAGTAGACGCACTGGTTGGCGTGCAGCGGGATCGCGTCCACCGGATTGCCGGACCCGCCCGCCGCAGGGTCGAGTTGGAAGAGCGTCGCCGAGGCCACCCGCCCGATGCCCGGTACCTCCTCCAGCACGCGGTACGCCTCGCCCGCGTACACCGGCCGGCCCAGCGGCCACCCAGTGCCGTCCGGCCCGCCGTCGACGGGGTTGAACCAGCGGTAGAGCGCCCGTTCCGCCGCCGCGGCCAGTTCCGTCCGCTCCATCGCGGTCTGGAAGTCGGCCGGGCGCACCTGGGCCTCGATGCGGAGGCCCACGTAATCCGGCGTCTCCACCCACACCGGTACGCCCGCGGGCTGCCGGGCCCGAAGCGCCCTGCGGAGGATGTCGCAGGCGTCCTGGGTGGGGGTGAGCATGGGGAACGGGAACCAGCCGCGCTCGTCGGCGGTGACGGCCGGGATCACCCGGAGCCGGACGCCTGCCTGGTAGGTACCGCCGCTGGTGTCGGTGTAGCCGTCGGTGCCGCCGGACGAGGTGAGGGTGAGCCGGCCGGCCGCGACACCGGGTGGCAGACCGGTACAGGGGGTGCCGGTGGTGACGCCGTTGCCGCCCTCCCCGAGGGTCGTGGCGTACGGCTCGACAGTGATCTTCTTGTCGTCACCGGGCACCGCGCCGTACTGGACACCGCCGACCTTCGGGCCGAAGTACACCTGCCCGTTGAAGGTGTCGATCACCACACGGGTGGCCTTGTCGTCAAGGTCCCGGAAGGAGTCGACCGGGGTCCAGGTAGCCCAGTTAGGGTCCTTCCCGACCTTCACGTTGGGCACCGCATGCCCCTTCCCATCCACGTACACCTTGGGCTGGAGCAGCTTGTGGACCTGGTCGGGCTTACCGGTCGAGGGGATGGTCGGCGGGGTGGCGACCTTGGCGTATTGCAGCGCCTTCACGGCCTTCGTTGCGCCCGCGTCGAGGTGGATCTCGTACTTACTGCCGCCGGCCCGCTGCGGATCGTGGATCTGGAGGGCGAGCCAACTGCCCTTCTCCGGAGGGTCGCCGCCACCGTGCTTGGCGACGGCCTGGCCGATGGTGCTCACCGGAGGGTCGATGTCCGGGCGCCAGCGCGGGGATCCGCCCAGTCGCAGCGGGAACGCCCCGCCGCCGAGGGCGTGGGCATCGGCCGGCCCGGCGGTGTACGCCACCGGTACGTCCGGATTCCACCAGGGCGTGGTGGTGCGTGGGACGTAGGCGGACAGCGCCATACGGGAGCGGGGTCCGGCGTCCGTCGGTTTCACCCACAGGGTGAGATCGGCCAGGGCGATCGTCTCCGGGACGTGGACGAGGCAGAGCACCAGCTTCCCGCCGGTGCGGAACTCGCCGCCCGCCGTGCCCCCCGCTGCGTAGTCGGCCGCCTTGAAGACGTTGACGGCGCCGGTTTCCGTGTCGTCCAGGGTGAGGGGGGCCACTCCGGCGCGGGTGAGTTCCGCGGGCGTGGCGTCGGCCTGGGTGGTGAAGACCTTGCCGCCGGCGGTGAACTCGGCGCCGGCAGGGACCGAGGCCGTGCCCGACTTGAGCGTGAAGGTGACCTCGGTAGTGGCCGGTGCGGCGTGGACGAAGTTCCGGGCCGGATCCAGTTTGTTGTCGCTGGCGACGCGGACGTGGTGGATGCGGGCCATACCGGCCGAGGCGGCCAGGGCCAGTTCCTCGTAGTCCTGCGGTACGACGGCCCGTTCGGGTACCGGGGAGCCGAGCGGGCGCCGCCGGGCGCAGGCTTCCGGGGTCTCCTCCTCGGTGCCGCCGAGGGCGGGCGCGGGGTTGGTGACCGCGGAGATGTACGGCAGCGGGGTGCGCAGGGTGGTGACCGTACGGGCCGGGACGTTGCCGCGGGCGCCGCCGCCGGTGAGGTAGCGGGGCGCCCGGACCGGCCGGCCGGCCGGGAGCGGGGCGCCGTACCGGCGCGGGCCGCGTGCGGTGCGGGCGACGGGTGCGAAGACCGCTTCCCCCGTACGCGGGTCCAGGGTGAAATGCCGGTCGCCGGGCCCGGTGGCGGCCAGCGAGGGGACGTGGCTCCAGCGGCGCCGCACCCCGTCGGCGTCCACCGCCTCGACGGTCAGGGTGTCCGTGGCGTGCAGCAGGGGCGCACGGGCGAACCGCAGCCGTTCACCGGGGAGGCCGGTGGCGCGGCCCAGTTCCTCGTCCTGGACGAGATATGCCTGGACGGCCGGGACCTTGGCGGTGAGCACCGGCTGCAGGGCGAGGGCGGTGATCGGCCGGGCCACCGGGGACCAGACCACCGCGGAGACCCGCCTGACGAGGCCGACGTCCCGCAACTCCCAGAATTGATCGCCCTGTTGGGAGTCGGTAGGGTCCAGCACGAGCCGGGTGGGGGCGTGTGTCGCGGGCAGGTCGAGGGTGATCCGGACCGTCCCGTCCTCGGCAACCGTACGGGCCCTCACCTCGCACGGCGCCCAGCGCGACCCCTGCCAGGCGTCCCAGGTCTCCTGCTGCGGGGCGAGCCCCTTGGCGAGGCTCAGCTCGAAGGTGATGCGGGTACCGGGCACGGGGACCGACAGCACCGCCAGCGCGACATCGACGCCGGCCTCCGTCGGGGCGACGGGGGACGAACCCGTATCGCCGGCCGACCGCCCCAGGTCCGCGGCCGCCTCCACGGGCGCCGGCCCCCCGCCCTCCACGCTGAACGGGAAGTCGCCGAAGTAGGGCAGGTTGAGGTGGAAGGGGGGACCGGCGTAGGGCAGGCCGCCGGGTGCGACGGCGTCCTCTCCGGGGGCGCCGAATTTCGTCAGCGTCCCGCGCACCACCCCACCCGCGGCCGCTGTCTGGGTGAAGTGGCCGGCCGCGACCAGCACACACGGGTTGACCAGCGCTTCTGACACGGTGCTGAAGACCACCGGTTCGCTCTCGTCCACCGGCCGGGTCGCCACCTCCACCCCGGCGGGGACCAGGACCGGTTCCGGCGAGGGTGCGGCCAGTTGGAACAGCACCTCGACGCGGGACGCCGCCGCGCGGTACGGGCGGACGCCCAGCATCCGCAGCAGCTCCAGCCGGTGCCGGTCGGGCGCCCGGTTGAGCCGGTCCCGCAGCGCCTCGGCCATATCGGCGCAGCTCTCGATCAGTGCCTGGCCCGGGTCGGTGCGGTCCCGGCCGGTCCACAGCGGTTGCGCGGCCCGGACGGCGGCGGCGGCCGCGCCGGTGATATCGGCGCGGGTCCGCCCGTCGTACTCAGGCATCGGCAGGGTCATTGTCCGTTGCCTCCGTCGACCTGGGTGTGGAACGGCAGGTGGGCGGGGCAGTGCGCGGCCACCAGCCGGTAGAGCGGGAGTTCGTACTGGGCGGGGTCGCCCGGGGCGGCGGTGAGGGTGACGGTGAGCATCCGGCCGGGCGGGGGTTTCTCGTCGCCGGTGTAGACGTCGCCCGGGTCGGCGATCTGGAGCCGGTCCGGGGTCCAGCCGTGGATCTCCTCGGCCTCCCGCAGCAGCGCGCAGCGGCGGCCGCGATGGGCGGCCAGCCAGGGGGCCAGGGCAATGGCGGTGCGGCGCTGCTCCTCGGTCCAGTCCGGCTCCACCCGGGCGCCGGTGATCCGGATCAGCCAGTCGAGGAACGGTACCGGGGCCTGCCACGGGTCCAGCACCTCCGCCAGTCGGTCGAGGAGGTGTCCCACGGGGCCGATCGCCGCACCGGCCCCGGCGGCGAATGCCTGGGTGACCTGGTCATAGGCGTAGACGGCGGGCAGGCGGACGGGTTGTCCGGCGGCCGGTGCCTGGGTATTTCCCAGTACATCGGAACATCCCGGCGCATGGGGATATTCCGGTGTGTTGGGATATCCCGGCGTGGGGGAATCTCCGGGCGCATGGGGATCTGCCGGTGCATTGGAGTCTGTCTGCGGCATGGCGCTTGGCTGTCCTTCGCTCCCTCGACGGTGGTCGGCCATGGGTCGGTCGATCAGCTGGTGTCCACCGTGAGGTCCGCGGTCAGCAGGTGTACGAGCCCGCTGTCCGGCACCTCGATGGCGGGGACGGCGTTGCCCCCCTCGTAGCGCAGCGTCACCTCGGCGACGGCGCGGATCTCCGGCATCTGTTCCAGTACGGACAGCACGTCCCCGGCGTGCACCCGGCGCCCCCACGGCCAGCCGCAGCCGTCCGGTCCCCCGGCCGTGGGATGGAAGAAGCGGTAGAGGCATTTCTTGGCGGCCTTGATGACGTCGTCCGGTTTCCGGATCCAGGGCCGGACGGTGGCCCCCACGGCGAAGCGGACGTAGTCCGGTGGCCCGGCGTGCAGCCGCTCCCCCAGCAGCCGGGCCCCGGCCAGGACCCGTCTGGCCTCCTCCAGGACCACCGTGGGAATCTTCAAGTCGTCGCCATCAAGCGGTAGTTCGGGGTCACGCGGCAGGGGCGGGACGAGCAGTACGCGCAGTGCGGCGTCCTCCGAGAGCCAGAGGGTCGGTTCGGACCGCGCCCCCTTCAGGAAGTAGAAGACCCCGCCGACGGTCACCACGGCATCCGGGGCGTGCTGGCAGTCCGGCGACAGGCCGGGGAAGGCTTCCGCGGTCAGGGACTGGACGCCGCGGCCGCTGGAGGGAGTGAGGTTGCTGTTCGCGTACTGGTACCGCCGGTGGTAGAACTCCTCGCCCTTGAAGAGGAACACCTCGTACTCGTCGGTCGTGCCGGGCGCGGGGAGGGCCGCCACCGCGTCCAGGTTGCTGGTGAACTTCGCTGGTACGCCCAGGAATTGCGCCGCAATCAACTTCCTTTCCCCCGCGCCCCAAGCGCACTCGCTGCCGACGCACCACAGTCGGGGAATGGTCTTGGCCAGGTGCAGCACCGCGTCCACGCCGTACTTCGCGAACTCCGGCGGGGCGTCATCGTCCGACTTCCCTTCGTCCGTCCCGTTCAGCAGCACCCGCTTGTGGTCCACCCCGGCGCTGCCGCCCGGGAAGTAGTGCACGGCCCGTGGTTGGGCCTCCGGCCGTACCGGTACCGCGCAGGTCAGCAGCGGTACCGGCCGCTTCGGCGGCAGCAGCCCCGGCGGCACGCTGGTGTCCGCCGGGCGGACCGTGGCGTTGACCCGGCAGCGGGCGATGCCCGGCGCGTGCTCGGTGAGCAGCCGTTCGTGGTCCTGTACGGTGACCGCGCGCCGCAGCGGGGCCAGTCCGAGCGCCGCCCGGTCCAGCGCGTCGCGCCAGGTCTCGGCGTCCTGACCGGCGGCCACGACGTCGGCGACCTTCGCGGAGGGGACGCCGGAGGGCGGCACCAACGGTGTACCTGGCAGGAGTTCAGCCAGCGGACCGCGGCAGGCCGCGTACTCCACGGCGATCGCGGCACCCGCCGGCGGCACCTTGCCGCGCTGCACTCCCGCGCAGGACGTGCCCGGCGCCAGCGGCCCGAAGACCACCTCGCCGGTCGCGTCGTCCCACCAGTAGCAGGTAGCGTCCGCGCCCTTCCTGGCGAAGGTCCACACCGGATCCCACCGGTCCCCGTCGACGGTGACGGAGGTGAGCGGCGACGGGGCCGGTTCCGCCTGCGGCGCGGGCGGGCTCCACGGGCGGCGGGAGGGCCGGAAGCGCTGGGCCGGTGCCCGATCGGGCGAGGCCGCGAACTCCTCCTGGAACATGGAGGGCTGCTCCACCGCCTCGACCATCGCCGTCCCGGCCATCGGCACCATGACGTCCACCACCGTCCGGACGGTCACGGGCGGGGTGGCGTCGGTCCGCAGCTCGGTCCCGGCGGGAACGGTGACGTCCCCCTCGCCGCCGTCCCGGGTGAAGGCCACCCGCACCCGGAACGGCATCGCCGGGACCGGCGCGATCCCCATCAGCCGCAGCAGCCGGTCGCGCTGCGCCGGCGTCATCCGGGCCACTCGGTACAGCAGGAGGTCCACCCGCTCGGCGCAGGCTTCGATCAGGGTCACGCCCGGGTCGGAGACATTGTGGTCGGTCCAGCCCGGGGCGCGGCCGGGCAGGGCGCGCTTGGCGGCGTCGACCAGCGGTTGGAAGCGGAGGTCGTCGAGGTCGGGAACGGGCAGTTCCGGCACGGTGCTCACTCCGGAATGGTGTAGAAGGGAAAGACGAGGTTGCGGGGTTCATTGGTGGCACGCAGTCGGTAGTGAATGTCGATGTAGAGCACGCCCTGGTCCTCGGCCTCGGTGCTGAACAGCAGCTCGGCCACCTCGACACGGGGTTCCCAGCGCTCCAGGGCCTGCCGGACCTCGCTGTCGGCGCGGGCCACGGTGTCCGCATCGAGCGGGTCGAAGATCAGGTGGTGGATACCGCAGCCGAACTCCGGGCGCATCGGCCGTTCGCTGGGTGCGGTGCCGAGGATCAGCCGGATGGCCTGTTCCACCTCGTCCGTGCCGGATGCCAGGGCCACCCGCCCGGTGTGCGCGAGCGCCCCCGGAAAGCGCCACCCGGAGCCGATCACCGCCGCCATGTCCAGCCCCGCCGGGTCCGTCACTTCGTGCTCCCCGCTCCCGTTCACCTGCCTGCTCCCAACTCAGCCATTACGCACATCAGTTGATGTCCACCGAAGCCCCGGTGACCTTGGTCGTGGTGCTGTCGATGGTCAGCTTGCCGCCCTGCCCGTCGAGGGTGATCGTCTCGCCGCCGGCCCGGAGGGTGATCTTGCCCGCCGTGATGACGATCTCGCCGTCCGTCCCGGCGTCCAGGGTGATCGTCCGCTTGGGGGCGTCCAGGGCGAATTTCAGTGCCTTGCCCACCTCGCCGGCCGAGAGAGTGATCGCGGTGTCCTTGCGGTTGAGATGCGCGGTCAGCTTCCCGTCCCCCGACTTCAGCCGGACGCCCTGCGGCCCCTTGGCGGCGCTCAGCAGCTCCAGCCGGTCGCCGGCCCGAGAACTGACCGAACTCCGGTTGGCACGACCGGTGTTGCCGTCGATCAGCGGCTCCTCGTGCGGGGTCGGGGCGTCCTTGCCGTTGTAGAGCCCACCCAGGACGTACGGCCGGTCCAGTCGCCCGTGCTCGAACCCCACCAGCACCTCGTCGCCGGTCTCCGGCCCCACCACTCCCCCGCCGCCGGCTCCGCCCCACTGCACGGTGCGCACCCAGTCCGTCACATAGTCCTCGGAGAGCCACGGCAGCCGCAGCCGGACCGCTCCGCGCTGCCCCCGGCCCGGCTCCTTGATGTCGCTGACGATGCCCACCGCAACGCCCAGACCGCACAGCGGGGGCGGGCTCGGCACCACCGGCGGCGGCAGCGCGCCCACCCGCACCTGGGTCAGATAGCCGTGGGTGCCGTCGAAGGTGTGCCGGCAGGCGGTGGTCGTATAGCGCCCGGCGAACGGCTCGCCGGTGCCGGTCACCGTGACCGGGCAGCCGGCTCGCAGCTGCGGGGTGCCGGCGACGGTGGCCTCCAGTCCGGCGACCGCGGCGGCGGTGTCGGCGGCCAGTGCCCGCGCGGCCGCCGACACCTCCTGGGCGGTGGTGTAGGGCCGTCCGGTGACCAGCAGTTCCCCGCCCGGGCCGCCGAATGCCTGGCCCAGTTTTCCCGGCGACGTCCCGATCCGCACCCGGGTGCTGTCGGTCGCCGATTCCTTCGCCACGACCGGTGCCTTGGCCCCCTCGTCCCAGCCCCGTACCTCCACCGTGCCCACCTGGTCCAGCGAGCTGACGGTGGCCCGCAGTGCCAGGAGATTCGCCCGGTACTGGAGTACGAACGGGCTGCGGTCCGCCCCGGTCGACGGTGCCGGCGCCTCCGCCGCCGGCCGCAGCCGACGCATCGTCAACTCCTGCCCCTCTACCGCGAGATGGAGCCCTCGGTCATCGGCGAGGTGGGCCAGCAGCTCCCAGTCGGTCAGGTTGGGCTGCGCCAGATGCGGCACCCGGGCCGCCTCGGCCTCGATCCGCCCGGTCCGCAGCCCGTGCCGCCGGGCGGCCTCCGCGGCGATCTCCGCCACCGTGCGGTTCACATACGCGGCCACCCGCCGCCCCCGCATCAGCCGGTGCCCCCGGTCCATGGCCCGGACCACGGTGAACGTCCCCGAGGCGGCCACCTCCGTCTCCAGCGCCGTGACCTCCCCGTCGAACACCGTCGTCCGGGTCCGCTGCCGCTCCGCGGCGACCGCGACCGTCATCGTCCGCCCGACCGCGATCCGCGCCGCGGCGAGCAACTGATGATCGGGATCGCTGAACCGCAGCTCCGCGGTGTCCGGCAGATGCGTCGCGGTCTCCACCACGGCCTCCACCAGCCGCTCGTGCCACGCCTCTTGCAGCACCGCGCCCTCGAACGCCACGACGGGCTCGGCCGCGTGCGACCGCTCCGTCACCGCTCCGCACCCCTCTCCGGGTCCTGCTCCTCCAGCATCGGCAGCACCAGCACCGTCCCCGGCCGCACCCCGTCTGGATCGTCGATCTCGTTGGCCCGCGCGATGGCCCGCCACTGCCCCGGATCGCCGTACGCCCGCCAGGCCAGCCCCGGCAGGGTGTCCCCGGCGACCACCCGATGGGTGTCCACCGGCCCGTTCCCGCCCGAGCTGGGGTTCTGCCGTGCCGGGGCCCCGCCCGCCTCCTCCAGCGTCACCGTGCACTCCGCACGCAGCGGAGTCCCGTCCGTATCGAACCGGGTGTAGGTGGCATCGACCTGGGTGACCAGCGCCAGGAACGCGGTGGTCCGGGCCCGCCCCCACTTCAGCCGCACCCACGGCGCGGACGCCGGTTTCGCCGCCGCGCTCTGCGACGTGGGAACACAGCAGCTCAGCAACTGCTCGACCGACTGCTGCACCCCGCCCTTGCGGGCCGGCGCGTCCAGGAACACCTCGACGCTCATGGTGCGCGGCTGCGCAGCCACGAACTGCGCCCGCGCGGCACCGGCGCTGGACGGCGCCCAGCCTCGTTTCCAACTCGCTGACTTGGACATCGCCAGGCGCTCGGGGTTGAAGTGCAGCTCGACCCGGGCGCGTTCGGGACCGGGCGTGTTTCCGGTGCCGACCGGCGGATCGTAGATCACCAGAGCGGCCCGAACGGGAGCGCCTCCCAGCGGCAGGGCGGGCATGGGGTCCTTTCGGGGACGGGGAGAGGGCAATGGCGAGATGTGGCGCCGACTGTGCCCACGGACTCGGTCGACCTGCCTGCCGTCAGATGGTCACCCCCACGAAGCCGTGATGGGCGATCTCCAGCGTTTCCCGGGCGGCCTGCGACTGCTCCGTGTCGAACGTGGGGCCGCTCCACCGGACCGGCAGGACCCCGTCCAGCAGCCATCGGACGATCGGCTTGCGGTCCGGCCCCAGCGCCACCAACTGCCCCGGAAGTCTGGCCGGCTCCTCCACCTGCAAGCGGAGCCAGGCCCACACCAGGGTGGTCTGGCTGGTCAGCGGCCGGCTCAGCACGACGTTGGAGTAGCGCAACCGCGTCGGCAGCTGCCACACCTGTCCGTTCATCCCGCCCTCCACCCGCTCCTCCACGTCCATCGCGCACCCCAGCCCGTCGCACGACGTGAACGAGCCCAGCGCATGCGGCCCGATGGACAACTGGAACATCGAGCTGACGGCGAACGGCTGGTCGGGCATCGGTCGACTCCGGTGTCTGGGTTACGTCGGTAGGTCAGCGGGGCGCGGCACCCCGGCCGCCGGACGGCCTGGTCGCCGGCCAGTACGGAAGGGGCGGCGGTTCCGGCTGCCGGTCGCCTGACCGGCGGAGGTGCCGCACGGCCGGGTCCGGCCCCCGCTCCAGCTTCGGCAGCACGGCTCGGGCGAGCAGTTCGGCGTGCCCGTGGGCGATGTCGCGGGCCAGGACGGAGGTGTCGGGGGCGGGGGACGAGCCGGGTGCCGGCGGGTGGTGGTCAGGTGGGCGGCGGGGGTCGTCGGCCGCCTTGGGCGGGGTTGGCTGCCAAGGGGCTGTCGGGAGCGGGGGGACGAGGGATACGGGGGGCGGGGACGGAGCTGCCGTCGGGGGAAGCACGGGGAGGGCTGGAGTGGCCGGAAGGGGCGAGCGAGCTGGAAGTGCCGTCAAGGGGACTGCCGAGGACGGAACTTGGGGCAGTGGCTCCCCCATGCGGAAACGGGATGGATTCGGGGGATTGCCTGGCGTCTGGACCTCGAACCGGGGCGGTGGCACGGGGGGAGGGGTGAGGGTGGGAGTGGAGGCGGGGGTGATGCCGGGTCCGCTTCCAGGGGCGGGGCGGGACGGGGCCGAGGGAGGGACGCTGCCTGGGAGCGACGCGCCGGGGGACGGGGCCGAGGGAGGGACGCTGCCTGGGAGCGACGCGCCGGGGGACGGCACCGGGGGTGGGGCGGGCGGCACAGGGGGCGCGGACGGCACGACTGGCATGGCCGACCTGGCCTGCCTGGCCGGCGCGGATGAGGCGAGTTCCGGGCGCAGCTGGGCTCGCGCATCGTCACGCTTCACGGAGTTGCCTTCCAAAGAAGAGAGGTTGGGAGCCAACCGGCCGGCGAACGCCGCCGCAGGGGAGAACGGCGTCGGCCCGTGCACCGTCACCTGCGCGGCCACAACCGCCGACGCGCCCCGCGCCCCTCGATCCCCCCTCGGCCCCCTCCGCCCTGCCCGCCCGCGGCCTCCGCTCTGCCCCCGCTCCCCTCGCTGCCCGCCGTCCCCCGGCCTTCCCCGCGCCCCCGCCTCACCGCGTTCCGCCCGCTCCCCGCTCCCACTCCTTGCTCCGCGCTCCCCTCGCTCCCCTCGCTTTCCGCGGTCCCCGCGATCTCCGCGCCGCAGTGGTGCCCCCACCGCACCCATCACCGTCCTCATCGCCCGCAGCCGCTCCCATAAGACCGCAGCCACCCGGGAGCCGCTCGGCGCAACAGGCAGCGGGACTGGGGCACGGGACGCTCCAGGAGACAGGTCACGGGCTGCTTGCAGCGACGGCGCATCCCGCACTGCATCACCGGACGCGTCACCAGCCGCCCCAGGGGTTGCGCGCAGCAAAGCTCCACGGGACGCCACGCCACCAGGCGCCTCGGCCGAACCGACCGGCGCCCGGTTCCCGTTCTCCGTCCTGCCACCGCCCTCCACGTGCCCCCGCAACGACGGCACCCCCAGCACCGCCCCCCGCCCGCCCAGCGCCACCCCGCGCGGCAGCAGCCGCCCCGGGAGGGCCACCGCGGGCGCCGGACGCCAGGCAGCCAGACCCGCCCGAAAGCCGGGCAGGCCACCGACCGGAATTCCGGGCAGCCGCACCAGCGCCACCACCTGCGGCTCCGTCTCCCCGTCCCGCGCCACGGCAGTCACCCCTCCCCTCCTCATCGTCAGTTCTCCGCCCGTGCCTGGTTGAGCCGGGCGATCTCGCGCACCCAGGCGCGCCGTTCACCGTGCGGGAGGCCGAGGATGTCCGCGTACGCCCAGTGGAAGTGGTAGGCGATGTACGCGGACTCCTCCCGCAGCCGGCCCGCCGGGTGCGTCAGGTTTCCCCCAGGCGGTCACCCGCTACCGGCCCCGGCACGGCGAAGTGCGTACCGCAGGACGGACAGGCAACCGCCCGGTGTTCGGCGCCCAGGCCGTTGATCTCGCGGTAGACGTCCTGGAGGTAGGCCAGGTCCGCCGCGAACAGCTGCTCCACGACCTCGGCATGGATGTCCGTCAGCGTCCCCAGTTCGGTGATCACCAGGCTCAGCAGCACGACCCCGAGATACGCCGGGTTCTCCCGCACCCGCTGGTCGATCAGCGGCGACAGCTCGTCCCGCGCGGTGGCCAGGCGCATGGTGCCCCGCCGATGCACGGTTCCGCTGCCGTCCACATATCCATGTGGCAGCTCGAACGCGAACTCGGTGCGCAGCCCGGAGGTCTGCTGCTGCATTCCTGATCTCCCGTATAGAGACGATGAGACGCTGTATTTTCCGGTTTTCTCAGTTGATGTACTCGCGCAGTACGGTCCCCGCCTCGGTGTTCGCCGCAAATACCTCGATCTTCAACGAGGCGGACTGCTCGCCGGCGGTGAGGGTCGGCGCGGTGGCGATCCCGACCTTGTCGCTCTTGACGTTGGCGGACGGCTTGCCGTTGGGGAAACTCGCCTGCTTGCTGGGCGTGATCCGGAAGCTGACCAGCACGTCCGGCACCGGAGCACCGTTCTTGTCGACCACCTTCACCCTCAGCGGCTCCGGGAAGTCCGTTTCGGGATCGACGTGTTGACCCGCACCGGAGACATAGCGGGTGGAATCCGCGTTGCCGACGACCGCCTGCACGGTGAGGTTCTCGAAGCGGGTGAAGCCGCCCTCCTCCTTCCACTCGGCGGTGACCGAGAAGGTGCCCGGTGACTCGGCGTGCAGCAAGGCGCTGGTGGCCTTGCCGTCCTTGCCGGTAGTCCGCTCGTCGATCCTCTTGTCGCCCGGGAAGCGGGCTTCGTCGCCGACGATCGTGAAGGTGATCGCCGCCCCCTCCTGCGGGTCTTGGTCCAGCCGTTCCGCCTTCACCACCAGCGGCTGGGGGAAGTCGGTACCGACGCCGGCGTTCTGGCCCTGCCCGGAGAGGGGGATCAGCTGGTACTCGGAGACCCGGAACATCTGCCCCGTGCCTTCCAGGGAGGTCCACAGTGTTCCGTTCCGGTCGACCGCGAGCCCGGACGGCCTGCTGCCCTTGCCGGTCGAGATGGTGCCGGCCACCTCGGTGCCGCCCGCCTCGATCCAGCCGATCTGGTCAGCGTCCGGCATGGTGAACCAGAGCGCGCCGTCGGCCAGGACGAGCAGCCGCCCGGGGACCGCGGGCGTGTCGACGTAGACCGTCCCGGGGTCGTCCGCGTTGTACCGGGCGATCTTCTTGGTGGTGGTCGCCACCCAGACCATCCGCGGCATCGCCTCGGAGACGGCCACGGCCCGCGGCTCGAAATCGAGCTCGACCGGATGGGGGGAGAACTTGCCCGTCGCGGCGTCGAAGGTCAGCAGCCGCTTCTTCTCCGGGCAGGTGATCCAGTACTCCGTGGGGTTGCCGGCCCCGATGGCCAGGCCGTACAGCGCCGCCTCGTAGTTGCCGGAGTACGCCACCGCCCCCTTCCTCATCTCGATGAGAAGGAGCCCCTTGCGGCCGTGGTTGGTGGCGACGAGGCGTTCCTTCTCATCACCGTCCGAGCCGAAGGCCAGGGCCAGGCAGAGGGCGTTGGGTCCGGTGCCGCCCGTCGTGTAGTCGCCGGACGCGGTACAGGTGACCACCCGGCCGTCGTCGCTGTTGTGCGCGTAGGTCCAGATCGTGCCGATCCGGGTGGCGAGCGTTCCGGCCTGTCGGGGCGAGGGGTAACCAGGTGGGAAGACCTTGCTGTCGTGCGGGGCGGCGGTCTTGAAGCGCCCGATCTCGGCGGCGCCGGTGACGAACCAGACGTACGGGTCGCCGGCCAGCGGCGGCGCGAGGGCGACCGGTTTGGCCGAGCCGCTGAGGTCGAAGTGATTGGGGGACTGGGGGGTGTCCATCGTGTTCGCCTTCCTCCTCCTGGTCCGGACCGGTCAGTTGTCGTCCGGCTGCTTGACGGTCAACGGGGCCCGGGTGGGCTCCTCGGTCCCGGAGTAGCTGATCTCCAGTTCCAGCTCCTCCTCCGTCGAACCCGCCCGCAGCGGCGGGAAGTACCCCGTGCCGGTGGTGTCGGTCTGGATGACGCACTCGGTGGTGCCGTCGGCGAAGGCGGTGGTGCTGTTGTCGGGGTCCGAGGACACCACTCGGCAGGTGAGCGGGATGCCCGGGGTCGGCTCGGCGTTGGAGACGTACGAAGCGACCATCGGGACGGGGACGAGTTCGCCCGGGGCGACCGTGTCCGTCGGCTGACTGACCAATTGGGTCTTTCCGAGCCGGAACGAGGGGGCCGCCGGGACGATGTACCGCCCGATTTTCTTGCTCTTGGGGCTGGTGTACCAGATCTCGGCGTTCTTGATGAGCTTGCCGTTCCCGTCCTTTTGCTCAGGGCTCAGACAGAGCCCCTCTGCCTCGCTCCCGGACAGCAGGGCCACCGAATCCACATATTTGACCTCACGGTTCGTCCTGAAGCGGTGAATATGACCGCCACCGGCCACCCAGATCATGTTGTCCGGCCCCTTCAGCAACTGCCGTGGCTCGTCGGGAAGAGTGTATTCGGAGTATGTGATGGAGTTTTCCTTGATCTCGTACCGGTTCAGCTTGTTGGGATTGATCGACCCGAACCAGACGCACGTGGAGTCCGTGATGACGTGGATCGGACTGCCGGAGTGCGGGAGTTCGATGCGCTCCCACTTGCTGCCGTGCCGGCGCGGCGTGTAGGTGTACAGGCCGTTCTTCGACCGGGATTCCCTGTTCCGACCAGTCGCCCAGTACGTGTACTCGTCACCGCTGACACTTACCGCCACGGACCACAAATAGGTGCTGAAGTTGGCGTCGTCCCTGGGGAGCGGATGCTTGGTGACCGGCCTTTCGCCGACCAGGATGTGGCCGACGTACGAGTACTTGGGCTCGGCGAAAGCGATGTAGTGCGAATAGGTCGGCTTGTCGTCCGGGCTTCCGGGGTCCTTGACCGTGAATGCGGACACGGTCTGGGCCAGGGCGTCGGGCTCCAGGTCGTGCTTGCGGAACTCCTCCTCGTCCACGTCGAATTCGTAGATGGGGTCGATGGACTGCGGTCCGGCGGGGGAGGCGAACCAGATGCACTTGCGGTCGCGCGTGGGATCCGGATCGTTGGCGAGCCCGGCGGTGTACTGCGGGATATCCCTGGTGATCGGGGCCTGCGTTTCCGGCCCGTTCGGATTGACCTTGATCAGAGCATTGTTGGAGGTAGTCACCCAGAGATATTTCCTCGGACCGATCGCGATGGAATGCGGCACCCGATTTCCGGCCACTGCCCATTCCTCAGGGTTTGCCATACCAATCCCTCCCACGCACGCTGCACCGAATGAACCAACGGTATTTTCTCGCAGCAGCGAAACGGCACTCCCCCGAACGCCACATTCATACGAACGAGTTAGCGTGAAAGCCAAACAAGGAACGCGTGAGCGAATAGCAGTGCACTGATGTTTCCTTCGTTCCCCAACTGAACGTTTCTGCAAGGAAGTTGAGAAAGTGCACCCCTACGGCCGCCTACCGCGCCGTCCGCACCTCCACTACGTTCATCCGCGACCCACCGACCACTTGAGGTGGGAGCCATGCATGCACACCCGCAACAGGGCAGTCGGCCCCGGCCTGGCGCCGTAACAGCAGCCGCACCGCCCCGCCGGAATTCCACCGCTTCTCCGACGCCCCTCTCCACCGCCGGTCTCCTCGCGCTCCAAAGCTCGGCCGGCCATGCCATCGTCCAGCGCATGGTCTAACCGCCCACCGACTCGGCACCGCCGAAGACCGCCGCGCCATGGCTGGTCTTCGGAGTGAACGGGCGGGACGAGGAACAGCTGGCCTCGGCGGTCCAGGCCGGATATCGCCCCTTCGACACCGCGGAGAGCTACCGCAACAACGGCCTCGTCGCCGAGGCGCTGCGGGGCCTGCCCCGGGACAGCTACGAGATCCTCTACAAGTTCGACGTCCGCAACGGCGAGCCGGCCGACGGCCTGCGCCGCCGCTGGCACGGCGTCGCCGGGCTCTTCGGCGGCAGGTTGGACGCCCTGGTCATCCACAACCTGGATGCGGACCCTCAGACGCTCCGGGCTGCCTGGCAGGTCCTCAACGAGCTGAAGGGAGACGGGGCGGCCCAGCGGATCGGGCTGGGGAACGTCGGGGAGAGCCACGTCGGTCTGCTGCCAGAACTGGGCGCGGCCGGTGGGATCGACCTGGTGGAGAACTCCGTTGAGAGCGTGCTGCTCAGCGAGACCGTGGAGCAGGCGATCAAGGCGTCCGGTGCCCACCTCTACTACTACGACGTCATCCGGACGGCCAGCCAGATGGGTCTCGACCTCTCCTCGCCCGACGATCTCAACGGCTTCATCTACACCATGGCGGGGAACTTCCCCGGGCCTGGCGGCGAGTCCAACGCCACCATGGTCAGCAGCAGCGGAACCGCCATCACCCAGCAGACGAACCTGAAGAACTTCGGCCGCGGTCCCGATCACGACGGCTTCACCGGGGACGAGCAGTACGCAGCGCTCGACAAGATCAGCGATTGGCGGAAGCAGCGCAGCGTCTGCCAGGACAACGGCACCTCCTTCATCCTCCGCCCGGAACTCGCCGCCTGGCTGAGCGGTTTGTGCGAGGGCACCGGCGCCCAGGCTCTGCGCGGCAGCCTGACGCAGGCGGCACAGCGCCAAGGGCGGCAGGTGGAGCGGACGTTCGTCGGGCAGTGGCTGGTGGGGCAAGGCCATGTGGCAGAAGCGGACTTGGATGGCGTACGGGTCCCTCTCGAACGGGCCTCAAGCGGCGGTACCTCGGGATGCCGCTGCACGAGGTGCTGGCGGCCCTGCTCGGGGTGAAGAACTGCGACTGGAAATGGTCGATCGAGCTGGTACAGCTGCTGGTCGGCAGCGCGGAGATGGGGGATTGCGCGTTGCGGTTCGGCGCCGGGGAAATCGTCCAGGGGGATTGAAGGGCACGCTTCCTGCCCCGCCGGGCGCCGGCCCGGCATACCGTGTCGTGCCATGACCCTTCTCGCCATCGGTGGCAGCGGCTTCCTCGGCAGGGAGCTGGTCCGGCAGGCGACGGCGGTCGGCCGGGCAGTGGCGGCGATCTACGCGACCCGGCCCGGCAGCCCCGACGGGGCGGAATGGCTGCGCGCCGACCTCCGTCCTCCGGACGAAATCGGCGCGGTGGTAGGGCGCCGGAAGCGGTGAACCTTCCGAAAATGCAAGGGTGTTGGAAGTCGCGGTGCCGACCGAGGCCGTGCTCGCCGACGCGGGGGTGGAGCGGGCAGCCACCGCACTCGCCGGTACCAGCAACGCCGTCCAGGCCGACGGGCTGCTGCTACGCACGGTGGAGCGGCAGCCTCCGGGCCCGGGGGAGGTGGCCCCGTCGGCCCGTCAGCGCCTCGTCACGGAACTGCAGCGCCACGTCCTACCGGGCTCCGCACCCACACCCAGCACGGGCCCGGAGCCAGGGTGGTCAGCCGAACGGACCGCCGTCCACAAAGGCGTGTGCAGCGAAACGCTTGCCCATCCGGCGGTACGCGGCGGCGGTGGGATGCAGGCCATCAGGCAGGTCGGCCACCTCGTCGGGCCCGAGCAGTTCGCGTCCGTCGAGATAGTGCAGATGGGGATCGTGCGCCCGCCGGACCGCCACGATCCGGGCCAGCTCGGCACGCACCAAAGTCAGCGACAAAGCCCCACCGGTCACGTCCGCCGGGTCACCCAGGGCCGTGATCTTCCCGTCCGCACCCATCGCGACCGGACCGGGACGCTCCTCGAAGGTCGGACAGCTCACCGGGGAGATCAGCAGCAGCGGGGTCTCGGAAGATCGCGGATCGTCCGGGCGACATAGGGATCCAGCATCTCGTTGCCCGCCTGGCCGAGATTGATCACCTCCACTCCCCCGAGCATTGCCGCCCCACCGGCCAGGTGCCGGTCGGGCCGTCGACCTCCAGGCAGTGGCTGATGGAACTGCCGTAGTGCACCCAACGGCGTCGCCCGTCCGGCAGCGGCGCCAACACCTCGCCGTCGGCACGCAGGCCCACCAGTTCCGTGGGGGTCTGCTGCGGCAGCCACAGCTCGACCTGCTTCATGCCGGCCGGCAGCCCGCCGAACCGGACAGCCCCCGGTATGCCCGGGATCAGTCGCTGCTCGGCCCCGGGGGCCGCCATCCGCAGCACGTTGCCCAGCGGCGCCTGCTGCCGCCCGAACGGCACGCCGTCCACCAGGAGTTCCCTCACCCCGGTCGGGCGGGGTTGAGGTTCGGGGACCAGCCGAAGCACCAGCCGGACCGCCGGGTGCGTCATGGGCGGGACGACATCGCCACCCCATGTCACGCTCCCTGGTCAACAGGTAGCCGGCCCGGCCGCTGACCGCGCACGAAAACGGGCACCGGCCGAGCACGAAAGCCCCCTCCCCGGAGACTCCGCTCCGCCTCCTGTCGATCTCCTACCGATTGCCCGCCGGCCCCCGCCAGTCCGCGTGGCGAATACGGGAAATCTCCCGCACCTCACCAACCGTGCTCCATTCGTCCTTCCCCAGCCGCGACAGGGGCTTCAGCCGGGAGATCTCGGGATGGCCGTCGACCAGTACGTCCTGCGAGACCGCGGCATGCACCACGCGCCCGAACACGACGGTGGAATCCCCGATGCCCAGCGTGCTGTGCACCTCACACTCCAGCGCCACCGGCGAGGCCGCCACCCGCGGAGGCTTGACACGCAAACTCGGCTCGGTGGCTATCCCGGCCGCCTCGAACTCGCTCACCCCGTGCGGAAAGTCGGTGCCCGTGTCATTGATCTGCCCGAAGAGCCCCTCGGGCGCAAGGTTGACCACGAACTGCCCGGTCGCCTCGACATTGCGCAGGGTGTCCTTGCGACCGACGGAGCTGAACTGCACCACGGGCGGCGCGACACTCGCGATCGTGAAGAAGGAGTGGGGGGCCAGGTTCGCAGAAGCACCATCAGGGCTGATCGTCGACACCCAGGCGATGGGCCGCGGCACGACCACCGCGGTCAGGAGCTTGTAGAACTCGTTGCGGGACATGGCAGCGGGATCAAAGTCAGTGCGCATGGTGATCAGTATCCAGGTGCGCGGCCGCAGACCGTACAGCGGATCCACGGCATCACCAAACCCCTGAGTTCGGCGGAAAGTACCCGGTATCGGAGCCGACGAGCACCAGGAGCCGACATCGTGCCCACAGCAGCCCCCACCGTCTGGGAGGACTTCGAGGTCCCCGCCCACGCCCGCGGCGGCCAAGTCACCCTCAACCTCTACGACCGCCTTGCGGCATACGCCCCAAGCGTCCTGGCGCCTACCTGCGCATCTCCTCCGACCGCTTCGGCCTCGAAGCCGGTGTCGACCGCCAGCCTCAAGATCTCGAAGATCTCACCGACATCGTCGAGTACGTCAAGCGGCCGGTCACCGGCGCTACCGGCGGCCGCATGAACCTCATCAACGACAGCGACCGTCACATGGCACGCATGATGTGCGTGATGGCGCTCAAGCCCTCCGAGGACACCGCCCGCCGCGTCGCTCGTCAGTCTCTCTGCCGCCCAGAACGGAATCGCCCAGGGCCGCATCGCCTACGGCTGGGTCCGCAAAGGCGAGCACAAGGGGCAGCTTCTTCCGGACGAGACCGACGTCGTCGTCCGGATCTTCCAGGACTTCATGTCGGGGGAATCGGCCTACAGTATCGCCAAGGCCTTCAACGCAGAAGGGATCAAGCCCCCCGCCGCGAGCACCTGGTCGTCCACAATGATCGCAAGGATGCTCCGCAATCCTCGCTACGCGAGCATGTCTCCTGCTCCGGCAAGCACCGACTACAAGCTGCCACGGCTGGGGACGGCTGGTCCCTGGTTCTCTTCGACGACGAGGGGCGCCCGTTGCTGGGAACGTGGGAGCCCCTCGTCGCTCCCAAGCTCCGGTCGCTGCCCGCCGGCTGCGCCCGGCGGTACCCGGCGTGGACGTCGTACGGACCGCCGACGACGAGGGCGCCCGCCAGGCCGTCGACCACCTCGTGACACTCGGACACCGTGACATCGCTCACATCGACGGAGGCAGGGCACCGGGCACCGCCGCCGTGGCTACCGCACCGCGATGACCCGCCACGGCCTCGCCGACCACATCTGCGTCCTGCCCGGCGGACTCACCGAGGAGGACGGCGCCGCGACCGTCCGCACTCTGCTGGCCACCCGTCCGCGGCCCAGCGCGGTCCTCGCCTTCAACGCCGCTGTGCGACGGGCGTCCTCGACGCCGCCTTCCTGTGCGCCGGTGCCCCCGTCCCCGGCGAGATGTCCGTGGTCGGCTTCGACGACAGCTGCCTGGCCCGCCTCGCCCACATCGACCTGACCACTGTCGGACAGGACATCCCACGCCTGGCGGAACCCGCCGTCGGCCGGGCCATCGCCCGAATGGAGGCGGAGGCGGCGCCGGACCCCGAGACCGTCATCGCGCCGCGACTCGTGGTCCGCGCGACCACGGCGCCGCCGCGCCGGGCCCTGTCGTAACTCCCGTCGTCCGCCCGCGGGACAGGCCGGGCGTCGCCCGGCAGGCGCGAGGCCGACCACAGGGCCCTGGGGTCCGGGCTGCGGACTGCGGGCTGCGGGCTGCGGGCCCAAGGCTGAGGGGACCACCCGGACGGCGCCGACCGGATTGCGCACGGCGCCGACGCGCGGCAGGGCGCGGGCGCTCCTAAGCTGGAGGTTCAGGACCTTGCGGCCCGTGTCCCAGGGCACGGCCGTGACCTGCGGCTTCTGTGCAGTCGCGCCGTAGGCGGACACATGTTCATCCCGCGCTCGTGCTCACACGGGTGTGCACACATGCTCGGGCTGGGAGTTGCGGAACGTGTCCTCGCATGGTGGGGAGTCACTCCATGACGCATTTCCGAATACGTTTGCGTCGGGCGGCCGCGGCGGCTACCGCGGCAGGGATGTTCGCACTGCCGGTCGCGGGCGTGGCCGGATGCGGTGGCCCCGCCGTGTCGGCGAAACCGTCGCCGTCCGTTTCCCCATCGGCGTCCCCGGACGAGGTTCGTGACATCACCCCTGGCGTGACGCTGCAACTCGACACCGTCGTCCAGCGGATCATGCAGGAGGCGAACATCCCGGGTGTGACCGTGGGACTGTGGACGCCCGACGGTAACTATGTGCGGTCCTTCGGGCTCGCCAACCAGAGCAACGGCCAGGCCATGTCGCCGGGTCTGTACATGCGGATCGGGAGCGTGACCAAGACGTTCACCGTGACGGCGCTGCTGCAGTTGGTCGACCGGCACAAGGTGAACCTGGACGATCCGATCGGGAAGTACGTCGAAGGCGTACCCAACGGAAGCAAGATCACCCTGCGCGAGCTGGCCGGGATGCGCAGCGGCCTGTTCAACTACTCCAAGGACGAGGCCTTCTACGAGGCGCTGACGAACGACCCATACCAGCCTTTCGCCCCGCCGCAGTTGCTCGGCTACGCCTTCCAGCACCCTGTGCTGTTCCCGCCGGGAAAGAAGTTCGAGTACTCCAACACCAACCTCATCCTGCTCGGCCTCGTCATCGAGAAGGTCACCGGTCAGCGACTGCGCGACTACATCAAGAAGGACGTCCTGAAACCGACCGGTCTGGACCACACGCTCCTGCCGGCCGACGCCACGTTCCCGATCCCGCACGCGCAGGGATACACGACCCAGACCGCGAACGGGGACGTCCAGGACGCGGCCGACTGGAACCCTTCATGGGCCTGGGCGGCCGGCGCGATGATCTCCAATCTGCAGGACCTGCGCGTATGGGCGCGTGCGGTGGCCACGGGCAAACTGCCCGGCGGCGGCGACCTGATCAGTCCCGACCTCCAGAAGCAGCGGCTCACCACACCCCCGACCCCCATCCCGGGCATCGGGTACGGCCTCGGTCTCTTCAGCGTCCAGGGGTGGATCGGGCACAACGGTTCGCTGCCGGGCTACGAGTCCCTGGTGGTCTATCTGCCGTCGGCACGGGCGACCCTCGTCGTCCTGCTGAACACCGACATCGACCACGACAACCAGGAGCCCACCACCCTTTTCGGCGAGGAGATCACGAAGATCGTCACGCCGGGCCACGTCTTCAACCTGCCCGCGGAGCCCGCGGCCAGGTAGGCAGGGATGTCGGCACCGGATCGTCGGGTTGCCGTGGGCCTGTGCGGGCGGGAGAGAAATCCAGTGCTCCGCCGCCGACCGGTTCCCTGCACTCACCAGGCAGTGCGCGCCGCCCAGGTCAGCACGCTCGTCACCGAGGGTGACCCACCCGTCCGGGATCCAGATGGCGACGTGTCCCTCGGTGAGGGGATCGAGCCCGGGAGGCTCCAGCACGAACACAGCCTCTGCGACCTCGGTAGGGCACCCAGAGGACAGCTGCCCCGCACTTCCGCTCTTTCACAGGGGAGGCACAGCCGGTCGAGGCGCGCCAACACAACCCTGTGTTCACAGCGCACTTGACCCCCAACCGGCCGGGTGCCTCCATAACAACAGAGCCTACGGCGTGGTCGAGGCGCCGCTCGTCCACGCGGCGCGCAGCGCCTTCTTGTCCACCTTGCCGACCTTGGTCGTCGGCAGCTGGTCAAGCAGCACCGTCTTCCGGGGCGTGTACAGCTCTCCCAGCTCGGCGGTCACCGCCGCGCCGACCGCCTCCGGGTCGATCTCGACACCCTCGGCCGTGGCAAGGAAGATCTGTACGGCCTCCCCGTACTCCTCGTCCGGCACGCCCAGCGCCGCCGCGTTGCGCACACCGGGCAGCGTGAGCAGGAAGTCCTCCAGGACTCTGGAGTAGACGTTGTCGCTGGTGCTGCCGGTGACGATGATGTCCTTGGCCCGGTCGACGAGATAGAGGTAGCCCTCGGCGTCGAGGTAGCCCAGGTCGCCGGTGCGCAGCCAGCCGTCCTGCAGTGCCGCCGCGGTGCGCTCCGGGTCCTCGTAGTAGCCGAGCATCACCGCGTTGCCCCGGACACACACCTCGCCGACCTGCCGGACGGGCAACGCCGCAGTGCTGTCCTCGGCACGGATCTCGATCTCGGTGTCGGATATCGCGCGACCGCAGCTGCGCCAGAGCTCGGGGCGCAGGGCACACTCCGAAGCGAGCTCCTCCGCGCCGAACGCGGCGATGCCGAGCGCCTCCGACTGCCCGTAGCCCTGGCCGAGCACCGGCCCGAAGACCTCGACCGCCTGCTGCAGCCGGCTGGGCGACGTGGCCGCGCCGCCCACGACGATCTGCCGCAGCGCGGGCAGGACGCCCGGCTTGCACTCCGGATGGTCGAGCACCGCGTACATCATGGGCGGCACGAACAGGGTGGCGGTGATCCGCTCCTCGCGCAGCACCGTCAGCGCCGCGCCCGCTTCGAACTCGGGCAGCACGACCAGGGCGGACCCCGTCACCAGGGCCTGGATCGAGGTGATATGGCCGCTGCCGTGCGTGAGCAGCGTGGCGGCGAGCACCCTGTCCGTGCTCGGGTCCATGGTCGGGAAGAACGCGGGGCCGGAGTCCTCCGCTGCGTCCGTCACCAGGTCGACCAGCGTGTCGTAGAGCCGGTGGGTGTGCGCGGCAAGCTTGGGGCGGCCCAGGGTTCCGCCGGTGTAGAGGACGGTAACGGCCTCGTCCGCTCCCGGGGCGGGCACACCGTCGGGGCGCGCGTCCGGGCACTCGGCCGCCAGGGCCAGCAGGTCCGCGCACCGCTGCTCACAAGGGCCGAGGCTGAGCAGTGTGGGGGCGTGGACGCTGCGGCCGGCCGCATCGGCGGCCCGTTCCGCGAAGAGCGGGTCGGTGACCACGGCGCGCGCCCGGGACTGCTCGACGAGCGCGGCGAGTTCGCCGGGCCCCGGCTCGGGCGGCAAGAAGACGACGCGGCAGCCGATGAGATGGACGGCGAGCTGAACGAGGACGGATTCGACACGGTTGGCCAGAAAAAGCCCCACCCCGTCGCCGGGCGCGAGCCCCTGCCCCCGCAGCGCATGCCCCAGCCTGAACAGTTGCCGCCGGGCTTCCCCTCTGGTCAGCCGCTGCGTCCCCTGGACGAGCGCCTCGGCGTCCTCGTCCTTGTTCCAGTGCTCCAGAATGCGGTCCACGTACGTCCGCGGCTCGGATATTTCCTGTGCGTTAACGATCACCAACACATGCAAACATGCCGCTCAGCGGCCCTGACCTCACGGGGGCCACCTTCGGCCATCGCCCGACGGAGTATCATCCCCGCGATACAAATTCGGTATTCGCAGGTCAGTTGAGCGTCTGAGAGAGCGCACCGGACGCCCGTCATCAAGGCGGGGCATCGCTCCCCGTGGTGTGGTCCCAACAGGCCCTTGCACGGAGAGCCCCGGAACGCCAGCAAGATTGCCCCGACGCACCGCGTGAACCACAGGCCGCTGCCCTGCGGGGGTGTGAAGCTCGCCCATGACCAGCATCTCCACAGACGGCCTGCCTGGCCCTGCAGGGCGCACAGGCGCCGTCGCTGGCGCTGAGCAGTTGCAGTTCGGCGGCTTCGTACAGCGCCAGGGCTCGTCATCAGCCCAGGAGGGTTCGCCACCTCTTGGTCCCTCCTGGGCTGATGACGACCGCGTGCGCTTTCGGCGTCGCGTCGGTTGATCCGCTGTTGCGAACCCTCCCGGGCTGATGACGACAGGGCGTCGCACCCTCCCACAATTCGCGTCAGGGCAGGCAGGACGGCCGGACGCTGACCAGCTCGGTCCGCAGCACGGGCGTGCCGTCGACAGGGGCCGGGTCCTGCGCAGTTGGTTCGATACCGCCGGCGGCGATCTTGTCGAGAGTCTTCAGGCCGGCGGCACCGACCGTGCCGAACACCGTGTAGTTCGGTCGCAGCGCGGAGTCGCCGTAGACGACGAAGAATTGCGAACCGTTCGTGTTCGGACCGGCGTTGGCCATCGCCAGCAAGCCGCGCCCGTAAAGGCGACGGACGCCGGTCGGGTCGCTCGGTGCCGGCGGTAGGTCCACCGGCAGCTCGTCCTTGTACTTGTACCCCGGCCCGCCCTCGCCAGTACTGGTCGGGTCGCCACACTGCAGGACCTTCAGCGTCGGATACGCCGTCAGTCGATGGCACACCGTACGGTCGTAGAACCGGTGCCGCGCCAGGTGTACGAAGCTCTGGACCGTGCACGGCGCCTTCGCCCGGTCCAGACGCAGCGGGAGGGGGCCCTGGCTGGTCCGGACAGCCATACCGACCGTGCCGTGGCTGGGGGTGTGCCGCGGATCGGGCGGCAGGGGAACCCGCCGCGCCGCCGGCTCTTCCGGGGTCTGGGTGTACTGGCAAGGACCGTGCGTGGTGCGCGGCGGGGCGCCGGAAGCAGAGGCAGTACCGCCCCAGGACACGACCAGCGCCGCCGCAGCCAATGCGGTCATGAGAGTTCGCCTCATCCTGCACACCCTCCAGAAAATCGCCAGATTTCGGAGCCGTCGCAGTCTAAAGCGCGGCCCGACAGGCGAGAAGCCGCCCGCCGGCCACATCCGCCTCCCAGCCGTCAGCCTGCGGCCGCAGGCCACTTCGGATGTGGCACAGCGCCGACTGGCATAAGGTCCGCCACATGTGATCGCGCTGGGCAAGGGCCCAGAATTGTGACGACGGGTAGCTGGCGTCTCCGTCGAAGCACGGCTCGCAGTTGTCGTCGCACAGGTGCTGATAGACACCCAGCTGGATTTCCTGGAAGTCCGCGGGGATGCTGATCGGCTTGACGGTCAGCGCCTCCCCCTCGATCACCACGTAGCACGGTGCTCGTGGTGCCCCGATGGAGATTGTGGCTTGGACGACCTGCTCCGTCATGCCGGCGTAAACCTCGGCGGCGACGCAGTCATCATCGCGATCGCCAAGGGCTCCTGAACACGGGAATCCAACGGCAGGACGTGACTGCGAAGCCGGCCCATGGTCGCCCCGGGCGATCGGCGAACCACACCTCTGGCCCGGAGCCGGCGGACATCCGCCCTCAGGCTTCCGCACGTTCGCGAAGCCACGACGCGGCCAAAGCCGTCCAGGTCGAAGCGTCCCCCGTGCCTTCGGCCAGGCCAAGACTGTGCGGCCCGTGCGCCGGGTACGTCGAGCGCCGCAGCTCCGGGCCGCAGGCGGAAAACCATCGGTCCCAGAATGCGAGACATCTTCTGTGTATTTACCGTTTCAATACTCAGATCCGACCCCCGTTTGAGGCTGGATCCGAACTGCTACCTCAAGCCTGCCATTTCCGGAAGCATTGGTCATTGCGGGTGCTTTCAAAGCCGTGAAGGGCGCTCCAAAATTTGGCGTGGATTCGACTCGACAGGTGCAAAACCCGTTACTCCATTCATGCGCTATGCCCGTCCCGCACCAGGTCCGGCCGCGGCGAGGCCTTCTTGGAGCGGTTTTTGACCTCGCCTGCGGAGTGCGGTTTCGGCAGTGCCACCGAACGGAAAGCAAGACTTCGGCCACCGCGCCACCCCGGCCCCGGGCCCGCCCGGGCGTTCCCCCCCGCCTCGCTCCCGGTCCTCGCTCTCCGGTGACGCGAGTTGGCCGTCCACGAGTGCACGCACTGGACTCGGACGGAGCAGGCAGCGCGCACTTCTGGGCGAACCACCCTTCTAGCGCAACGTCCGCTACGCTCCACTCGCGCACACCGGACTCCTCGTCCAGGAGGGCGGGGAGGTGGTGGTCGCCAGTTCTCTCGGGCAACCCACCGAGGGACCGGCCGGACAGCCCGGTGCGGTGCTTCCCCTCGCCGGCGAGATGACGCAGGCCGGCCACACCGAGCAGCTGCTGGTCGCGGCAGAACGGGAATGGGGCGCCGCCGACGTCTTCGTGACCTCCGCCGGGTGCGGCCTGCCCGGCGTCTTCCTGGGCACCGATGCTGCACAATGGCCCGAACTGACGGAGGTCGTCGACTTCGCGCAGACTCCGCAGAGTTCATCTAAGGGCTGTCCCGTATTCCCCGGCGGGCGCATGACGACAGCTACGGCACTCCCCCCGGCTAACGCTGCGGCACCATGCATGCCGCCTGGCCCCGTCGCGAAACCAAAGCCAGGTCGGCCGGGAGGCGACACACCCGGCCCACCGGCACCAACAGGTATGGAGGCGCGGACGTCCGGCTCCCACTCGCTGAATGCGGATATTCTTTTCCAGCACTACACAGGAATTCAGCATGCATATATCCCATGCCGCACGCGGTGCGACTTGCTGCACCGTTCTGACCTGTCTGGTGTCCGCACTCACCGTTTCCGGCGCCGCCGCCCCTCAGCACCGGCAGAGTGCGTGCCGGACCACAGACAAGGGCGGGGGCGACAGCGGACCGGATCAGTACCGGTACAAGGTGCGGAACGTCTATCCGCACGATCCGAAGGCCTTCACCGAGGGGCTGACAGCTGACCATGGCTCGCTCTACGAAAGCACCGGGCGGTACGGGGAATCCGAAGTCCGCCGGGTGGACGTACATTCCGGCGAGGTGATCCAGCGGAAGGCCCTCGATGCACAGCACTTCGGCGAAGGAATAACTGATTACAAGGGGCAACTCGTCCAGTTGACCTACAAGGAAAAGCAAGGGTTCATCTACGACAAGAGGAGCCTTGAGAAGACCGGCGAGTTCTCCATCTCGGCCGAGGGGTGGGGACTCACCTCCCTCGACGATCAGTTGATCATGAGTGACGGTAGCTCCACCTTGTACTCGATCGACCCTGAGACGAGCCATCAAAAGCCGCTGTTCCAGGTTACCGAGAACGGTAGGAGGGTTGACAAAATCAACGAGTTGGAAACCGTGGACGGGTGCATCTATGCCAATATTTTCCACTCGGACAGAATCATCAAGATCGACCCCCATACGGGAAAAGTGATCTCCTCGGTTGACATGACCGGCCTGAACCCTGACCCTGCACGCCCGTACTCCGCAGTCCTCAACGGCATCGCCTTCGATGCGTGGGCCCGAAAGATGTATGTGACCGGAAAACTGTGGAATCACGTTTACGAAGTAACTCTGAAGAAGGTGTCCTCCTCCGGCTATACGGCACCTTCTGCCCCTGCACCGGAGCCGCAAGGCACACGCCGTTGCAGGGTGCAGAGGCATGGGCGGTAGAGACGAGGGTGACGTGGTGGTGGCTACCGGGCCGAGTGCGGCCCTCGAAGCGGGCCGAGCCGCGCGCCTGTTTCATCTCGCGGTGGTCGTGCTCGATGCGCCACCGACGACTACGTGACCTGGGACGACGCGTTCGCCAGCAGATCCCGTGAGGGTGACTGAGCCTACGCGAGTTCCTTCCGCATCAACGGGCAGATCGTTTCGTAGCGGCCCAACGATCCATCAGGGGCTTGCTCGTCCCACGAGTCCGGCTGACGGGCGTACGCGACGTATCCCAGTCGTTCGTATCGTGCACGTGCCCGGGGGTTGTTTTCCTCCACAGCCAGCTCAGACTGCCGCAGACCGCGGTTCCTGATCCGCAGTTCTGCGGCTGCGACAAGGAACGTGCCAATCCCACACGATTGCAATGCGGGGTGGACCGCCAGTTGCCACAACGTGCCGGCACCGTCCTTGACCTGATGGTCGACGCCACCCTTCGCCACAGGGATGTTGGTTGCGGGGCAGACCGCAAGGTAGTCGACCTCACCGATCCGGGCACGTTCCAACTGCTTGGCGACGCCAGCCAGGCGGTGGTCAGACCCTGCCCACCTGCACGACGCCAAGTCCGCATGCACCAAGTCACGGGCTGACAGCTTCAACACAACGTTGGTCATCTTCAGTACCTCCGGCGAGCCGGCTTGCACGCCGATCACATGGGACGCAAAGCCGTTTCCTCGGCCTGCGCTCCTGGCTCACCGGTCACCCCGTTCGCAAGGGCCGGCCGCGGGGCCTGCCGCTGGAGGACCGAGTCCTGCCCGGCAACCGCAACGACTGCAAGGTAGGGGAACTGTAGGGGGCGAAAGCCGCCGTCGGTACGACCACCGTCATCGCGGACGGCGGCTACCGCGGCACCGGCCTGGTCATCCCACACCGTCGAGAGAAAGGCCAGAGCGAACTACCCGCGTCATCATGGCTGCTCCCGGCGCTTCGGCCCGCATCGGCCGCTATGGGCGTCCGAGGAGTTGGCTGCCGGCCGTGTTGTCGGTGCGGGCGGTGAAGTAGGCGGTGAAGGCCTGGACGAATTCGTCTTCGGTGATGCGGCCGTCTCCATCGTGGTCCAGTTGGCGGAAGCCGTGGTTGAGTTCGGCGGGGTGGACCCGGGAGCCGCCGAAGATCGTGCGGTACTCATCGGCACACAGATGTCCGCTGCCGTCGGTGTCCGCAGCGTGGAATACCGCCCGCACCGCGACATGCAACCCCTGCTCGAGATAGCCCGGCCCGGCGTCGATCCCGGTGAGCATGGCGGTGACGAAGTCCTCGCAGGTCACCTCTCCGTCGTGGTCAGCGTCCATGCCGGTCCGCAGGTGCTGCCACCAGGTCTCGAAGGCGGCATAGACGCGGACTTCGCGTTCAGGGGTGAGTTCGAGCGGCCAGCACACGTTGTGCGCCATGGCCTGCAGATCGGCCGAGCTGATGCGGCCGTCACCGGTCTGGTCGAGGACCAGGCGGAAGAAGGTGCGCAGACGCGCCGGACGGCAATCGGCACCCTTGCGGCGGCGTGGTGCGGGAAGCCGGACAGGGCTTGCCTTTGGCGGGGAAGGACGGTCGGTGGAGGCGGTGGGAGGCTCCGAAATCGAGGAGTTGCCCGCCAGTGGGGTGCGGTAGCGGCGCTGCTCGGGCAGCGCATTCATCAGCACGCGCATCCCACGGTGCAGGAGGAAGGACAGCAGGGCCGCACGGCGGGTTCGGGGCACGTTGAAGCGCTCGCGGAAGGCTTCCGGCAGGTCCGCGATGGTCAGCGCACCGATCACGTGGGCGGCCACCGTGCGCACAAGCGGCCAGGCCGGCTTCAGGTGGCCGAGGCGGCGGGGCGCGGGTGCTTCACGGAGCATGTCGAAGAGCAGGTAGCGCACGGGTTCGCTGTATTCGAGGCGCTCGCGGATCGTGCGGTCCATATACGCGGGCACGTCCGCGGCGGTGGCCGGGAACAGGTCGTCGGAGAGGCCGAACTCGGTACACACCGCTCGGAATTCTCCGTACATCTGATCCAGTTCAGGCGGCGCCAGCGGGCGTCCGGACAGTTCCCGCATCGCCGTCATGCACTCGTACAAGGTCACCAGTACCCACACCCGCACCGCCGGGTCCAACGCTGTGAACGGCCTGCCCTGCTCGTCGGTCCCGGCCAGACGGCGGTGCGTGCGCTCCAGACGGGCAACCTCACGGCGTAGCCCTTCGCGGTCGGAGAAGAACAGCCGCTTCCCGCTGTCCATGGTGTGCTCGATACGCCGCCACGGGTGCGCGCGGTAGGTGGAGAAGTCAGCCATGCCGGCGGCGACCGCCGGATCCGCGGTCTGCAGAACCAGCAGCCGCCACGCCACCAACCCGATCCGCCACTCCCCCAGCGTGCGGCGCAGCAGCGAGTCAGGACCGGGAAGATCAGCGGTAGCCAAGGGAACGTCTCCTCAAGCACGTGTACAGGAATGGGCAGGGGACGCCCGAAGAGCGATCATCCGGCTATCCGCCCAACCCAACGGTCCTACGTGAATCCGGAAGCGGCCAGGTTCCCGAATTCACCCGTCCGAGACGCGCCCCAGGGCCGCGGAAACGGGCGCGCGCTTCCGGGCTCCGCCTGGTGCACGCCTCGGGCTGCACCTGGGTGGCTCATTCCAGCCCCCGGTGCCCTCGACTGACCGAGATCCCGGTATCGCACTGAGTGCCCATTGCGCTACCTTCCGTGATGCATGTGTTGCTCGACCTGCGGGGACGTCGCCGGGCGGGTGGTTCCCGGCGTGTACCGAACGCCTGCACCGCATCACCGGTCCATAACGTCCCGGGGAGTACTACTCGGTCGCCGGACAGCCACGGGCCCGCGGCCAAAGGAAGGCACATATGGCCACCGCTGCTCGCCGCACGGCTCCTCCCACCGCTCCCGGACGCCTTCCGCTGATCGGCCACGCACTCGAAATGTGGCGGCGTCCCCTGGAATTCCTCGATTCCCTCACCGCGTACGACCAGATCGTTGCCGTCTACCTGGGCCCCACACCGACCTACGTCCTCGCCGGACCTGAGGTCGTCGACCGGGTGATGGTCGCCGAGGCCGGCCACTTCGCAAAGGGCCGCTCCTTCGAGAAGCTCCGCGACTACCTCGGCGAGGGCCTCGCCACCTCCGAAGGGCCCTTCCACCTCCGCCAGCGGCGCCTGATGCAGCCCGCCTTCCATCACCGGCAGATCGATCACTACGCGCGAGTCATGGCGCGGCTGGCCGAAGAACGAGTCGCCTCCTGGCAGGCCGGACAGGTCGTCGACGTCACCCAGGAAATGATGGACCTCTCCCTCGCCATCGTCACCTCCACGCTGTTCTCGACCGCACTCGACGAGCACATCGCCGCGGACATCCGCCACGACGTGCCCGTCGTGCTCCGCGGCGTGTACAACCGGGCCATCGATCCGACCGGCCTTTGGCAGAAGCTCCCCACGCCTGGCAACCGCCGCCTTGCGGCCGCACACGACCGGCTGCGCCGGGCCATCGACCACCTCATCCGCACCCGGCGCACCCGCCTCGCCGCCGAGCAGCCGGACCTGCTGTCGATGCTCCTGCAGGCCCAGGACACCGACAGCGGCAACACCATGACCGACCAACAGGTCTACGACGAGCTCATCACCCTGTTGGTCGCCGGCACGGAGACAGTGGCAGGCGGGCTGGCATGGCTCTTCCACGAGCTGGGCCGGCACCCCGCCGTCGACCGGGAGCTCCACGAGGAGCTGCGGACGAGGAGCGGAGAGGCGCCTTCGTTCGAACACCTCGGCCATCTCCCGTATACGCGGCGGGTGGTGGAGGAGTCGCTGCGCATGCGCAACCCCGGAGGCGTCACGATGCGACGAGCGACCACGGAGGTCGAACTCGCGGGCTACCGGTTTCCTCCAGGTGCCGAGTTCATGTTCAGCGCCCTCGTCCTGCACCGGAGCCCGCACCACTTCCACGACCCCTTGACGTTCCATCCCGACCGCTGGCTGCCCGGCCAGAAGGCCGCTCCCCGCGGCGCGTTCCTTCCCTTCGGCGCCGGACGGCACAGGTGTATCGGTGAAGCGTTCGCGCGCGCGGAAATGACCACGGTGGTCGCGACCCTGGCGCGCCGGTGGCGTCTGGAGCCGCTCCCGGAGGCGCAGGTGCGGGGAGTCATGACATCTACCAACCACCCCGCCAACCTCCTGATGAGAGTCGTTCCTCGCGAAGTGAGGTGACACCGCGGCAGGCCGTCACCGGCGCACCAGCGACAAAGGTGACAGCAGCACCGCCCCTGCCCCGACGGCAGGGCGGAGCCTGCCGGTGGCGGCCGGGGCCCCGACGGTCTCCTTCCGGATGCCGCCCCGCATGACTTCGGCGGCATGCCCACCGGTCATTCACGGCCACGACGCCGCAACGCTGTGATCTGGTCACGCCATGCAACGCCATCATTCATGCTGCCGAGGCCCGCCCCTCCCTCCACCCCTGGGGGCAATACGCACCACAGGCCCTCACGCTGCGGCCCGCCAACTCAGTGCCTTCCTCATACGTACTTCGGCATGGCTGCGTCCGACTTCGACCATTTCATGGCGTCGGCGGCGATCAACCAGGCGTGGCGTTCTTCGAGCGGACTGGCCGAGAGACCGCGCGCCGCACACGACGCTCTGCGTGAGAGCGTTGGCTGAGGATACGGGGCAGGAGAGGCAGCGAATGGACATCGGCAACGCGGCGCTGGTCGTGATCGACATGCAGAACGGCTTCGTGAACCACCACAGCCGTGATGCGGTGCCCGCCGTGTGCGACTTGGTGGCCCGATGGTCCGCCGCCGACCGGCCCGTGATCTTCACCCGCTACTTCAACTATCCGGCCAGCCCGTACGAGCGGTTCCTCCGATGGGACCGTCTCCAGGAGCCCCCCGAGACGGACCTCGTCCCGGACCTCGCCGAAGCCGCCGACCACGCCCACGCGGTCATCGACAAGACCGGGTACACGCTCTTCACCCCCGATGCTGCCGAGCTCATTCGCCAGGCAGGCTGGACCGACCTGGTCTTCTGCGGGATCGCCACCGAGAGCTGCGTGCTGAAGTCCGCCGCCGACGCCTTCGAGCACGGCTACGCGCCCTGGATCGTCACCGACGCCTCCGCAAGCGACGCCGGCCCGGACGTCCACGACGCCGGGCTCGTCGTCGCCCGCCGCCTGATCGGCACCGGGCAACTCGTCACCGCCGACCAGGTGATGGGCCAACTCGCTGCGTGTGTACGGACCACGACGCTGGAATAGCGCTGGACACCGGCACGTGCCTGACCGCCCGTACGCGACCATCGCCACGGCGTCGGCCCCCTCCAGCCTCAACCTGCCACCGCTCTGGCAGGCGGACGCTAACGGCTGCGGCTCGCGGATGACGCAGCGACGGCCGCCCGATCATGTTCGGGGCGGGTGACCGGACGTAGCCCGCGGACGGCGAGGACGATCAGCAGGCCAAAGGCTGCGAGGGCGGTGAGCGTGCGCATGTTGTTGAACAACTCCCAGCGCCCCAGGATCTCTGCGTGCTCGGCCGGGGCTGAGGTAACCGCCCATCGCTTGATGCGGCCGTTGATCGGCACGTTGCCCAGCCGGGTTATCAGGAAGGAGGCGAGCGTCAGCAGACTTGCCGCACCCGCGATCAGACGGGCGCCGCCGCGTGTCAGGACGGCGAGTGTCAGGGAACTGAGGAACGCCGTGCCCATCGCCGCCTGCATGGTGATGCCGTTCATCTTCATCAGTTCGGCATGGAACGACAGCCGCATGCCGAGCGGTACGGCATCGAAGGTGGGGACGAGATTGGCCGCTCCGTAGCCAAACGCGCCGGCGAGGAGACCGGCGGAGAGCAGGGCGAGTCCGTGGACGAGTCTGATGCGCATATTCGTCGGCTCCAGTGCGTTGGCTCTTGGGGGCGCGTGTGATCGGCTCAGGTAGGTGATGAGCCGGGTGCCGGGGCTGCCACCAGCGCGGTGTTCGGCGGCACTCCCATGAAGGCAAGGGTTGCGGGCTACCCGCTATAAGTCCAAGACCTTGATCTTCTGGCATCCAGAAACGTCTCTTATGGCAAGTGAGGGCCTGGTTCGCGCTCGCGCGGCGGGTTCACCGCCGAACTCCATCTGAGCACGGACGGCCGCTGTCGCCCGCTGTCCCCCGTTTCGTACGCCCTGCGTGCCTCTTGCTGCGGTCCGGCGACTACTGGCAAGGTCGAAGGTGCCCTCGGCCGTGTAGAACTTCGTGGCGAAGCCGCGGGTGTCGCGGACCGTGTCGGCCGAGCCCCTCGATCCCAGCACCGTGGAGAACCGCACGAACACCGGCGTTTCGACGCCCTCGGCAAGGAACGCCGCTTCGGTGATCTTCGCCGCGGTGCCGTAGGCGCGGAAGACTCCGCGCGCGGCCGCACCGCGGGCGTGGACCACCCGCTCGGGGATCCGTTCGTGGTCGAAGTGGGTGATCTTCTCCCGCAGGTGGTGGTCTTGCAGCAGCACCGGTCCGCGGGGGCCCGCCTTGAGGGAGTGGTTGGTGTCGTGCAGCCGGTCGCCCTGGGCGGTGGTCAGGAACGGGCCGGCCTGCGCCATCGCGGCTCGGTCCGCACCAGTGGCCTGGCCGGTGGGGCCCACGGTCTCCGGCCCCTCCTGGTCCGGCTTGCGGGGCAGCGGACCGCGCACCTCGGTGGGCTCGTCCACCGGCGGCGGCTACAGGCCACCTGGAGCAATCCACGCCGGCCCTCGCGTTAGCCGTGCCCCCTCGGGGGAACCCGTGTCCTGTGGCTGCCCACAGCATGCGGACCGGCGGAAGGTGGGGCGATGGGACACGACGCAGGCACCGCAGACGGCGGAGCCTCGGGGCTGCGGACCGAAGCCCTGCGGCGGGCTCTGTCGGAGCGGGTCGAAGGCGAGGTCCGTTTCGACGCGGGGAGCCTGGGTGCCTACTCCACCGACGGTTCGAATTACCGGCAGGTGCCCATCGGGGTGGTGGTGCCCCGGAGCGTCGAGGCCGGGGCAGCGGCGGTCGCGGTGTGTGCGGAGTACGGGGCGCCGGTGCTCTCCCGGGGCGGCGGGACCAGCCTGGGTGGGCAGTGCACCAATACCGCCGTCGTCATCGACTGGACGAAGTACTGCAACCGCTTGGTGTCGTTAGATGCGGAGCGGCGCACCTGTGTGGTCGAGCCGGGCATCGTCCTGGACGAGCTCAATCGGCAACTTGCCGATGTGGGGCTGAAGTTCGGCCCCAAGCCCTCGACGCACAGCCACTGTTCGCTGGGCGGGATGATCGGCAACAATGCGTGTGGGGCCTCGGCGCAGGCGTACGGCAAGACCGTGGACAATGTGCGGCGGCTGGAGGTCCTCACCTACGACGGCGTCCGGATGTGGGTCGGGCCCACCTCGGACGAAGAGTACGAAAGGGCCGTGGCCTCCGGGGGCCGGCGTGCGGAGCTGTATGCGGGAGCGCGCGAGCTCATCGGCCGCTATCGGGGTGACGTCCGCCGGGGCTTTCCGAAGATTCCGCGGCGGGTGTCGGGCTACAACCTCGACTCACTGCTTCCGGAGAACGGCTTCGATCTTGCCCGCGCCCTGGTGGGCAGCGAGGGCACGCTCGTCACCGTGCTGCGGGCCGAGCTGGATCTCGTCCCGGTGCCGGCGTGCGAGTCGATGGTGGTGCTCGGCTACCGCGACATCTGTACCGCGGCGGACGAGGTGCCGCGCCTGCTGGAGTCGTGCCGTCCCACGCAGCTGGAGGCGCTGGACGGGCGGATGGCGCAGCTGATGCGGGAAGAGGGCGCCTATCTGGACTCGCTGGAGCGGCTCCCGGAGGGCGACAGCTGGCTCCTGGTGCAGTTCAGCGGGGAGACCGTGGCGGACGTCGACCAGCAGGGCCGCGATCTGCTGCGGGCGCTGGGGCGCGACGCGGACGACCCGTCGGTGGTGTTCTCCGACGATCCGCAGCGCGAGCAGCAGATGCTCAGGGCGCGCGAGGCGGGTCTGGGGGTGACCGCGCGGCCGCCCGACGACCGCGAGACCTGGGAGGGCTGGGAGGACTCGGCCGTTCCGCCGGAGCGACTCGGGGACTACCTTCGCGACCTGAAAAGGCTCTTCGGTGAGTTCGGCTACGACCACCCCTCCCTCTACGGCCACTTCGGCCAGGGCTGTGTGCACACCCGTATCCCCTTCGATCTGAAGAGCGCCGACGGCGTGGCCGACTTCCGCCGGTTCCTGCTGCGCGCCGCCGAACTGGTGGTGTCGTACGGCGGGTCGCTCTCGGGGGAGCATGGCGACGGGCAGGCGCGCGGCGAGCTGTTGCCGACGATGTTCGGGGAGCGCCTGGTGGCCGCGTTCGGGGAGTTCAAGGCGCTGTTCGACCCGGACAACCGGATGAACCCCGGCAAGGTCGTCGCCCCGCGCCGGGTCGACGAGGGGCTCCGGCTGGGGGCTGCCTGGCGCCCTGCGGATCCCGCTACGCACTTCGGCTACCCCGAGGACGAGCATTCCTTCCGCCGCGCGGTGCTGCGCTGCGTGGGCATCGGCAATTGCCGGTCCCACAGCGGCGGGGTGATGTGTCCGTCCTACCGGGCCACCGGCGAGGAGGAGCATTCGACCCGGGGCCGGGCGCGGCTGCTGTTCGAGATGCTCGACGGCCATCCCGATTCGGCCGTTCCCGATGGCTGGCGCTCGACGGAGGTGCGCGACGCGCTCGATCTGTGTCTGGCCTGCAAGGGATGCAAGTCCGACTGCCCCACCGGCGTCGACATGGCGACGTACAAGGCCGAGTTCCTCTCGCACCACTACGCCGGTCGGCTGCGTCCGGCCGCGCACTATGCGCTGGGCTGGCTGCCGTTGTGGGCCCGGCTGGCCCGCGCGGCCCCGCGCCTGGTCAATGCGGCACTGCACGCACCGGGGCTGGCGCGGCTGGGCAAGCGGGCGGCGGGCGTGGCGGCGGAGCGGGAAGCGCCCGCCTTCGCCGAGCAGAGCTTCGCCGAGTGGTTCCGGTCCCGGGGCGTGCCGCAGCCGGACCCCACGGATCCACGGACGGTGGTGCTCTGGCCGGACACGTTCAGCAATCACCTCCATCCGAACGTCGCCAAGTCCGCGGTGCGCGTCCTGGAGGACGCGGGCTTCCGGGTCGCCGTCCCCGAGCGGAGCGTGTGCTGTGGGCTTACGTGGATTTCCACCGGGCAGCTGAACACGGCGAAGCGAGTGCTGCGCCGGACCCTCGAGGTGCTGAGCCCGTGGCTGGAGGCGGGCACCCCGGTCGTCGCGCTGGAGCCCTCGTGCACCGCGGTCTTCCGTGCCGATGCGCCGGAGCTGTTCCCGGGGAATCTGGATGTCCAACGGCTGGCCGGGCAGGTCCGCACGCTCGCCGAACAGCTCGTGCATCACGCCCCCGAGGGCTGGCGACCACCACAGGTGGCCCGGACGGCGGTGGTCCAGCCCCACTGCCACCAGCATGCCGTGCTCAAGGATGACGCCGACCGGGAGCTGATGCGCCAGGCCGGGCTGGAGGCCGAGGTGCTGGACGCCGGCTGTTGTGGCCTGGCGGGCAACTTCGGCTTCGAACGCGGCCACTACGACCTGTCGATGGACATCGGGGAACTGGGAGTACTGCCCGCCGTGCGCGAGGCGTCGCCCGGCGCGCTGGTTCTGGCCGACGGCTTCAGCTGCCGCACCCAGATCGCCCACGGCAGCACCGGCCGGGCCGCACTGCACCTGGCCGAAGCGCTGGCGCTCGCCCTTGACGGCCCCTCCCCCGCCCACTATCCGGAACGGCTCGCCGACCGCCCGCACCCCGATGTCCGCGACGCCCGCCTGGTCACCGCGGCAGCCCTCGCTGCCGCGGGCGCGACGGCGATCGCGGTGGGCGCGGCGTTCGTGCGACGACGCACCTGACCTGGAAAAAGGAGTTTCCGTGTCGAACAAGGTCTCCGACTACATCCTTGAGCGCCTGCGCGAGTGGGACGTCGAGCATGTCTTCGCCTATGCCGGTGACGGCATCAACGGGCTGCTTGCTGCCTGGGAACGCGCGGAGAACAAGCCGAAGTTCATCCAGGCGCGGCACGAGGAGATGGCAGCCTTCCAGGCCGTCGGGTACGCGAAGTTCTCCGGCAAGGTCGGTGTCTGCGCGGCCACCTCCGGGCCCGGCGCGATCCATCTGCTCAACGGCCTCTACGACGCCAAGCTCGACCACGTGCCGGTCGTGGCGATCGTAGGCCAGACCAACCGCAGCGCGATGGGTGGCTCCTACCAGCAGGAAGTCGATCTGCAGAGCCTGTACAAGGACGTCGCCTCCGACTTTTGCGAGATGGTGACCGTCCCCGAGCAGCTGCCGAACGCCATCGACCGGGCGATGCGTACCGCCTACGGCCGGCGGACGGTGACCGCGGTGATCGTGCCCGCGGACGTCCAGGAACTGGACTACTCGCCGCCCACCCACGACTTCAAGATGGTCCCTTCCAGCCTCGGCATCGCTTCGTACGCACCCGTGCCCACGGAGGACGACCTCGCCCGCGCCGCCGACGTCCTCAACGCCGGAGAGAAGGTCGCCATCCTGATCGGGCAAGGTGCCCGCGGTGCGCGTGCGGAGGTGGAGCAGGTCGCAGATGTGCTCAGCGCGGGCGTGGCCAAGGCGCTGCTGGGCAAGGACGCGCTCCCCGACGACCTGCCATATGTCACCGGCGCCATCGGCCTGCTGGGCACCCGCCCCTCGTACGAGCTGATGCAGGACTGCGACACGCTGCTCGTCGTCGGGTCGAGCTTCCCCTACACGCAGTTCATGCCCGAGCTGGACCAGGCGCGGGCGGTGCAGATCGACATCGATCCGCACATGGTCGGGATGCGCTACCCGTTCGAGGTCAATCTCGTCGGCGACGCCCGGGCGACCCTGCAACGGCTGCTGCCCCAGCTCAAGCGGAAGAAGCACGGTGAGTGGCGCAAGAAGATCGCCAAGGACACGGCGCGCTGGTGGGAGGTGATGGAGCGGCGGGCCGCCGTGGAGGCCGAGCCGATCAACCCGGAATATGTCGTGCACGCACTGGATCCGCTGCTGCCGGAGGATGTCATCCTGGCCGCGGACTCCGGCTCGGCCGCCAACTGGTACGCCCGCCACCTGCGGATGCGCGGCACCATGCGCGGTTCCCTGTCCGGAACGCTCGCCACCATGGGGCCTGGTGTGCCGTACGTCATCGGCGCGAAGTTCGCCCACCCGGACCGGCCGGCGCTGGCCCTCGTCGGGGACGGCGCGATGCAGATGAACGGCCTGGCAGAGCTCATCACGGCGGCCAAGTACTGGCAGGAGTGGAGCGATCCACGGCTGATCGTCGCCGTGCTGAACAACCAGGATCTCAACCAGGTGACGTGGGAGCTGCGTGCGATGTCCGGCGCCCCGCAGTTCCTCGCCTCGCAGTCGCTCCCGGACGTGCCCTACGCCGACTTCGCGCGGTCCATCGGGCTCGGCGGCGTCCGGGTGGAGAAGCCCGGCGACGTGACAGACGCCTGGCGCCAGGCACTCACCGCCGACCGGCCCTTCGTCATCGACTTCCGCACCGACCCCGCCGTCCCGCCGATTCCCCCACACGCCAGCCTCGAGCAGATCGAAGCCGCGACCAGCGCGGTCCTCAAGGGCGACAGCGACCGTACGGCGATGGTCAAGCAGGGCTTGAAGGCCAAGGTCCAGGAGTTTCTCCCGGGCCGGAAGCATCACCAGGACTGACGGTGAGTCACCTCCCAGGGGGCGCGGACCCCGTTGTCGACTCGGTCACCACCTCGGTCTACCACGTTCCGACCGATGCCCCCGAGGGCGACGGCACGCTGGCCTGGGACTCCACCACGATGGTCGTGGCGCAGGTCCGCTCCGGCGGCACGATGGGCCTGGGCTACACCTACGGAGCCGCGGCCACCGCCCAGGTCATCGACGAGCAACTGGCCGGCCTCGTGACCGACCGCTGCGCGCTGGATGTGCCCGGCGTCAACGAGGCGATGTCCCGTGCGGTGCGCAATGACGGGCGGCCCGGCCTGGTCGCCGGCGCCATCTCGGCCGTTGACATCGCCCTGTGGGACCTCAAGGCACGGCTGCTTGAGCTGCCGCTCGTCGGGCTGCTGGGGGCGAGCCGCACCGACGTACCCGTGTACGGCAGCGGCGGCTTCACCACGTACGACGACCAGCAGCAGGACCGGCAGCTGCGCACCTGGGTCGCGGAGCAGGGCATTCCGCGGGTCAAGATCAAGATCGGTGAGTCGTGGGGTACCGCGGAGCCACGCGATCGACGGCGCATCGCGCTCGCCCGCCGGAGCATCGGCGACGCCACGGAGCTGTATGTCGACGCCAACGGTGCCTTCTCCTGTAAGCAGGCCATCCGGCTCGGCCCGTACCTCGACACGCACGGCGTCACCTGGTTCGAGGAGCCGGTCTCCTCCGACGACACGGCCGGCCTGGCACAGGTCCGGGCCGGCGTCGCGGCCGAGGTGACGGCCGGGGAGTACGGCTACACGCTGCCGTACTTCTGGCACCTCCTCCAGGCCGGTGCCGTGGACTGTCTGCAGGCCGACGCCACCCGCTGCGGCGGCCTGACCGTCTGGCTGCGGACCGCAGCGCTGGCCGAGGCGGCCGGTCTCCAGATCTCCGGCCACTGCGCACCGCATGTCCACACCCATGCGGCCGCCTCGGTCCCCAATCTGCGGCACCTGGAGTGGTTCCACGACCATGTGCGCATCGAGAACCTGTTCTTCAGCGGCGTTCTCGATCCGGCGGGCGGGACCGTCCGGCCGGGCGACGACCGGTCGCCCGGCCATGGGCTTACGCTGTGCGCCGACCGTGCCGACCCGTACCGCATCGCCTGAGGGCGCGACGACGATGACCACAAACCACCGGCCCGGCGAAGACCCCCGCTATCCGCCGCAGGACTTGGGCAGTTATGCGCTGCTGGCTGACGGCGAGCGCGGCGCGCTGGTCGGTCCACGCGGCGAAATCTGCTGGATGTGTGCGCCGCGATGGCATGACGACGCGGTGTTCGCCACGCTCATCGGAGGCGGTGGGTTGTACGCCGTCACCCCGGCGGAACCCTTCGTGCCCGGAGGCGCGTACGAGGACGGTTCGTTGATCTGGCGCAGCCGGTGGGTGACGCGCAGCGGCATCGTCGAGTGCCGCGACGCCCTGGCCTTCCCCGGGGAAAGCGGGCGGCTGGTACTGCTGCGGCGCATCGTCGCCGCCGACGGGCCGGCCCGGGTGCGGGTGGTGCTGCATCCGGTGGCGTCCTATGGGCGGGAGCGGATGCACGGGGTGCGACGCGGCGCCGAAGGCGAGTGGCAGGCACGGCTGGGCGGCCTGACACTGCGGTGGTCGGGCGCCGAGGACGCCCGGCCGGACGACGAGGTCGGCGACCGGTTCACGCTGGAGCTGAACCTGGCGGAGGGCCGGCAGCGCGATCTGGTACTGGAGCTGAGCGCCGGAGCGCTGCGTACGCCGGCCGTCGAACCGGGGCGCGCCTGGGCGGCCACGGAGCGCGCCTGGGCCTCGGCGGTCCCCGCTCTCACCGACACCGTCGCGGTCCGCGATGCCCGGCAGTCGTACGCGCTCCTGCGCGGCATGACGAGCGCCGAGGGCGGGATGGTCGCCGCGGCCACCACCAGCCTGCCCGAGCGCGCCGAGGAGGGCCGCAACTACGACTACCGGTACGTCTGGATCCGCGATCAGGCCTATGCGGGCCAGGCCGTGGCCGCCGCCGCCCCCGGCCCGCTGCTGGATGACGCGGTCCGCTTCACCACGGCCCGGCTGCATGCCGACGGACCGGGCCTCAGCCCCGCGTACACCGTGACCGGCCACCCCGTCCCCGACCAGCACCCGCTCGACCTGCCCGGCTACCCCGGCGGCTTCGACCGGATCGGCAACCACGTCAACCGGCAGTTCCAGCTCGACTGCTTCGGCGAGGCACTGCTGCTCTTCGCCGCCGCGGCCGAGCACGGCCGACTGGACGACGACGGCTGGGCGGCCGCCCGCATCGCCGCGGACACCGTTCGCCGACGGTGGCGGGAGGCGGACGCCGGAATCTGGGAACTGGGCAACCGCAATTGGACCCACAGCCGCCTGATCTGCGCCGCCGGCCTGCGCCGCATGGCCGGCGCAGCCCCTCGCGGCCCGGCCGCCCGTGACTGGTCCGGCCTGGCAGACGCCATCCTCGCCGACACTGAAAAACGCGCCCTGCACCCCGACGGCCACTGGCAGCGCTCCCCCGACGACCCTTCGCTCGACGCTGCGTTGCTGCTGCCGTCCGTGCGAGGCCTGCTGCCGCCCGACGACCCCCGCACCCAGGCCACCCTCCGCGCCTACACCACCCACTTGACCGACGGCTTCTTCGCCTACCGCTTCCGGCACGACGACCGCCCCCTCAGCAAGGCCGAAGGCGCGTTCCTCCTGTGCGGCTTCGTCACCGCGCTCAGCGAACACCAGCAAGGCCACGAACTCGACGCCTACCGCTGGTTCGAGCGCAACCGCGACGCCTGCGGCGCACCGGGCCTGTACGCCGAGGAGTACGACGTCGCCCAACGCCGGTTGCTGGGCAATCTGCCCCAGGCATTCGTCCACGCCCTGCTCCTCGAAGCCGCCGCACGGCTGGCCCGCCCGGAGGCCACGCTGCCCGAACCGCCGCGGCCCCCCAAGACCGCCCCCTAGCCGAAAGAAGCCGACCGCTCATGCCCCCGACAGTCGTCATCACCGGCGCCAGCGCCGGAATCGGCCGCGCGACCGCCCTTCTCTTCGCCGAACGAGGTGCGAACGTCGTACTCCTCGCCCGCGGAACCACCGGTCTGGACGCGGCCGCGGCCGAGGTCGAGGCCCTGGGCGGACGAGCCCTGGCCATCCCCACCGATGTCGCCGACCACGCCCAGGTCGAGGCGGCGGCACAAGCCGCGGAAGAGGCATTCGGCCCCATCGACGTGTGGGTCAACAACGGCTTCGTCTCGGTCTTCGCCCCGTTCACCGAGATCGAACCGGACGAGTACCGGCGGGTCACCGAAGTGACCTACCTGGGGTTCGTCAACGGCACCCGCGCCGCACTACAACGCATGCTTCCCCGGAACCGAGGCACGATCGTGCAGGTCGGCTCAGCACTCGGAGAACGCTCCGTGCCACTGCAGTCGGCCTACTGCGGAGCCAAACACGCCATCAACGGCTTCACCTCCTCCCTGCGCACCGAACTCCTCCACCAAGGCAGCAAAGTCAGCGTCACCCTCGTGAAGATGCCCGCGGTCAACACCCCGCAATTCGCCTGGGTGCTCTCCCGGCTCCCCCGTCACCCGCAGCCGGTAGCACCGATCTACCAACCGGAGGTCGCCGCCCGCGCCATCGTCCACGCGGCCGGCCACCCCCACCGCAAGCAGTACGCCATCGGCGCGTCGACCCTCGCCACCGTCCTGGCCAACAAGCTGGCCCCGGCCCTCCTCGACCGGTATCTCGCCCGCACCGGGTTCGACTCCCAGCAGACCGACGAGCCGGCCCCGGCGCACCGGCCCAGCAACCTCTGGGAACCCATGGACGGCGAGGACGGCCACGACCACGGCGCACACGGCACCTTCGACGACCACGCCGTCGCCCGCTCGCCCGTCACCGCGCTGGCCCGCCACCCTGCCCCGGTGGCGGGCGCCCTGCTCGGCCTCGGCCTGGGGGCGGTCGCCTTGACCCGGGCGGTGCTGCGGCGCCGGGAGGGCTCCTAGCCAGGGCCTGTCGTCAAACTCCCGCCTGGATCAGCGTGTGCACCACGGGAACAACGAGACTCGCCGAAGGGAGGAAGCCGGCCTCCCGGAGCCCGCAAGCCGGGCACCTCGGGGGCGCGTCCGGGAGCCGGCTTCCGGTTTCGGCCGTTCATTCGAGCCGTTCGTTTGAGCCGTCCGGCTGCGGTCCGTGCGTGGGAGGAACGAGGCGGGGGTACCCGGCCCGTGCTCTGCGACTGGCAGGAGTGGTGAGGTGAGTGGTGCATCGAGAACCGTCGAAGTCGCTGCCGCGTGCGGGGGGGTGCCCAGAGCCTTGGAGATGTAGTGAGTCTGGAGGAGAAATGAACCTGCGACGCACCCCGGTACTGCGTGCCTGGCAGAAGTGGCGTCGTCCACGCGATCTGCCGGTGCCCTCGAACTCCTTCGATGTGGAGGACGCGAACCGACGGTTCGTCATATACGGGGTCCTGCCCCTGTGGTTCGTGCCGGCAATGGCGGACTGGATCATGCACCGGCGTACCCGGATCGAAGACACCACCGGAACGCGTGAGTCAGCACTGCATGCACTGATGATGACGGAAGCAGGCGTCCCCGTGGCGATGGGCCTGCTCGCCAAGGTGAATCCGCTCGTGCTCTCCGTCATGGGGGGTGCCGCTATCACTCATGGAGCCACGGCGCTCTGGGACGTGAGCATGGCGACCGACGAGCGCGAGGTCCGCCCGGTGGAACAGCACATTCACAGCTTCCTGGAGGTCCTGCCGCTCGCGGCGCTGGCTTTCACGTGTTGTCTGCACACGGACCAGGTCCGGGCCACGCTGCGTGGGGGCGACAATCCCGACGACTGGAAGCTGCTCCCCAAGGAAAACCCCCTGTCGGCCAAGTACTTGGCCGGCCTCGGTCTCGCCATCGGTGCCTGCGTCGCTCTCCCTTACGCCGAAGAGATGACACGGTGCGTCGAGGCGGCCAGGGCCCGGAAGGCATCGTGAACCACGGCGTCGGGCGAACCGGCCGCCCCGATGGCCCGAAACAACTCCCCGCCCCACGAAGATCGCCACCGGGGCCCGGGGGCCCGGGACTTCCAGCAGACCCAGGACGGACCACGACGGCACAGCCGGTCGTCCTGGTGTGAGCCTGAGGTCGGGCAGTCCCAGGCCATGAGCGGCATCACGGCCGCATGCCGGGGCCCGTCACACGCGGGTCTGGATGGTCGACACGAGGTTTGGCGGCGCACGGTTGCGGCTACACAGTGAGGCGCGGTGGTGGGCCGGGACCCGCCGCCGGCCGCCAGTGTCTCGGAGGGTCGATGTCGCAGCTGGACCACGACAGGCGGCGGGAGCCGCAGGACGCCTCCCAGAATCCGCGCGTCAAGGCAGGTAAAGCGATCCGGAAATACATGACGACCACCGATCACAAGGTGATCGGCAATATGTATCTCGTCACCTCCTTCGGCTTCTTCCTGTTCGCCGGCATTCTGGCGATGCTGATGCGCGCGGAGCTGGCCAGACCGGGCATGCAGATTGTCAGTAATCAGCAGTACAACCAGCTTTTCACCATTCACGGCACGGTCATGATGCTGCTCTTCGCCACCCCGACGTTCGCCGGGTTCGCCAATGCCGTCATGCCCCTGCAGATCGGCGCACCCGACGTCGCCTTCCCGCGGCTCAACGCCCTGACGTACTGGCTGTTCGTCTTCGGCGGGCTGATGGTGGTGTCGGGTTTCGCCGTGCCGGGCGGATCGGCTCCCTTCGGCTGGTTCGCCTACGCACCGTTGAACAGCGAGGTGTTCTCGCCGGGCGCCGGCGGCGATCTCTGGGCAGCGGGCCTGGTTGTCGCCGGCCTCAGCACCACCCTCGGCTCGGTCAATTTCATCGCCACCATCATCACGCTGCGCGCCCCCGGAATGACGATGTTCCGGATGCCAATCTTCACCTGGAATATCCTCTTCACCTCCATCCTGGCGCTGCTCGCGTTTCCCGTGCTCACCGCCGCACTCCTCGCGCTCCTGGCCGACCGGAGGCTGGGCGCGCACGTCTATGACGCGGCCAATGGCGGGGCACTGCTGTGGCAACACCTCTTCTGGTTCTTCGGCCACCCCGAGGTCTACATCGTTGCGCTGCCGTTCTTCGGCGTGGTGACCGAGATCGTGCCCGTCTTCAGCCGCAAACCGGTCTTCGGGTACGTCGGTATGGTCGGCGCGACGATCGCGATCACGATGCTGTCCGCCACGGTGTGGGCGCATCATATGTTCGCCACGGGCGCGGTGCTATTGCCCTTCTTCTCCCTGATGTCCTTCCTGATCGCGGCACCGACCGGGGTGAAGTTCTTCAACTGGATCGGGACGATGTGGCGGGGCAGCCTTTCGTTCGAGACGCCGATGCTCTGGGCCATCGGATTCATGGTCACCTTTCTGCTGGGCGGGCTCAGTGGCGTACTGATCGCCTCACCACCCCTGGACTTCCATGTCACCGACACATATTTCATCGTCGCGCATCTGCACTACGTACTGTTCGGCACGATCGTCTTCGCGATGTTCGGCGGCTTCTACTTCTGGTGGCCGAAATGGACCGGCCGGATGCTCGACGAGCGACTTGGCAGGATTCACTTCTGGACGCTGTTCGTCGGCTTCCAGACCACCTTCCTCGTCCACCACTGGCTCGGGGAGATGGGAATGCCGCGCCGCTACGCCGACTATCTCGCCGCCGACGGCTTCACCCTCCTGAACACCATTTCCTCGATCGGTGCGTTCCTGCTGGGTCTTTCGACGCTTCCCTTCCTCTACAACGTCTGGAAAACCGCCAAATACGCGCCCACAGTGCAGGTTGACGATCCCTGGGGATTCGGACGGTCGCTGGAGTGGGCCACCTCGTGTCCGCCGCCCCGGCACAACTTCGTGGCGCTGCCCAGGATCCGCTCCGACTCGCCCGCGTTCGACCTCCACCACCCCCAGTATCTCGAACTCGCCCCGAGTGAACGCGGAGCGTCGGAACCGACGCCGGACACCTTGGGGGACAAACAGAAATGAAAACCGAGGCGTATCTGTTCGCGGGGGTGGCCCTTTTCTTCCTGCTCACCGATGCGGTGTACATCTGGCTCGCCCGGGAACCGGCCGGCGTTGCCGCGCTCACGGTGTCCTGCTTCATGGCGGTCGTCATCTCATTCTTCTGCGCCATGAACTACCGCCGCAAGGGCGAACGCCCAGAGGACCGGAAGGAATCGCAGATCCACGAGCGCAGCGGCCCACTGGACTTCTTCCCGCCGCACAGCGGCTACCCGATCGTGGTCGCACTGGGCGTGGCACTGCTCGCCCTGGGCCTCGTCTACGCGGTGTGGCTGATCCTCATCGGCCTCGGCGTGACCGCGGCCGCGGTCTTCGCAATGGTCTTCGAATTCGCCCGCCGCGACGACTGAACGCGCCCGCCGGGCCAGGGGGGCGACGCGAGGAGGAGCCGCCAAGGATTCCTCCTAGGAGCTCTCTTCCTCTCCGCCGCGGCCCGCACCGGCTACCGGGTCCATCGTCCTGCCAGAGATTTGGAGGCGCTCCTCCGCTGTGGCCGGCATGTCGACCCGGTCGCGGTAGTACCAGGCGCTCAGCGCGGCGCGCAGCCGCTTCCGTCGCGGTGCCCGATGCCCCGGATGCTCCAGCGGCTCGGGCACGTCCCTCACCAGCAGGCGGTAGCGCTGCTCGGTATCCAGCGGGAGGTGCCTCTCCCCGATCCCGCCGTAGACGTTCTGGCTGACCTGACCGGTCTCCTCGCCCTCCTCCAGCAGCTGGCGGTCATGGGCCTGCAGGGCCAGGCAGAAGCGTTTGGTGATCAGGAACGCGAGGATCGGGCCGAGGACCACCGCAATCCGGAAGACCCAGGTCAGCACCTCGACCGACACCTCGAAGACCGCGGCCACCACGTCATTGCCGCCTGCCACCAGCAACACGGCGTAGAAGACGATCGCCGCGACCCCCAGGCCCGTACGGGTGGGACGATCACGCGGCCGGTCGCAGAGGTGGTGCTCCACCAGGTCACCCGTCACCCACTTCTCGAAGTACGGGTAGAGGTAGAGCACCAGGAAGAGCAGACCGGGCAGTACCACCGCCGGGAGGAAGACGTTCCACATGATGGTGTGCCCCGCCACGTTGGTCTCCCAGGGGGGCATCAGCCGAAGCGCCCCTTCGAGGAAGCCCACGTACCAGTCCGGCTGGGCATCGGTGGACGCCTGGTCCGCCACATAAGGACCGTAGTCCCACACCGGATTGATCTGGGCCACCGCCGCCAGCCCGGCCACCACCCCGAAGACCATCAGGCACAGGCCGCTGGACTTCGCGGTGAATTGCGGGAACATGGGCTGGCCCACGGCGTTCCGATTGGTCCTCCCCCGGGCCGACCACTGAGTGTGCTTCAGGTAGACGACCATCACCAGATGCGCACCGAGCAACGCGATCAGAATGCCCGGCACGAACAGCACATGCACCGTGTACAGCCGGGGGATCAGGATGTGTCCGGGGAACGACCCGCCCCACAGGAAATAGCTCAGATACGTCCCCACGACGGGGAGGGACAGCACAATGGTGTTCGCGGTCCGCAGGCCCGTCCCGGACAGCAGGTCGTCGGGGAGGGAATAGCCACAGAAACCCTCCAGCAAGGCCAGCAGGAAGAGCGTCACTCCGATCATCCAGTTCAATTCACGGGGGCGGCGGAAGGCCCCGGTGAAGAACACCCGCAGCATGTGGACGCCCAGCGCGGCCACGAAAACCAGGGCCGCCCAGTGGTGCATCTGCCGGATCAGCAGCCCGCCCCGGACGTCGAAGCTGATGTCGAGGGTCGACGCATAGGCGTCCGTCATCATGAGCCCATCCAGCGGGCGAAACGCACCGTGGTACGTGCGCTGACTCATGCTGGGTTCGAAATACAGCGTCAGGTAGCTTCCGGTCAGCACCAGCACCACGAGGCTGTACAGCGCGATTTCCCCCAGGAGGAAGGACCAGTGGTCCGGAAAGGCCTTGCGCAGCAGTTCCTTCGCCAATTCGGAGACCGGCGCCCGGCGGTCCAACGCGCTGTAGCTGGTGACCGCCGCCTGGCGGCCCTGTGCCGCAAGCCGGGCCTTCTGCTTCTGGAACAGCATGCTCCACTCCCTCTTCGCCCTTAGGGGGTGCCTCCCTGGGGCGGCGCCGCACCGACAAGCACGCCCGGCGGATGCCCGTACCGCGCGCGGCCCATCGAACTCGCCTCAACGGCCGCCACCCGCCGCGCTCCGCGTACGGGCTCAGTCGGCCGTCCGGTCAGGGGGCAGGAGTCCTTGGCGCCGGCGCCTCGTTTCGGTCAGCTCGTTCCTCGCCCGATCGAGTTCCGCCCGGACCAGGGTGGCCGCCTTCGGGACAACCGCTCCGCAGCCTCGCAGGGTCCGCCAACCGGGTCCCGGCGGACCGGGAACCGTCTTTGGTCCGGATGCTGCCCGGTCATCACACGAGCCCTTTCTCGACGCACACCACGAGCGCACCGCCTAGCCGTAACACCTTTACGACGCCGCCAAACGGGGTGGGGTCCGATGCCACTCACCTGCGCGCCGCTTTGCGGCACATGGCCGTCCGGGCGCGCCCGGCGGCCGACGCGGGGCAGGCCGGTGCCGCCCTCCGGCGGAGGACGCTCTGTCGCGTGGTGGCTCTTCGGTCGGCATGGGCATCTCCCGCGGTCAGGAAGGACTGTCGGGGCGGCCGGTCAGGAGCGCCCGGTGCGGCCCCGCCGGGTGAGGAAGTCCCGTACGCCATCCAGCAGGCCGAGGCCGGGGCTCACCGCACGGGTGGCCTGGGCGGAGTGCGGGGCGTTCGGCCGGGGCCGGGTCGGGGCGCTGTTCCTCGCCCGCCGGACCTTCTCCCCGAGCTCCTGCCGGGTGTCCGCGGGGCAGGTGGCCTGCAACCGCGGGAAGAGCCGTTGTTCCTCGTCGAGGATGTGGCTGGTCACCCGGGTCGACAGGGTCAGGAGCAAGACCGTGAAGTCCTCGTCCTGCGGCTCCCGCTGCTCCAGGTCGTGCAGCAGCTCCTCGATGCGCTCATGGTCGGAAAGCTCCTTCTCGGCCCACCGCCCCCCGTGCGCCACATAGTCCCGTACGGCGGGGTACAGGTACTCCTTCTCCACGACGGAGTGCCGGACCAACGCCGCGGACACCTGCTCGACGAGGGCCTTGCGAGTGGCACTTCCCGGTTCTGCGGCGCGGATGCGGTCGAACAACCGCTGCACCGCGCGATGATCGGCGGTGAGTTCCGCTATGACGTCCGGGGCGGCTGCCATCGGTCAGCGTACCTTCGCGTAGGTGCGGCGCGGATCCACCGGAAGCGCCGCCATGACGCCGGCGGGCCGCAGGGTCATGTCCTTCACGAACGACGGCTGCTCGTGGTGCGCGTGCAGCCGACTGCCCAACGCGGCGATGCGCCGACGTGTCGCCTCGCGGTGCTTCTCCAGCGGCTTCCTGAGTCCCGGTGCACGGGCCGAGGCGGTGAGGGAGCCCAGGGCGGTCGCGATCAGCCGCTCCACAAGCCGGGTCTCCTTGAGGTGCCGCAGGTACTGACCTCCTGCCGTTCTGCCGCTCATGGCCCACCACTCTCCCGGACGGTCTCGCACATCATTGCCATCTTGGAGTAACGCGCCGCGTCGGGCGCGCTGAAAGCTATCTGCCCTTCGGGCACACCGCGGGAATTGGTCGACACTCCCAGTACCCAGGTGCGGACGAGTGTTACGAAGCCGCTGTTTCTCCAGGAGCCACGGAGAGGGCCGCGCCGCGCTCGCAGCGCACGATCCGGTCGGCCACATCGTGTTTCCGGGCCTCGGCGAGGAAGTCCTCGAGCGGTGAAGAGAACGCGGTGTAGTCGTCGTAGTGGATGGGCATCGCTTTGCTCGTCGGGAGACGGGAGGCGAGTTCAGCGCCCTGGGCACCGTCCATGGTCACCATGAATCCGCCCGGCAGAAGTGTGCCCCCAAGATGGAGAACGGTCAGGTCCAGATGCGGGTAACGGCTGCATATCTCAGCGAGCCCGTCGTACAAAAGGGTGTCCCCGGTGATGTACAGCCGGAAGCGTACCGGCCCCCCGGCAGGGCCGAACTCCAGCAAACTCCCCATCACCGGTGGAAGCAGGAATCTCAGCGCGCCCTTGGCGTGGCGGCCCGGCAGCGCTGTGATCCTTACCTGGGTGTCTTTGCTGACCAGCGTATGGTCCTGCCAGGTGCGGAGCCCCACGGTGCGGGAGAAGCGATGGAGGCCGTGCAAGCGCCGCGAGGCGTGCGGTGTGGTGATGACCGGAAGCGATTTGTCGAGGTGGCGCCGCGCGGTTCGGTCCCAATGGTCGCCATGCAGGTGGGAGAGCACTATCGCGTCGAGGCCCGGCAATTCGTCGACGTTGAGGACGGGTTCGGTGAGGCGACGGCTGACTAGGCCGTAGCCGAGATATGCGTACTGTCCGCGGTGCAGAAAGTTGGGGTCGGTCAGCAAGGTGAGGTCGCCGAAGGACAGCAAGGTCGTGGCGTTGCCGATGAAACGGAGGGTGACCGAGTCGCCCGATGGATCCGTCATCCGGTCCTCCTCGGGGTACGAGCACGCGAGGCGTCCGACGTCGGCACTCTCCCATTGTCGCTTCTGCGGACCGCTGACGCCCATGCGCCGCTCACGTGCGGGGTCGCATCGCATGACCAGCGGTGGGACCGTTGGAGAAGGGCGAACCTGTATCAACGAGCGTCTTCGCCGTCGAGGTCACCGGGGCCCCGAAGACCGCACCGGCGGCCGCTGGGCTGCGAAGGGAGGCCGTCATGGTGGACGATCCCCACGGCAAGGAGAGCGGTGCCTCCGGTCTGAAGGTGGTTGTCGTCGGGGCTACGGGCAACGTCGGCACCAGCGTCGTACGGGCACTGAGCGAGGACCCCGCCGTCGGATCCGTCCTCGGCCTGGCCCGGCGGCCCTGCGATCTGCCGGTCGCCAAGACCCGGTGGTCGTGCGTGGATGTAGGTGACCCGGAGGACGGCCTCGAAGGCCACTTCCGGGGCGCGGACGCGGTGATCCACCTTGCCTGGCTCTTCCAGCCCACGCATGAGCCCGTGATCACCTGGCGCACTAATGTGTCGGGGAGCATGCGGGCCTTCGAGGCGGTGGCGGCTGCCAAGGTGCCGGTCCTCATCTACGCATCGTCGGTGGGCGCCTACTCGCCCGGGCCGAAGGACAGGTACGTCAACGAGTCCTGGCCCACCCACGGCTGGCCCGAGGCAGCTTACTGCCGGGAGAAGGCCTACCTGGAGCGGGTGCTTGATGCCTTCGAACAGCGACACCCCTCAGTGCGGGTGGTGCGGATGCGCCCCGGCTTTCTCTTCAAGCGCGAGTCGGCCTCCGAGCAGCGCCGGCTGTTCGCCGGGCCCCTGCTTCCCCAGCGGCTGGCCCGCAGCGCTCTGATCCCGGCTCTTCCTGATGTCCCCGGCCTGCGATTCCAGGCCCTGCACACCGACGACGCAGCCGACGCCTACCGCCGCGCGCTGCTACGCCCGGTCCACGGAGCCTTCAACCTCGCCGCCGACCCGGTCATCGATGCCAAGGAACTCGCCGATCTCCTGCACGCCCGCGCTGTGCACCTCCCCTTGCCACCGCTGCGCCACGCCCTCGCCGCGGCGTGGCACCTGCATCTCATCCCTGCCTCCCCGCAGCTGTTCGACGCGGTGCTGCGACTGCCGCTGCTGGACACCACCCGGGCCCGCACCGAACTCGAATGGACTCCACGGTACAGCGCGACCGAGGCCATCACCGAGTTCCTGCACGGACTGCAAGAGGTTGCCGGAGCGGACACGGCCCCGCTGACCCCACAGCTGCACGCCGGCCGGGCCAGAGAACTGGTCACAGGAGTCGGGCAACGCCCCTGAGGAAGGAGCGGCACTCCAACCCTGAGCCGGTCTAGCCGAAGTGCCTCGTTCGCGCCTTTCTGAACGGGCGCCGCAGCTACCCGGCGGGCACAGGGCCGACGAAGCCACACCGCCGAGGACGTCTTCCTCCCGGAGCGCCGCCAAGGACCCGGCCGGCTGCCCGGCTGGAGCAGCGCGACTCTCGCTACGTCGGACGTGTCTCGCTACATCGGGGGGCGTTGCCGACCCGGCCCGCGTCGTCAATTCGAGCCGGGTGCTCGGCACGCCTTCAGCGGCCGACGGCCTTGCGCAGTTGTTCCTTATTCCTGGTGGAGCGACCGTCGACGTTCTTTTTCTTGGCCTCTTCATAGAGCTGGTCGCGAGTCGGTCCCTGGGGTCCGCTGCGGGAGCGCTCGCCGCCACGCTGCGAGGCGGATTTGCGGTCGCGGGTAGAGGTCTTGCCGGCGGAACGGCGTCTTTCGTCCGGTCCATCAGGGCGGCTACGGGCCCGAGTGCGATGTTGGCCCCGGCCGACTCCACGCCGGGGTGCGGCCGGGTGGGGCGAAGGGTATGGACGGCTTCCCGAAACGGGAGGACGACCGCCCCGGCACGGGCCAGTGACGCGCCTGGAACGGAGGAGCTCCGGAAGCCCCGCTGGGCCAGCACGCACCGACCCGCCGGAGGCCCATCCCACGCCCCGGCCCTGGGGGTCTGCTGCCCGCCGGTCCTCAGCGCGCCCCATTCAGGCCGCTGGGCGAAGATGGAGGTGAGGAGCAGAGGCTTGAGATCATAGTGGTCCTGTTTTCCGCGCCTCAGGTGCCGGAAAGGAGCTTTACCTTGACTGATCCCGACTTTTATTCACGTGATCGGCCGGATGACGCTGATCTACCGGAAGACCGGCCTCGCGGAGGCGGGCCGGAGAACCCGCGAAGAGGGCATCGCACCATCCTCATCCTGACCCTGGTGCTCATTGTTCTTATCATTATCGGCACGATCCTTATCTTTTGATGCACCCTGCCGACCTGGGTGTCAGGACGGGTGGTGGATGCCGCATATTTCAGCCAGTGGCCGGCAGCCCTTCCCGTAGATGCGCGCAGACTCGGGTGATGAGGCGGGAAACGCGGATCCGGGAAAGGCCCATTTCCTTGGTGTCCCGGAAATACCGCCTGATCCCACCGTGAATGTACGGGACGACCAGCGTGGTGAACTCCACACCCCGCGAGGCGTCATACCGGTCGATAGCCTTGATCAAACCAATCGCGCCGACCTGCAGTATGTCCTCCATGGATTCGTTATGTCCTCCATGGATTCGTTTCGGCTGGAGAAGCGGCGAGAGGGCTTCGAGGAGGTCGCCGACCTGGGGGGCGGGCAGGGCGCGGGCGGCGTCCAGGACGCTGTCCTCGGCCCCAATGCACTCGGCGGAAGCAGTGGTCAGCTCCGCGACCACATCTCCGCCATGTCCCACAACGTTCCGCCTTTCCCTATGGAGCCGACTGGTCCGGCTCTCGTACCACGGGTTCCCGACCCCGCGGGGAAGCCACACCGCCGGGCCCTCGATCGCTTTCCAGGAGGTAGGGCGCGGCGTGACGCGTGAAGGGCGAAGATCAACCCGGGCCTCGTCCCGACCCTCCTCAGCCGGCGGCCCCGCGCCCGTTTTTTCCGCTCAGTACGTCCGGCGGGCTCAGGACCGATGCCACTCAGCTCTCGGGCCGGGTGGCCCCCGGGATGCAAGAGGTCAGTGGCGGCCGCGGGCGCTGTCAGAAGCTCCGCCGAAGAGCCGCGCAACCGCGCGGAAGGGGAGCGTGACCACCGTGGCGACGGCGCCGCCGATGGTGCGAAGGACGTCTGCGATGGCCTTCAGCATGTGCGCGTCTCCACTCCTGCCGGGCCGCCCGGCGTGATGGGTGCTTGTGGCCGTTTCACATCGGCTTCCTTTGAGGGTGCCCCCAAAACGAAGAAAGCGCATAGCCGGCCACTTGCCCTCGCGCCCGGCGGATGACGTTGTCCTGCACGGGCCCCTTGCCTGGGGGCCCGACGTCCGGAAGCAGTGCAGCCAGCGCAACGAGGGCTACAGGCTGGTGAGGATCTGCGGTGACAGGGTCTTGATCAGGGTGTTGGTCCAGCGCATCTGTCGCAGTGTTTGGGGGTGGCAGGTGGAGCTGAGGCTGAGCAGCCGGTCGTCCTTGGTGGCTTGTGCGGCCTGGGCGAGCATTTCCCAGTGCAGGGAGTTCTCCGCTGCGGCCAGGTGCAGTTGTCGGAGGTCGCGCAGAAGAAGCAGCCCGGGCTCGGGGCGGTGGCCCACCGCTTCGGACGCCTTGTTCCTGATGAGGGTTGCGAACACGCTGTCGCTGGGGGCGGCATCGCTCAAGCCGTCCAGGGTGAGGCCATAGTCGGCTGCGGTCTCGCTGAGCCGCTGAACGTGTTGCTTCGACCAGGTGGCCAGATCGTTGCCGATGTGGTGCACCTCGTGCTCGGCGCGGTGACGTTGGGCTGCGGTCGTGAGCCCTTCTGCGAGGTTCCGTTCCCCGTGGTGGAGAGTGCGCAGGATGATCTTGATGCCGTTCACAGATCGTCTCCAGCCGCGTCCCAGGTGGTGTCGCGTCGCTGGGTCACGTGCGCCGTCGGGCCTCCGTCGGTGGTGGGTGCGGCCGTGGGGTCGGCTGGGGCCGAAGCAGTGGTGGTGGGTGCCGGGGCCCGATGATGCCCGTTGCTGCGTTCGAGGAGGGTCAAGGCGGCGGCAGCGGTCTTGAACAGGGGCTGTTTGGAAACGGGGTCCCAGTCGGTGATGGTCGTCTCGTTCGCCGCCCGTGGTGGTGTCCGCTCGTCAGGGCCGGATCCGCCCGGGGTGTCCCAGTAGCCGTAGTGGAAGGGAATGAACAGCAGGCCTTGCCGTAGGTCGGTGATCCGCAGTCGGCCCTGCATCGCTCCGCGTGGACTGGTCACCTTCACCAGATCACCCTCCGACAGGCCGAGCCTCTGCGCGTCGGCGGTGGAGATCTCCACCCACACTTGCGGGGCGGCCGCGTTGAGCTGAGGGGCGCGGGCTGTTTTGGTACGGGTGTGGAAGTGATACACCGTGCGCCCCGTGGTCAGTTGGAACGGGTACTCCTGATTGGGCATCTCGTGCGGGGGCAGGTATTCGGCGGCCTTGAGCACGGCCTTGCCGTCGGGGTTCAGCGAGCGGTATTCCACCGGCTCCATCGTGGCGCCCGTCACCAGGTCCTTGCCGTAGGACTCGCAGTCGTCCGGGTGCGCCCAGCTGATGCCCTCGGTGTACAGACGGTGGGTGCCGTTCGGCGCCTGCTCGTTGCAGGGCCACTGGATGCCGCTGCCGCCACGCAGTAGGTCGTAGGTCAGGCCGGTGTAGTCACAAGGGCGTCCGGCGCTGCAGCGTTTCCATGCCTCGAATGCGCTTTCCGGGTCACGCCAGGGGATGAGGGGGCCGCCGTCCTTGTCGCGGAAATCCATCCGTGCGGCGTAGTCGAGGAAGATGTCGAGATCGGGTTTGGCTTGGCCGGGAGGTTCGACGGCCTTGTCGGACAGGTGCACGGTGCGGTCGGCGTTGGTGAACGTGCCGGTTTTCTCGCCCCACGTGGCGGCCGGCAGGACGACGTCGGCCAACTGGGCGGTCTCGGTCAAGTACAGATCCTGCACCACCGTGAACAGTTGCTCCTGAGCCAGGATGCCGCGGATGCGGGACAGTTCGGGCAGAGAGACAGCGGGGTTGGTGCCGCTGATCCACAGCATTTTCAGTGAGCCCTGCTCGGCGTACCGAAACATCTGCATGGCATGCGTGGGCGGTGCGTAATGCGGGATCGTCATCGGCTCGACGTTCCACACCCTGGCCAGATCGGCGACGTGCTCGTCGTTCTGCCAGTTACGAAAGCCCGGCAGGTCCCCATTGGCACCGCACTCGCGGGTGTTCTGAGCCGTGGGCTGGCCGTTCATCTGCAGCACGCCGGCGCCCGGCCGGCCCAGCATGCCGCGGATCAGGTGCAGGTTGTTGATCTGTACGGCGGCGGCCGTGGCCTGGTGAGACTGGTATACGCCCTGCAGCACCGTTGACAGCAACTGCTCGGCACTGCCCAGTACCTCAGCCGCCTCGGCGATCTTCGCGGCCGGCACGTCGCAGATGTCCGCCGCCCACGCCGGCCCGCAGTTCTTGACCCGAGCCGCCAGCTCCTCGTAGCCCACGGTGTGGGCCTCGATGTAGTCGTGGTCCACCCGGTCGGTCCGGATGATCTCGTGCAACAGCGCATTGAAGAGTGCCACGTTCGTCCCCAGCCGCGGCGCCAGATGCACCGTGGCACGCCGAGCCACCGGCGTGGGCCGCGGGTCCACGCACACCAGACGCGGCGGCTCCGCCCCCTCCAACCGGTCCAGGATGCGCATCCACTGCACCGGCTGCGTCTCGGCCAGGTTGTGTCCGAACAGTGCAATCACGTCGGAGTGGTCGATGTCGTCGTAACTGCCCGGCTGGCCATCGCAGCCGAAGGTCTCCTTGAGCGCCTCGGCCGCCGTCGAGGTACACAGACGGGTATTGCCGTCCAGATGGTTGGTGCCGATGCCGCCACGGGCAAGCACAGTGAGCGTGTAGTACTCCTCCAAGAACAACTGACCGGTGGTGTAGAAGCCGATCGCCCCCGGGCCGTCCTTGCCGAGCAAGTCCCGTGAACGGGACGCCACCAGGTTCATCGCGGTGTCCCAGTCGGTCTCCCTCAGCCGTCCGTCCCGGCGAACCAGCGGTTGGGTGAGCCGGTCGGGTGAGGCGTTCGCCTGCCACCCGAACAGGTCCTTCGGCCCCAGCCGCCCCCGGTTGACCCGATCCACGGCGCGGCCGCGTACCCCTACCATGCGGCCGTCGACGACCGCGACATCCATCGCGTCTCCATCGGAATGCAGAATCGACGCCGTCTGCACCCACTCCTCCACCATGCCGGGCTCGATGCCCTCTGCAAGGTAGGTATCCACCCGGGCAGGCCAGGGCCGGCTACGGTCGTACGGCACCCGACCACCCCACGGCTGCGCGATCCGGTCCACCGATGTCTCCATCATCTGCCTCCCGCTGACCGCCTACAGGTACCCCCGGCCACCGTCGGCTAATGCCACTACCTATACGGCCACCCATGCGAGCCAGTGCGTGCACGGTGTGGGTATCGCCGCTCACCGTGCAGAGAACCCCCGATCGGGCGAGGAGGTAATCGCGGTCACGGACGGCCGGGACGCCGTGCCGAACGGGCCCGCAGCCGCGGATGTCCTCCGTTCCGGTTGCGGCTTCCGTCAGGCTCTCGGCCGCCTGCCGTCACAGATGAGCCCGCGGCAGCGTCTCATTCCAGGTACGGGAGAACACCCGGCGGTCGTTCTCGAAACCGTCCAAGGTGGCGTCGACGAAGAACTCCGATTCACTGCATCGCAGCACCGTGCGGGTCTCGATGCCGAGAACTCCTGAGCGGCCACGCCGCATCACCCTCGTCCGCAACGGCCCGCTCCTGGTGGAGGGACCGGTGGAAGTGGTGGGCGAGGACGATGCGATAGCCGTCTCCCGACGCTTCACCGTCGCCATCTGCAGGTGCCGGCGCAGCCGCCGCTACCCCTGGTGCGACACCAGCCATCGCCAGCGCTCGAAGCCCACCTCCGACCCCGCCGAAAGCACCGGCTGCCCTGTTGCGGGCCGGCCCGCCGAAGGAGACCAGCGATGAAGGCCGACCCCGGAGCCGCCCGGTCCCGGCCGCGGCTTCCGCGACCGCGCGGCTACCTGTCCGACGCAGTGATCTCATGGCTCCGCACCGGGGAGGGCACCCTGCCGACCCGGGAGGACATCCAGCGCAAGCACCCCTACGGGGCAGATCCCCAGCTCGCCCTCTACGTGCTGTACGAACTGCACTACCAGGGATTCGACCGCGTGGACGACGAGCATGAATGGGCCCCCGAACTGCTGGTGGTGCGGCGCCACCTGGAGGAGGCATTCCTCCGAACCCTGCGTGCCGACGTCCCTGCGCTCGGCGCGCGGGAGGCGATGGCCGGGCTGCTGACCGAGCCCGCCGGCGGCGACGACAGCAGTATCAGCCACTACTTGAAGCGCGCCGGGCGGCTGTGGCAGCTGCGGGAGTACGCGGCCCTCCGCTCGCTGTACCACCTCAAGGAAGCCGACCCGCACGCCTGGGTCCTCCCCCGCCTGCGGGGCCGCGCCAAGGCCGGCATGGCCGCCATCGAATTCGACGAGTTCGGTGCCGGTCGCGCCGAGGACATCCACGCGCGGCTCTTCGCCGACCTCATGTCAGACCTCTCCCTGGAAACCGCCTACGGACACTACGTCGACCTGGCGCCCGCGGAGACGCTCGCCATCGTCAACCTGATGTCCCTGCTGGGCCTTCATCGGTCCCTGCGCGGGGCGCTGATCGGCCACTTCGCCACGGTCGAGGTGACCTCGTCGCCAGGATCACGACGCCTCGCGGAAGCCATGCGCCGCACCGGCGCCGGCGCCGCGGCGGAGCGGTTCTACGACGAGCACGTCGAAGCCGACGCCGTCCATGAACAGATCGTCCGCAGAGAGGTGGTCGAGGGCCTGCTGAAGGACGAGCCGGACCTCGAACCCGATGTCGCCTTCGGCATCGGTGCCACCGGGTTCTTGGAAGGGCGGCTCACCGGATATCTCCTCGCCGCCTGGCGGGAGGAGCGCAGTGCGCTGCCGGCCCCGTTGCCGCTCGTGGCCGCCGGACACCGCGAGCCAAAACCAAGCGGAGTGGGTGGGAGCTGAGGACCTTCCGCCAGTTGCACGACAAGCGGCTTGTGTCCCACCCACCGGCCCCGGGGCTGCGACTGCGTCCCGACGGCCGGCTCGTCTACGACGACATCGCGGCCGCCACTGTCTGACAACCCCGCCAGTTCGGCCGCGACGCAGAAGCATGCCTCTGGTAATGCCCGCAGAAGTCCTGGAGGGCCAACGGCGGTCTCCCCTCCACCATGATCAGGAGAAGATTGCGTGCACCTGGTCGACTGCTTCAGGCCCGTAGCCAACCGTGCCCACGGGGACCGCACCGTCGATCGCCTCGATGATGCGCCCGGCCCAAACGGGACCGAATCCTCCGCACAGTTCGATCAGCTGCGCTCCCTCGTCCACCAGGCGACGCGCGGCGTCAAGGCCCTGATCGGGCTTCTCCACCCCGACGAGGACGGTGCGGCACGTGCCGGTGTCCACCACGTGGACGTCGCCGCCTGCGGCGCTCCCGGCCGCCGTGTAGATGAATCCCCAGTGTGTGAGCGCCATGCGTGCAGCCCCCCTGTGACCGTCGAAGCCACCAGCCAAACACAAACAGGGTGAGAACGTCCCGGATCCGGCATAACCCGCGTGTGATCCAGGCCTCACCCCCGTGCAGTACGCCATCGGCGCGTCGACCCTCGCCACCGTCCTGGGGCCGCCAGATGCGGCGTGTGTCTGACTTGCAGGGGTATACGCAAGCGAGGCGCCGTGCGAGCGAAGGACGCTCAGGCCCGTACAGGTGGCGACAGCGGCGCACTGATGTCAGGAGAGGTGAGCTGTGTACCCGCTAGCCCCCAACGGATCGATCAGAAGTGAAATAAGCGATCAACAGCGGATCCGCACATGCCGTGCCGCCGTCGTCGAGGACGGCCTCTTCAAGGCGGAGGAGCCTCCCGGGAAAGAGGCCGACGAGAACATCGTCCGGGGTGATGACTGAACCTCCGGCGAGTGAGTACGTCGGGCGAGGGAACCCAAGTTCGCGCCGTTCGGTGAAGCCGACCTCATGGACGGGAGGCCGGAATTCCGGGTGACCGCCCCGCGCACACCAGGCCCGCTCATCGGTCGCTGCACTCGCCAACGACCACCGGTTGTCCTTGCCCCGGCCTGGCGCCACCTGTGCCGGCTCAGCCCGTGCCGCCTCGTTCGTACTCGCCCGACGGGTCGTCAGTAAGCATCTCCGCGGTCACGCAGGGACCTCCGCCGGGGATCCTCACCTCTCACGCGGTATCACAACTGCCCCTATGACGGGCACGGAGCGCCCCTGCACAGTGCGGCGAGGGACGCCTCACTTGCGGGCAGCGGTGATCGCCGCCTGATTCGGACAAGGCGGAGCGCCGACGGAGCTCACGGTCTCGAAGAAATCGATTCAGCATCGGCGGCCTTCGACAAAAAGCGCCGGGAGAAAGGACAAGGGCCGGTACACAGAGAACCTGAGCCGCTCCCTGTTCCACGAGCCGAGTGCGGTCAGACGCTCGAACTGACGCCGTGACAGGTGCCGCAGGCCGTAGCGCGTGGCTACGTTCTGGCCGGTCAGGGAATGGGGCGCGGGCCCGCGGAACACTGGTCACCCCAGACCAGGGACGCCAGCACTACGACGTGCCCACCTTCGCCGCCACATCAAGCGTCGACGACACAGCCATCCAAGTCGGCGGCACGACATTCGTCGGCCCGGACCACGTCTTCCGTATGCGGTCCGTACGCATCGAGGCATTCTCCGGCATGGCCGAGCCGAGCACCTGTACCAACTCATCAAGAAAGGCCGCGTGGAGGAATACGGTCAAGCCGCCTTCCAAAGCCGCTCCACCCCACACAACACCCAGAAAACCGGCAGCTGGGACGGGGCGATCTCCTTCCACGGCGACGGCACCGTCATGGCCCTGAGCGTCCTCCCCCTCCGCAGACGGCGAGCTCAGCTGAGACGTCGTCTTGATTGGCGTCCTAGCTGCCTGAACTCGGCAACCTCGCTCGTTCTGGGCTCCGGTGCATGAACATCATCGTGCGCTCGGCGATCGCGGAAGATTTGTCGTCATTGTTGGCTCTTTATAGCGAGCTGAACCCTGACGATGCACCCCTGCCCCATCAGTCCGCTGATGGCATCTGGGCGAATATCTGCAAGCAACAGGGCCGCACGGTGCTGGTTGCCGAGGCCGACGGTGTCGTTGTCGGTACTGCTACAGCTGGGCGAGGCAGCTGGCTGCTACAAGGCTCAGTTGCTGGCAGCCGACGACGAGTACGTGCACGCCTTCTACGAAGCCTGCGGCTTCAAGCCCCTGGCGCAAGGATTCCGCCGCTACCTCCGAGAGGAACACACCAGCACCACGGTGGCCTGATGGCCAGTCATTCGTGGCACAGACAGGGGCATAGCCGACCGACTCGTACCTGATCACCTGTGGCGTCTGTTCCAGTTGGTCGTCCCGAGCCACCGGTTCGACATGGCACTCAAGTACTCCGCGAACACCACACGCCGCGTCGCACGTCAGCATCTCTCCGCCGCCCAGAACGGAATCGCCCAGGGCCGCATCGCGGGGTCCGCAAAGGCCAGCACAAGGCGCAAAGATGCTCCGTAATCCTCGCTTCGCGGGCATGGTCTCCTACCCCGGCAAGCACCGAGTCCAAGCTGCCACGGCCGGGGATGGCTGGCGAAAGGCCAAGCCGGTTACGGGGACGCGTCAGGGAGTTCCAAAGACGCTCCCGTCACTTCCGCGGCACCTGCGCCTCACTCTCCGACATGGTGGACAAACGCTCCCCCGCTGGCCGGCAGTTGGCGTGGCGACTGTGGATCAACAGCAGTGCCGTCCTCGCTGAAGCGATCGGCGCTCCGGCCCGTCCGTTGCACGCCGCGCGCAGCGGATGCCCGGCTCGGCGCCGACACACAGTTGGCCACAGAGGGTGCTGCGGGCATAGATGTCGGCGTCCGGCCAGCCCTGTGCGCCGGCGGGCATGTCGGCGAGACGCCTATCGGCGTTCTGATTCCTGGTCCGCAGCCAGATGTTCTCGAACTGGGAGGCGGGCAGGTGGCAGACGTCGGAAACGATGACAAACATGCAGGTCAACGGCTCGGGCTCGTTCACCTCGAACGAGCCCGAGCCGGACCGTGCTGAGTTCGTGCTGACTCCGCTGCCGCCCTTCCGGCCGGTTGGGGGGTGTTGCGCTGGGTCGGTCTGGCTTCTCAGCGCGCGACGGGCGGATCCGGTGCGCCTGCCGTCGAGGGCCCGAGGAAGGCGGCGATCGCCGGACCGAAGTGCGACCGTGCCACCACCGGCCGCGGATTGACGGCGGTGGCCGTCCGCTGCGGCCCCAGCACGGCGCCCACCGCCAGCTTGGCGGCGCGGATCGCCGCCGGCGGCTGCGCGGCGATGGCAGCGGTGAGCCGGCCGGTGCGATCGGTGAGTTGCGCCGCGGGCACCTGGTGATCGGCCAGTCCGAGCGCCACCGCAGTGCGGGCGTCGACGAGCCGGCCGGTGTAGAGCAACTCCCGTGCCACGGACGGTCCGGCCACGGCGACCATGCGGGCGGCGAAGGCGGGGCTGGCGAGGATACCGAACCGGGCGATCGGCATCCCGATCCGGGCGGAATCCGCCATCAGCCGCAGGTCGCAGGCGAGGGCGAGCTGGCACCCCGCTCCGGCGGCGACCCCGCGGATCTCGGCGATCACCGGGACGGGACAGTCCTCGATCGCGGAGAACGCCTCTTCCATGTGCGCGAAGGACTCCTCGATGTAGCGGGGTTCCGCGTCCACCCAGTCGGTCATGTCGGAGCCGGCGCAGAATGTGTCCCCGTGCCCGCGGACCACCAGCACCCGCAACGACCGACAGGCGCCCAGTTCCCCGACTTGCCGGGCCAGCCGCGCCCAGGCCGCACCGGGCAGGGCGTTGCGCCGGCTGCCGTCACCGATGCGGATCTCGGCGACCGCCCCGGACCGGAACGTCGCGATGCTGACGTCGGGAGCGGGTACGGCGGTCACTTCACGGCCTTTCGCGCGCGCAGGTCGGACCACTTCCGCGGGCCGACCCCCATCGCGGTCAGCACCTGCGCGGTGTGCTCCCCGTGCCGGGGCGGCGGTGTGCGCACGGCCGCCGGGTGGTCGTACAGCTTGATGGGCGAGGCGAGCATGCGCAGGGGGCCGGCGTCGGGGTGGTCGAGTTCGGTGACCATGCCGCGCGCGACGACCTGGGGGTGTCGCAGCGCCTCGTCGACGGTGTTGATCGGTCCGACCGGTATCTCCGCCTCGGCCAGCAGCGTGGCCCATTCCTTGGCCCCACGGGCGCCCAGCGCGCCTTCGATGAGCGGAAGCAGCTCCTCGCGATGGCGGACCCGGTCCGAGTTGGTCACGAAGCGTGGGTCGTCGGCGAGTGCGGCGAGCCCGATCGCGGTGGCGAAGCGGCGCCACTGCCCCTCGTTTCCGGCGGCGACCATCAGGTGACCGTCAGCGGTGGGAAAGGCCTGGTAAGGCACGATCGTGGGATGGGCCGAACCGTGGCGCCGCGGAACGCTGCCGGAGGCGAAGTACCCCCCGGCAACATACGTCAGCCAGGCCACCTGGCCGTCCAGCAGCGACACATCGACCCAGTCGCCGGTACCGGTGTGCTCCCGGTTGCGGAGGGCCGCGAGGACGCCGATGGCGGCCCACATCCCGGCGGCCAGATCGGCCGGCGACACCCCGAAGCGCACGGGCGGCCCGGTGGGTTCACCGGTCACGCTCATGACGCCGCTGACCGCCTGCGCGATCGCGTCGTAGCCGGGCTCGTTCCGGTACGGCCCGGTCTGTCCGTACCCGCTGACCGAGGCATACACCACGGCGGGATTCCGTTCGCGGACCTCCTGGTAGCCCAGGCCGAGGCGGGCCGCCGTACCGGGCCGGAAGTTCTCCACGACCACATCGGCGGTGGTGGCCAACTCCCGTATCAGGGGAAGGCAGTCGGGGTCCTTGAGGTCGACGGCGATACCGCGCTTGTTGCGGTTGACGCTGTGGAAGTACGCCGCGTCCTCGCCCTGGAAGGGCGGTCCCCAGGCGCGGGTGTCATCTCCGGAGACGGGGTCCTCGACCTTGATCACATCAGCGCCCAGGTCGGCCAGCACCATGGTGCAGAACGGCCCGGACAGGATGCGGGACAGATCGAGGACCTTCAGACCGGTGAGGGCTCCGTCGTGGACGAGCCAGGGCTTGGGCTGTGGTGTGGTGCGCATGTGCGGTGTCACGCCTCTGTTCCGGTGGTTTCGCCTGGCGGCCGGACATTCAGGAACCCAGTTCGAGCAGGAGCTCCATGCAGATCGCGGTGGCATCGAGGAAGTAGTCGACGCGGAGGTTCTCGTTGGGCGCGTGGTTGGCCTGGTCGGCGTTGGCCAGCGGCAGGCCGATGCTGGGCACACCGAGGATCCCGGTGAAGACCCAGTCGGGAAGCGTGCCGCCGTAGGCGGGGATCAGCAGTGGATCACGCCCGGTCACCCGGGAGATGGCCCGCGCCACCCTGGGCGTATGGGGGTTGTCGATCGCGGTCCGGGAAGCCGGTACGCCACAGACCATGGTGACCGTCACCTCGGGGGCATGGACCCGCAGATGTGCGGCCACCCGCTCAAAGACCGCCTGCGGGTCCTGCCCCGGCGTCAGCCTGATGTCGATGCCCGCCTGCGCGGTGTCGGGGATGATGGTCCGGTCCACATCCCCCGTGGTGATCCCGTTGATCGTGAGCGCGGGGCGGTCGGCCAGCCGCTCATAGAAGGACAGCCCGTTGAACGCGGGGTCCATCTCGGTGAGTCCGATGTCCCCGAGGGCTTCCTGCAGGTCGAGCGGGAGGGCGGCGAACGCGGCGCGATCGGCGTCGGACAGCGGTTCCCGGCCGTCGTCGAAGCCCTCGACGAGGACCCGGCCGCTGGGGTCCTTGAGACTCGCCAGCGCATGGACCAGCCGCCATGCCGGGTTGGGCGCGACATTGCCGAAATTCCCGGAATGCAGCGGGTGGCTCGGACCGGTGACGCCGATCCGGAGACGGATCATGCCGCGGACTCCGTGCGAAACACACCATTCACCGGACTCATGCACCGATCGGTCGCTCCAGACCACGAGATCGCAGTCGAACAGTTCCTGGTGCGCGCGCAGGGTGTCCGCCAGATGGGGGCTGCCGATCTCCTCCTCGCCATCGAGGAGCACGGTAACCGTGCAGGGGAGTGCGCCGATGTGCTTGTCGAAGAGGCGCAGCGCCTGTAGGTGCGCATAGTGCTGCCCCTTGTTGTCACCGGTGCCGCGGCCCCAGATCCGCCCGTCCCGCAGGACAGGGGTGAAGGGATCGGAGTCCCACTTCTCGCGTGGCCCGGCCGGCTGGACGTCGTAGTGGCCGTAGAGCAGGACGTGCGGCGCTCCCGCCGGCCCCGCGCGGTGGCCGACCACCAGCGGCCGGCCCTTGCCGGCGAGCACCGACGGGGTCAGGCCGGCCCGCCTGACCTCTTCGACGGCGACATCGGTCGCGGCGGGGAACCCCTCGCCGGTCATGCTCACACTGGGATGGCTGACGTACGCCATCAGTCCGGCGATGAGTTCGCCCTGGCACCCCTGGACGAGTTCGCGCGGCGTGGCGGGGAGTTGGGTGCGGATCGTGGAAGCGTCAGTCATTGTTGACCTCGTTCTTTCTGGGCACTGCGGACGGGGCGCCGGTCAGGCGTGGTGTGTCCGGGCAGGGATGGACAGGGCGGCGCGGAGGATGTCGTGGGTCAGCGCACGGTGAGGAAGCGGCGGGCGGCCAGCAGGGAGGCGATGCTCAGGGCGCCGACCGCCATGATGTAGAAGCTGGGCGAGAGGTGACTGCCGGTGGCAGCGATCATCCAGGTGATGACCACGGGCGCGAAGCCGCCGAAGGACATGACGCCGATGTTGTAACTGAGCGACAGGCCGGTGCCGCGGGTCGCGGTCGGGAAGGCCTCGGACATCAAGGCGGGCAGTGCACCGAAGTAGCAGGCCTTCAAGACACCCAGGATGAACATCACCACGCCCATGACCAGCAGCGACGGACTGCCCGACAGCAGCAGGAACAGCGGGTAGATGCTGAGGATCATGGCTGCCCCGGCGATGAGCATGACCTTGATGCGGCCGATCCGGTCCGAGAGATGGCCGACCAGGGGAGTGAGAGTCGTCAGTGCCACGCCGGACACCGCCGCCCCGATGAAGCCGGCGGAGGACGGCAGCCCGAGGACCTCGTGTGCGTAGGTCGGCATATAGACGATCACGTAGGTCACCGCGGTGGACATCGCCAGTGCGCCGACCATGAGAAGCACCGGCGCCTTCTGGTTCCGGAGCACCTGGCGGATCGGGGTCACCGCGACCTCTCCCGCCGTCGCGACGTCGGTGAATTCGGTGGTCTCCGGGACATGACGGCGGATCAGGTACCCCACCGGGCCGATCAACAGGCCGACGATGAACGGAATGCGCCAGCCCCAGGAATCCAACTGCGCGCCGGAAAGGCTCAGACTGAGTACGGTGCCGAAGGTCGCGGCCAGCAGCGTCGCCGCGCCCTGCGAGGCGAACTGCCAACTCGCCATGAATCCCCGTCGGCCGGGGACTTGTTCGGCCAGGAACGCGGTCGCGCTGCCGAACTCCCCACCCGCTGAAAATCCTTGCAGCAGACGGGCCAGCAGAATCATTACCGGTGCGGCCATTCCGATGGACTCATAGGTGGGCATCACGGCGATCAGCAATGTGCCGATCAGCATGAGCTGAATGGTGAGCAGGAGCGCGGCCTTCCGCCCGGCGCGGTCCGCATACGTTCCCAGGACCAGCGCGCCCAAGGGCCGGACCAGATACGAGACCCCGAACGTGCCGAAAGCGAGCATCAGCGACACCGTCGGATCGCCGGCCGGGAAGAATGCCTTGGAGATCGAGGCCGCGAAGAATCCGTACGAGGTCAGGTCGTACCACTCCAGCATGTTCCCGGCGGTGGCCGCGAGCACGGCACGCCGTGCTCGGCTCTTACTGACAGGCTTCTCGGCATCCATCTGATCTGTCTCTCTCAGGGTCGTCACGAGTGTCACTCCCTCGAATCGAGCAGGCGAACCGCCGCGAAGGGGCGACACCGCCGATGGGCGAGTCCGAAGCGGAAAAACGGATCCGGCAACTCGTTGAGCGATGACGCTAGAGCCACCCGATCGTTCGCACAATCGCAACTTCTAGAACACCTGATTGCCCAAAAGGCAACGCACAGTGGAATTCCCTCACGCCGCGGGAAGGTCCGCCCATCGCGTGATCCCGCCGGGGACGACATGAGTGCCGTGCCGGGCCGCCAGCGCGGAGACGATGCCGTTCCCCCGACCGTGTTCCGCCGGGTTTCGGCCGTCGGCAGGCCGGGGCACGGACCCGGCGGGACCCGCGTCGGTGACCTCGATACGCAGCGCACGAGGCCCCTCGGCCACCGTCCGCGACAGCTGGAGCACGGCCGGCGGGAGCGCATGGGTGATCGCGTTGGTGACCAGTTCCGAGATCACCAGGACCGCGTCCTCAATGGTGGCGGGAGGCAGATTCCAGCCGGTCAGCACGGTCAGCGCCCGTCGGCGCACCAGGCCGACGGCCTCCGGTATATGCGGCAGCGGAATGCAGAATCCGGGGTCCCGGCCCGGCATCGCATACGAGCCGGAGTCTTCGGTGGGAGCTGTCGCATTCATCGTTTTCCCCTGCCGCGGCCGCCTGCGGGAGGGTGCACACCCGAGCGATTAAGGGAACCTCGGGCCGACCGCTGGCTGATCGACGAGTGAGCCGTACGAGAGACGTACGAGAGACGCTTTTCGTCTTACGGTCCGCCCGGCCGGGTGAGCCCGCAGGGCATGGAACGAAGGTAGACACAGCCCGACCATTCACACAATCGCAATTTATGGAACAATTCGTTGCCCGAAAGGCAATGCCCTTATACGCTTGACGGCATGCTGAACAGTCCGGCTCTTGAGTACTTCCTCGAAGTGGTCCGCACCGGCTCGGTCAATGAGGCATCCAGGCGACTTCTGGTCGCCGGCTCGGCCATCAGCCGGCAGATCGGAAAACTGGAGCAGGAGATCGGGGTACCGCTCTTCGAGCGCCGTCCGCGGGGAATGGTGCCGAGTGAGGCGGGCGCCCTTTTGGCCGCTTATGCGCGCCGCGCCGCACTGGAAACCGATCAGGTGCTCGCGGACATCCGAGGCCGCGGCCGGCTGGGGACCACGGTCCGGGTGGCCAGTTCACAGGGCATCGCACAGGAATTCCTCCCGCACGCCATGGCTTCCTTCCGCAAGGACCACCCGGGCACCACCTTCCAGCTTCCCGTGGTGGCCCCCTCGCAGGCCACCCAAATGGTCCAGGACGGCACGGTCGACCTCGCCATGACGTTCAGCCTCGCACCCATTCCCGACGTCCGCGTGATCCACGCCCAGCGCGCCCCGATCCAGGCCCTGGTCCGCTCCGATCACCCCCTCGCCGACCACAACGAAATCCATCTGCACGACCTCCTCCCCTATCCGGTCGTCCTCATGGAGGAAGGCGCCACCAACCGGCGCCTTTTCGACCTCTGCTGCGCGATCGAGGGAATCAGCTTCGAACCCCTGCTGGTCACTTCCAGCTCCAGCGCCCTGTCGGCCTTCGTGAAAGAGGCCAACGCGGTGTCCCTGATCGGCCACATCAGCATCCATGAACGCCTGCGCATCGAGGGTCTGCAGGCCATCGCCATCCTCAACCCGGAAATGCACCTCCGCACCATCCAGATCCAGGCCATGGTCGGCCGTCAACTCACCGCGGCGGTACAGGAATTCGCCGACCACCTCATCCGCCGGCTCGGAGAAACGGAGGTGTAGCACCGACGCCTGGGACACTGCAGCCGCCCCACGGTCTCAGGCACTCGGAAGCCAGCCCGCGCCCATCGGCCACAAGCCGACGACGTCCTGGCGACGAGATCTCCGTGCTCCACATCGCCAACGTGGACACGCGCGGCCGCCGCGGCCGCCAGGACAGGAACTGCGCATCGCGTAAGCACGCAGCCTGCTGGGACTCGGACTTCGGGTCGCGGGAGGAGGTCGTGCTCGCGGAGTCGGCTTCGCCGGAGTGGGCGCGCTCCTTGTTCACCGTGCGGCGGCTATCTCCTTGGCCCGCTTCCGCGCAGTGCCGCGTTCCTCTGCCTGCTCCTCGATGTGCTGAGACCGGAGGGCCGCTGATCACGAAGGCGGAGCAGGCAGCGCCGCTGATTCCCCTGTGCTCCGGCGCGGCGCCATGGAGATGCCGCTGCGACGCCGTCGGCAGGCGCGCCGCCCACGTGGCAGCGCACGGTAAGGGGCGCATCAGCCCGCCGCTGAAGCATTACTCGTATCCGCAGGTCAGCAGCGTGAGTATGGGAGGCGGCGGAGATGAGTAACGGGGTGAACACAGCACTTCGCGTGGAGGGGGCCGTGATCGATGCCCTTTCCAGGGCGAGTGGCCCGGCATCGCCCCCGGTGCGGCGTCGTTCGGCGCAGCCATGGCGGAACGCCGAACATTGCGGAGAGAGGGGCCCGCGGGCCGTGCCGGCCGCGCGTGAGCCCTTTGTGCGGCCGCGCCTTCGCCGAGAGGGCGCTCTGCCGCTGGGGTGTTTCCGGGGCAGCACGGGACTCCGGCCGCGTCGTCAGTCACGTGTCAGTGCCGCGTCAGCTCTTCCTCAGGCCGGTCCTGACGATAGGCGTATCAGGTCTCGTTCGGCCGTGCACCGCTCACCGCCAGGTGTGCCGGGCTGCCGGCCCCGGAGGAGAGGGCGAAGATGGCGATTGATCCGGTCATTCTCCCTTTGCGGCGCTGGATAGACGACAACGTCGATCACTTTCAGCCCCCTGTGGGCAACAGGGAGTTGTGGAAGAACGGCTCCCAGTTCATTTTCATGGTGTCCCGGGGGCCCAACTCGCGCAATGACTTCCATATCAGCCCGAGCGACGAGATCTTCTATCAGCTCACCGGCGATATCCGGGTCGACTATCTGGACGGGGACGGACGCTTCGAGAGCGTGACCGTCCGCGAAGGCGATGTCTTTCTGATGCCCGCGGGGGTGCCGCACTGTCCGTTGCGTCCCGCCGGGACGTGGGGAGCGGTCATCCAGCGGGTGCGCACCGAGCAGGAGCCCGATTGCATCCTCTGGTACTGCAAAACCTGCGGTGACCGGCTCAACGAGACGTGGTTCGGGCTGGCGGACATCGAGATCCAGGTCAAGGGCGCCATCGAGCGGTTCAACGGCAGCGAGGAACTGCGGACCTGCGCGAACTGCGGCACCGTACACGACGTGGCCGGGCCGTTCGTGATGCCGCAGCAAGCCGTGGCAGGCGGCGGCCGACGGGACGGAGCGCCTGGTCATGACGCGTAGTCAGGGACACCGGGGCGTCGTCGCCGACCAGGCGGTGCCGCGGGGCAGGTATCCGCACCTCCGGCGGGTCGGCGACTTCGTCTTCGTCTCGGGAATCAGTTCACGACGTGCGGACAACACTCATATCGGTGCGGAGGCCGATGAGTTCGGCACGGTGCGGCTGGATATCCGCGCACAGACCCGCGCGGTGATCGAGAACATCGCACGGATACTGGCCGCCGAGGGATTGGGGCTCACCGACATCGTCGATGTCACCAGTTTCCTCGTCAGCATGAATGACTTCGCCGGATACAACGAGACCTATGCGGAGTTCTTCGACTTCGACGGCCCCACCCGCACCACCGTGGCCGTCCATCAACTCCCGCACCCGCACCTCCTGATCGAGATGAAGGTCATCGCCTTCAGCCCGGCCGAGGGTTCGCGGTAGCACATCCGGCTCATCAACGAAGGAGGATCGACCACATGGGTGCGCGCACTGCACAGGAGTACCTTGAGGGCCTCAACGACGGCAGAGAGGTCTGGATCGGCGGGGAATCGGTCAAAGACGTCACCGCCCACCCCGCGCTGCGCCGCGGGGCGAGTTCGATCGGCGCCTGGCTCGGCCGGCAGCACGAAGCGGAGCTGCGGGACGTTCTCACCTTTCCCTCACCCGAGTCGGGCGAACGCGTCGGCATGTCCTTCCTGCGCCCGGTGACCCGGGAAGACCTCGGCAGGCGTTCCGCCGCCTTTCTCGAAGCCGCACGGTGGAGCGGCGGAATGCTGGGCCGCACGCCCGATTACCTCAACTCGTCGTTCATGGCGCTGGCTTCGGCCTCGGAGTTCTTCACCGCGGTCAATCCCGAGTTCGGCCGGAACATCCAGGCGTACTTCCGCCACCTGCGGGAGAACGACGTCACGCTCACCCACACCCTGGTCAATCCGTCGGTCAACCGACGGCTCACCGATCAGGGAATCCCCAGCTCACAGGTCGCTCTGCAGATCGTCCGGCACACCGACCGCGGCATCGTGGTGCGCGGGGCGCGGCTCCTCGCCACGCTCGGTCCGCTGGCCGACGAGCTGGTGGTGTTCCCGTCCACCTCGCTCAAGGACGACCCGTCGTCGACCCGTTACGCCTTCGCGTTCGCCATCCCCTGTGCCACCCCCGGTCTGCGTTTTCTGTGCCGGGACAGCTACGACACGGGCCGGCCGGTCTTCGACGCCCCGCTCTCCGCCCGGTTCGAGGAGATGGACGCCGTCGTCGTCTTCGACGATGTCGAGGTGCCCTGGGAGCGGATCTTCCTGCTGGAGGACCCGTCCTCGTGCAACGCGGTGCATTCCGCGACGCATTCACTGATCCACATGATGCACCAGGTCGTCTGCAAGAACATCGCGAAAGCCGAGTTCATGGTCGGGCTGCTGTGCGCGATGACCTGGGCCAACCAGCGTGACCGCGCCCCGCAGACACAGGCGCAGATCGCCGAGGCGATGTGTGTGGTGGAGCTGATGAAGGCCTGTCTGACCGCGAGCGAGGCCAACTCCCGGCCCGACCAGTGGGGCACGATGACGCCCGACCGGATGCCGCTGGACGCCGCCCGCAACGTCTTCCCGCAGCAGTACCAGCGGCTGGTCGAACTGATCCAGCTCCTCGGGTCCAGTTCGCTGATGGCCACGCCTGCCCAGGCCGATCTGACCTCGGCGATCGCCGGTGACATCGACGCCTACTTCGCCCTGGAGAACCTTGAAGCCCCGCAGCGCATCGGGCTGTTCCGGCTCGCCCAGGAAGTCGCCGTATCGGGCTTCGGCGCGCGGCAGGCACTCTACGAGCGCTTCTTCTTCGGCGCACCGGAACGGGTGGCGGGCATGCTGTTCCAGGCGTACGACAAGGAACCCCTCACCAAGAGGATCTTCGACTTCCTCGACCGCCCGGACGGCCTCGCCGACGGTTCGGTGCGGCGGGACACGGCATCGGAGGCCGCTGATGGACGCTGACTCCTTCCGCCGGGCGCTGGGCAGCTTCCCCAGCGGCGTGACGATCGCGACCACCGCCGATGCGGACGGCGAGGCATGGGGCATCACCGTCAGCGCCTTCTGTTCCGTGTCCCTGGCGCCGCCCCTGGTGCTGTTCTGCCCGGCGGTGTCCGCGCGCTCCCACGAGGTGTTCCGGCGGGCCGAGCGGTACGCGATCAACGTGCTGCGCCCCGAGCACCGCACGCTCGCCCTGCGGTGTGCCAAGCCCGGCGCCGACAAGTTCGCCCGCGCCGGATTCCGTACCGAAGGCGGAGTTCCGGTCCTGCCCAGCGCGCTGGCCAGCCTGGTCTGCCGGGCCCACGCGCGCTACGACGCCGGTGACCACAGCATCCTCGTCGGCGAGGTCGAAAGCGTCCGGGTGCACGACGGACCGCCGCTGGTGTACTTCGACCGCGAGTTCCGCGAGCTGTCACCCGCACCGCTCCTCGCGCCACCCGGCCGGGTGGACCGCTACCGCGACCTGCCGCGGTGCGAAACGGCTGGCACCGACGGAAGCAATGCCGCCTGACCAAAGGTCCGCTGACCGGGGATGTTACCCTTCTCACATGCGAGTTCAGCTGCTCGGACGGCTGGAAGTCCGTGAGGCGGAACAGCTGGTTCCTCTTGAGGGGCCCCGGCAGCGGACCTTGCTGGCCCTGCTCACACTGCACAGCGGAACGGTGCTCTCGAGCGACCGCATCCTCGCCGAGGTCTGGGGCGAGGAACTGCCCGCGCACCCGGCGAACACCCTTCAGGCGCAGATCTCGCGGCTCCGGGCGTTGCTGGGCAGCAAGCGGATCGCCACCGCGAGCGGCGGCTACACCCTGGACGTGGACCGCGACGACGTCGACGTCTACCGGTTCGAGGCCCTGGTGGCGGCCGGACGCACCGCGCAGCGGTCCGGTGAGCCGGAGGCCGCTGCCGCCACCCTGTCCGAAGCGCTCGCCCTGTGGCGCGGACCCGCCCTCGCCGATGTCCTGGACAGGGACTTCGCCCGGACCGAGGCCGGTCGCCTCGACGAGTTGCGGCTCATCGCCCTGGAGAGCCGCATCGAGGCCGACCTCGCCCTGGGCCGGCATGCCGAGGTCGTCCCGGAGCTGTCCGCACTCACCGAGGCACATCCGCTCCGGGAGCACTTCTTCGCCCTGCTCATGACCAGTCTGTACCGCGCCGGCCGCCAGGCCGAAGCCCTGCGGGTGTTCCGCAAGGCCCGCGCCCAGCTCGTCGACGAGCTGGGGGTCGACCCGAGCGAGGAACTGCAGCGGCTGGAGCAGCGGATCCTGATCCACGACGCGGGCCTGCTCGGCCCCGCATCCTCGCCGGCCCCCCAGGCGGCGCCGTCGGCCGCGCGCGCCACGGGCAATCTGCGCAGCCCCCTGACCAGCTTCGTCGGACGTCATGACCTGCTCGGCCAGGTACGGCAGTTCCTCCGTTCATGGCGACTGGTCACCCTGACCGGGGCCGGCGGGACCGGGAAGACCCGCCTCGCCCTGGAAGCGGCCGACGCCGCCGATCTTCCGCTGCCCGACGGCGTATGGGTGGTGGAACTGGCGCCGGTCTCCGAACCGGACCGGGTCGCCGACGCGGTCCTGCAGGCCCTCGACGTCCGGTCACAGCCGTCCACCACCATGCAGGCGGCGCCCGCTCCGGGCACCGTACGGCCCGCCGTCGAGCGGCTGCGGCAGTACCTCCAGGAAAAGCAGCTGCTGCTGGTGCTGGACAACTGCGAACACCTCGTCGAGGCCGTCGCCGAGCTGGCGGAAGCGCTGCTGCGGGACTGCGGACGGCTGCGCATCGTCACCACCAGCCGGGAACCGCTCGGGGTCCCCGGCGAGATGCAGTTGCCCGTACCGCCCATGCGCTACCCCGGGCCGGCCGAACAGGACCCCGAGGCCATCGCCGGCCACGAAGCGGTACAGCTCTTCGTGGAGCGCGCCCGTGCCGTCCGCCCCGGCTTCCGCCTCTCCGAGGGGAACGCCGTGCCGGCCGGGGAGATCTGCCGCCGGCTGGACGGCATTCCGCTGGCGATCGAACTCGCCGCCGCCCGCACCAAGACGATGTCGCCCAGGGAGATCACCCGGGACCTGGCCGACCGCTTCGGGCTGCTGACGGGAGGTTCCCGCACCGCGACGGCGCGCCACCGCACCCTGGCGGCGATGGTCGACTGGAGCTATGAGCTGCTGTCCGCGGCGGAGCGGGCGGTCTTCGACCGGCTGTCGGTGTTCTCGGGCGGTTTCACCGTGGACGCGGCGGCGGCGGTCTGCGCCGACCTGCCGGAGCGGGACGCGGCGGCCGTGCGGGACTGCCTCGACCGCCTGGTCAACAAGTCCCTGGTCACCGTCGAGGTGGGAACGGGCGACCACGCGCGTTACGAGATGTTGGAGACGATCCGGGAGTACGGCACCGCACGGCTGCACGCCACCGAGGGCTACGGAAAGGTACGCGACCGGCACGCCGCGTACTTCCTCGCGGTCGGCGAAGAGGGCGGACGCCAGGTGCGCGGTCCCGACCAGCCCGTATGGCTGGCCACCCTGCAACGTGAGACGGGCAACCTCGACACCGCCCTGGACTGGCTGCTGGGACGCGGGGAGGCCGAGCCGGCGCAGCGGATGGCAGGCGCCCTCGCCTGGTACTGGTGGATCCGGGCCGAGCACCAGAGCGGCATGCGGCGGCTCCTGGCAGCGCTGGAGCTGGACGGCCGCGAGACCTCGCCCACCGTCTACGCACTCGCTCTCGCCTGGGCGTCCCACCTCGCGCAGAACGCTCACGACCTCGACGCCGCCGTGCGCCTCGGGCAGCAGGCCCTGGACGTCGGGGCGGCGGCCGGCAGCCCGGACTCCGATCTCGCCCTCGCCTCGGCCTTTCTGGCGCATGCGCTGATGCGCCAAGGGGAGCACGCCGAGGCCGCCCCGCATATCGCCCGTGCCTTCGACGGACTGGACGAGGCCACCGACCACTGGGTACTGGCGAGTTCCTATCTCGTCGCCGGGCTCGGTGCGTTCTGGCAGGGCGATGTCGAACGCGCCACGGAGCGGTTCACCCACGCCCTGACGCACTACCGCCGCAGCGGCGACCAGTGGGGCGTCCTGCGCGCCCTGTTCCGCCTCGGTGCGGTCAGCGAGTGCCGCGGTCACTACCGCGAGGCGACGGCGCTCGCCGACGAGGGGCTCGGCCTGGCCCGGCGCCTCGGCCTGGCCGAGATGGTCGCGGCCCGGCTGGCCGACCTGGGGCGGCTGGCAATCCTCCGCGGCGAACCGGACACCGCCCGTGGCCGGTTGCACGAGTCGTTGGACACCGCTGCCTGGATCGGCGCGGAGGAGCCCGCCGCCGGCGCCCGCAACAACCTCGGCATCCTCGGTCGTGCCGAGAAGGACCTGGAACGGGCCGGTGCCCTGCACAGCAGTGCCCTGGAGTCCTACGAACGGATGGCCCTGTCCAGGGAAGCGGGGATGTCCCGGGTCTGCCTGGGCCTGGTGCTGGTCGACCGCGGGAAGACGGCCGAGGCACGGGAATGCTTCGAGCGCGCCATCGCCGCCGGCGAGTCGGTGCACGACCCGTGGCTGCTGGCCATGGGTCTCGAAGCCCTGGCCGGGGCGGTCTGCCGGACCGACCGGCAGCGCGCCGCCGGCCTGCTGGGCCGGGCACGGCAGATCCGCGAGGAGACGGGAATGCCCACTCCGACCTGGCTGGCCGACGATGTGGACCGCACCACTAAAGCCGTTCAGAGCTAGGCGCCACCGCCACCGACGCCGCACCCAGTGACTCGACCACCGCACGCACCTGCGACCCCGGACGCAGCGGAACCGCCGCGGTAGCACCGCCGGCGAGCACCACCCACCCCGCCCGCAGCGGCATCCCGGCCCGACCGGTCAGCCGTGCCGCGGCCACCAGCGAACGCCAGGGGTCCCCGAGGATCGAGGCGGTGGCCCCGGCCTCGGCGGTCCGGCCGTCCACCTCCAGGAGCACCCCGCGGCAGTCCAGCGACGGCGGTACGGGCCGCCAGGCGCCGAGGACGAATCCGGCGGCGGACGCGTTGTCGGCCACCACATCCGCCAGCGTGAAGCGGAAGTCCGCATAGCGGGAGTCGATGATCTCCAGGGCGGGGGCGACCGCGGTCACCGCCGAGGTGATCGTCTCCGGCGGTGCGCCAGGAGGGATGTCGCGTCCGACCAGGAACGCGACCTCGGGCTCGACCCGCGGATGGATGAAGTGGTCCGGTGCGATCCGGTCGCCCTCCGGGACCAGCATGGCGCTGGTCAGACGTCCCCAGATGACCTCGTCCACGCCCATCTGCGCCATCTTCTGCCGACTGGTGAAGCCCATTTTCACCCCCACCAGACGTTCGCCGCGGCCCAGCCGCCGGGCGACGGCCAGCTCCTGTACCGCGTAGGCGTCCGCGACACTCAGCGCAGAACCTTGCGAGGGCTGCGCGGTGACCTCACCCCGCCGGGCCGCCTCATCGAGCCGCGCGGCGATGCTTTCCCTGGGAGTCAGTCCACTCATGCCGGCCTCTCACACGTCGTCTGCGGTGTGTGCCTGGTTGCCGCGGTCGCGCGCCAGGTCGAGCGCAACGTCCACGATCATGTCCTCCTGTCCGCCCACCATCGCCCGGCGGCCCACCTCGACGAGGATCGAGCGGGCGTCCACGCCGTACCGGCTCGCGGCGCGTTCGGCGTGGCGGAGGAAGCTCGAATAGACCCCGGCATAGCCGACCGCCAGGGTCTCCCGGTCCACTCGGACCGGACGGTCCTGCAACCGGCGGACGAGTTCGTCCGCGGCGTCCATGAGCGGGAACAGCTGACAGCCGTGCGGCCGGCCCATCAGGGTGGCCGTGGCGATGAAGACCTCCAGCGGGGCGTTGCCCGCTCCCGCGCCCTGGCCCGCCAGCGAGGCGTCCACCCGGCAGGCGCCGTGTTCGACGGCCACCACGCTGTTGGCGACGCCGAGGGAGAGGTTGTGGTGGGCGTGGATCCCGATCTCGGTCTCCGGCCGCAGCACCGCACGGTAGGCGCTGACCCGCGCGGCCACCCCGTCCATCGTCAGCCGTCCCGCGGAATCGGTGACATAGACGCAGTGCGCGCCGTACGACTCCATCAGCCGGGCCTGCTCGGCAAGGACCGCCGGCGGCGCCTGGTGCGACATCATCAGGAAACCGGCCACGTCCATACCGTGCTCCCGGGCCCAGGAGATGTGCTGGGCGGCGATATCCGCCTCGGTGCAGTGCGTGGCGATACGGACGCTGCGCACCCCGAGATCCCGGGCCTGCCGGAGATCGGCGATGGTGCCGATTCCCGGCAGCAGCAGCGTCGTCAGCCGCGCCCGGGTGACCGTCTCGGCGACGGCCTGGATCCACTCGGCGTCGGTGTGCGCGCCGTGACCGTAGTTCACGCTGGAGCCGGCCAGACCGTCCCCGTGCGCGATCTCGATCGCATCGACTCCGGCCCGGTCCAACGCCCCGGCGATCAGCCGTACTTGGTCCAGGCTGTAGCGGTGTCCGATGGCATGCATCCCGTCGCGGAGCGTCACGTCCTGGATATAGAGCTTCCGGCTGCTTTCCTTCGCCGTTCCCGGCGTCGTGTCCTTCGCTGCGACGTCCTTCACCGTGCTCACCTGGCCGCTGCCTTTCTCCGGAGTTCCACCAGGCGCTCGGCCGTACGCACCGCGGCGGACGTCATGATGTCCAGGTTTCCGGCGTACTCCGGCAGGAAATGGCCGGCTCCGGAAACCTCCAGGAAGACGGATACCTGAAGGCCCGTGAAGGAGCCGCCGAGTGCGGGGACATGGCGGGGCATCCCGATGCGCTCGAATTGCACGGACTGCTTCAGCCGGTAGCCGGGCACATACGCGCGGACGGCGGACACGGCGGCCTGCACCGCGGCGCTGATCTCGTCCGGATCGCCGTCCGGGCACAGGCAGTGCACGGTGTCCCGCATGATCATCGGCGGTTCCGCCGGGTTGAGGATGATGATCGCCTTCCCCCGGCCCGCGCCGCCCACCTGCTCGATGGCGCGCGCGGTCGTCTCCGTGAACTCGTCGATATTGGCCCGGGTTCCGGGCCCGGCCGACCGCGCGGCGATGGTGGCCACGATCTCGGCGTACGCCACCGGTGCCACGTCGTTGACCGCGGCCACGACGGGAATCGTGGCCTGGCCGCCGCACGTCACCATGTTGAGGTTCTGGGCGTCGAGTTGGTCGAGATTGACGCTCGGCACCACGTAGGGACCCAGTGCGGCAGGGGTGAGGTCGATGAGGGTTTTGCCATGGGGGCTCAGCACCGCCGCGTTGTGCAGGTGCGCGCGGGCGGATGTCGCATCGAAGACGATCTCGATCTCCTCGAACCCGGGCAGCCCGGACAGGCCCTCGGCGCCCGATGCGGTGGTCGGTATGCCCAGCCGATGAGCGCGTGCCAGCCCCTCAGAGGCGGGGTCGATGCCCGCCATGGCGGTCATCCGCAGACTGCCCGACTGCCGAAGGATCTTGACCATCAGGTCGGTGCCGATGTTGCCGGACCCGATAACGGCGACCGGTACTGTCATGAGTGCTCTCCCTTCGCGAACGCCGCTCGTACCGAACCGAGCCCGGAGACCTGTGCTTCGTAGACGGTCCCGGGCGCCACGCGGACCATGGGGCCGAGGGCACCGGAGAGCACCACATCGCCGGCGGCGAGCGGGTGGCCGGTCCTGGCCAGTCGGCGGGCGAGCCAGGTCACGGCGTTCACCGGGTGTCCCAGGCACGCCGCGCCGGCTCCGACGGACAGCGGTTCGCCACCGGCCGTCAGGACCGCTCCGCTCTCCCGCAGATCCAGTCCCTCCAGACGCCGTGGGGTCCCGCCCAGAAGGAACAGGCCACTGGAGGCGTTGTCGGCGACCGTGTCGACGATGTCGATGTCCCAGGCGGCGATCCGCGAGTCGACCACTTCGATCGCCGGCACCACATACGCGGTCGCCCGCAGCACATCGGCCGTCGTCGTCCACTCCTCGGCGAGGCCGCTCTCCAGGACGAAGGCGACCTCCACCTCGATACGCGGGTCGATCAGCCCCGTGAGGCCGATTTCCTCGGCGTCGCACACCGCCATATCGCCGAACAGCACCCCGAAATCCGGTTGCTCGACACCCATCTGCTGCTGCACTGCCGGTGAGGTCAGTCCGATCTTGCGGCCGACGAGCCGTCGTCCCACCGTAAGTGAGCGCCGCGTGTTCACTTCCTGAACCGCATACGCGGCCTCGATATCGCCGGCACCCAGCAGTGCGCGGACCGGAGCGCAGGGCAGATTGTTCACCCGCGCGTTCCAGAGCCGTCGCGCCGCTTCCGCGATGCCGTCGTTATCCGTGCTCGGAGGCATGCTGAGGGCTCCTTTCGGCATTTCGTTGGCGTGCCCGGATTCGCGGATCGGACGCCGGACAGCCACACCCTGCTCCCCGGCTCTGCTGCGGGCCTGACACGGCGCTGATACCGCGGCCCGGCCGCCCGCCCGGGTACGTCAGCCCGTCGTCAGCTGCGCCTCAGCCAGGGCTCCGAACATGGTCGCCACTCCCGAGGCGCACGAGGTCCACGGACGGATTCCGACCACGTGGTCGTGGGGCCTCTTCAAGAAGGAGGAGATGTGCACCCGTTGCTACGCCTGAGTGATGAGGTCGAACAGGCCCTGTGGGAAGGGCGGCCGGTGGTGGCTCTGGAGACCACCGCCATCAACCACGGACCGCCGTACCCGGGAAATCTGGAGTGGGCGCTGGCCCTCGACCGAGCGGTGCGCGAGGGAGGCGCGACGCCCGCAATGATCGGAATCGCCGGCGGACGCTTCGTCGTCGGAATGAGCGGGAGCGAACTGGAGCAATTCGCCGCCACCGAGCACATTCCCAAGGCCAGTACGCGGGACATCGGGCTGATCCTGGCGTCCGGCGGCCTCGGGGCCACCACCGTGGCCTCCTCCTTGCTCATCGCCGAACACGCCGGGATTCCGGTGCTGTCGACCGGAGGCATCGGAGGAGTGCACCGCAATGCCCCGATCACCTTCGACATCTCCGCCGACCTCATGGAACTGACCCGCAGACAGGTCGCCGTGGTGTGTTCGGGTGCCAAGACCATTCTCGACGTGCGGCTCACCCTGGAATATCTGGAGACGCTGGGGGTGCCGGTCATCGGCTATCGGTGTGCCGACTTCCCGGCCTACTACTGCACCTCCAGCGGGTTTCCCAATCCGCAGCGGGCCGATGAGCTCACGACCCTGGCCGCGGCCATCGGCCTGCACTGGGAGGCCGGGGCGACGGGATCGGTGGTGGTCACCTCGCCCGTCGAAGCCGAGGACGCGCTGGACGGCGACCGCGTCGAGCGGGCGGTCCAAGAAGCCGTGCGGCAAGCCGAACGCGACGGTGTGCAGGGCGCGGCCAGCACCCCGTACCTGCTGAAGGCGGCAGCCACGGCGACCGGGGGACGGAGCGCGGCGGCCGGCCGCGCTGTGCTGATCAGCACGGCGCGGCTGGCCGGACGGGTGGCCGGTGCCCTCGCGGAACACCAGGCCGCTGAGCGCGGTGCGGACCGTGCTCCGGGATCAGGACGGCAGACGGCCGGGCCGGCGACGTGTGGAAGCGAGTGAGACGATGACCCACCCCAGAACCGGCCCCGGCACCAGCTCCGGCGCCGGCCCGGGAACCAGCCCGGGAACCAAGGCCGTTGTGGACCACCGCCGACGGCTCCGGCATGCCGGCTCGGCCCGTACGGGAACGCTGGTCACCACCTGCCTGGCGGTGTGTCTCGCTCAGATCGCGCTGGCCATGCCCGCGACCCTGAACGGCCTGTTCCAGGAGAGTCTGCACCCGGTCGGGTCCCAACTCACCTGGATCTCCGACGCGTTCCTGTTGCCCGTGACGGTACTGGAGCTGACCTTCGGCGTACTGGGCGACCTCTTCGGCCGCAAGCGGCTGCTGGTCGGCGGCGCGGGACTGCTGGCCGTCGGCGAGGCGGTGGCGGCGACCGCCGGGGGTGTCCCCCAGTTGTGGGCGGGCCAGCTCCTCGGCGGCCTCGGCGCCGCGGCGCTGTTCCCCACCACGCTCGCCATGGTCGCGGCCGCCACCCGCACACCGCGCGACCGGGCCCGGGGCATCGCGGTCTGGACCGCCTCGCTCTCCACCGGCGGCTTCGTCGCCCCCGTGCTCGGCGGCATCTCCGGAACCTACGGTTCGTGGCGGCTTTCCTTTGTGATCGTCGCCGCCCTGGCCGTGATCACCGCGCTGGTCTGCCGGCTGCTCGCCGAGGACTCCAGCTCGCCGGAGGGCCGCTCACTGGACCCCGGTGGCCAGATCACCATCCTCATCGGCCTGTTCGCCCTGCTCTACGCGGTGATCCAGGGGCCGGCCGACGGCTGGAGCTCCCCGTTGGTGGTCGGTGCCTTCGTCGTTGCCGCGGTGTTCCTCGTGCTGTTCGTCCTCGCGGAGCACCGGGCCCGCACGCCGCTGCTGCGCCTTGACCTGTTCCGCAACCGCGCCTTCACCATCGTTTCGGTCATCACCGTCGTCGGGATGTTCAGCTTCCTCGGCACCGCCTATGCGACCAGCATCCGCATCGGGGTGATCCAGCATCAGAGCCCCTTGCGGACCTCGGTGGCCTTTGTCCTGCTCGGCGGGTTCTCGCTGCTGCTCACTCCGCTCCTCTCACGGCTGCTGGAGCGGGCGAACCCGCGCTGGCTGCTCTCCGGCGGCCTGCTGCTGATGGCCGCGGGCGACTTCTGGATGGCGACCCTGGACATACGGGAGACCTCACTCGGCGCGTACCTCGCCCCCCTGGGCCTGGCGGGCATCGGTTACGCGTTCAGCATCGCGTCGGTCACCGCCGTCGCCGTGAACACGGTGCCGATCCGGTACGCCGGTATGGCCAGCGCGTCGAACAGCCTGCTCCGTGACTTCGGTTTCACGCTCGGCCCGGCACTCATCGGCGCGGTCGCCCTCGGCCATGCCGCCTCGGCGTTCCAGTCCCACCTGTCGGCCTCCTCGCTTGCCCCGACGGCGAAGTCCGCTGCCGCAGAGGTGGCCCGGGCCGGCGGCCCGCTGGCGGTGAACTCGGTTCCGCCGGACTCCGCACCAGGTCAGGCGGTATCCCTTGCCCGGAACGCGCTCGGCCAGGGCTACTCGCTCGGCTACGTGGTCTGCGGGACGGCCGCGTTGCTGTCGTGCCTGCTGGCCGTGTCGGCCCTGCGGGGTGGCTGGACGGTCACCCCGCACACCGGGGAATCGCCGGCGGCGGACACCCCAGCGGCCCCGGGGCCGGGGCCCCTGTAGCCCGGTGGTGCGGGGCGGACGGGAACCTCTCGGCCGGCGGAGGCTTGCGGCGTGGGCCCGTGGGTGCACATGCGCCGCTGTCCGCCGCGCGCCACAGTGAGAGATGCGGCCTGGGTGGAAAGGTGGGCGGCTCCGTGACCAACCAGAACAAGCTGACTACGTACCGTGGCAAGCGGCACTTCGACCGGACCGGCGAGCCGCGGGGCGGGCGGGCCCCGGCCGGTGACGCGCCGTGTTTCGTGGTGCAGATCCATGACGCCAGTACCCTGCACTTCGACTTCCGGCTGGAGGTCGACGGCGTACTGAAGTCGTGGTCCGTACCGAAGGGGCCGTCCGCCGACCCGCAGGACAAGCGGCTGGCGATGCCCACCGAGGACCACCCGCTGGAGTACCGGGAATTCGAGGGAGTCATCGCGGAGGGGGAGTACGGCGCAGGCACCGTGATCGTCTGGGACGAGGGCAGCTACCGGCCTCTGCCGGGGAAGAAGGGCCGCAGCCGTAGCTTCAGCGAGGCGTTGGACCGGGGCCATGCATCGTTCTGGCTCGACGGCAGCAAGCTGCACGGCGGCTATGCGCTCACCCGCTTCCGCCGCGGCGGCCCCGGGGAGCGGGAGGCCTGGCTGCTGGTCAAGGAGAGCGACGAGCGAGCCGGACGCCGTGGCACCCCCGACGCCCGCCGTGCCCGGTCCGTCCGCAGCGGCCGGACCCTCAGCCGCGTCACCCAGGAGGAGGCCGCGGAGCAGGGGAGCCCGTGATGAGCAGTGACGACCTCCTGGACGCGCTGCCCACGGCCGAGCGGGCGCTGCTGGACGCCGCCCCGGGCGGCGATCCACGGTTCCTCGGCCTGCGCGACGGCAAGCGGCCCGAGGACGTGGTCCGCGAACGTCCGGCCCGGGGCTGACCGGGGGCCGCGCCATGTCGGACGCCGCACTCATCGTGATCGACATGCTCAACTCCTACGACCACGAGGACGCCGAACTGCTCCTGCCCTCGGTACGCACGGTGCTGCCGCGCCTCACCGCACTGCTCGAACGGGCCCGGCGCAGCGACACCGAGGTCATCTACGTCAACGACAATTTCGGGCTGTGGCGCTCGCACCACGACGAGCTGCTGGACACCGTGCTCAGCGGCCCCCACACGGACCTGGTGGAGCCGCTGCGGCCGGATGACAACTCCTTGTTCGTGGTCAAGGCGCGGCACTCGATCTTCTACGAGACACCCCTGGAATACCTCCTGCACCAACACGGCATCGGCACGATCGTGCTCTGCGGTCAGGTCACCGAACAGTGCGTGCTCTACTCGGCGCTCGACGCACATATCCGGCACATCGGCGTGACCGTCGTCGAGGATGCCTGTGCACATATCCACCGGGATCTCGCGGAAGCCGCCCTGCGCATGATGGAACGCAATATGCAGGCCCGTATCGTCAGCTCCACCGCCGAGGAAATCTTCTGAGCGGAGAGCACGACCCACGACACCCCTCGGCCGCCTGTACTCCTCCTCGGTGCACGTTCGCGATGCCCGTCGAGAGGCCCGCGGACCTGGACCGCCCTAGGCTTCACTCAGCGGCTACGTCTCGTCGGCACGCAGGAGGCCCGTATGGCCGTGCGACATCGGCTGATCAGGAAACCCCCCGAAGACGTGTGGGCGGTCCTGTCCGACGCGTCGCGTTTCAGCGACTGGGTGGTGGGCCCTTCGGCTACGACCGAGAAGCGCGGCGACTGGCCGCAGTGCGGCTCCACGCTGGAGTACACCCTGCGTGTGGGGCCGTGGTCGCTGTCCGGCGAGACCATCGTGCGTCGTCACGAAGCACCGCGGCTCCTCGAGCTCGAGGTCGACAGCGGGTGGCTGGGCACGGCAAGGATCGCCATTGAGGTCCGTGCCTGGGGAGAGAACACCCTGGTGATCTTCGACGAACACCCGCTGCGCGGTCCCGGCGGGCTGCTGCACAACAGCGCGGTCGACGCCGTGCTGCAGCTGCGCAACCGCAGCATGCTCGATCGCCTCGCCAAGACCGCCGCGGCCCCGGAGGAAGCCGCCGGGCTACCTGGCTGAGGCCGGCGAACCGGATCAGCCCAGCTGACGAGCAGAGGCGAAGTGGAGGGATGATGCCGGACGCAGTGGTGATCGGCGCTGGGCCCAACGGCCTCGTCGCGGCAAACCTTCTCGCCGATGCCGGCTGGTCGGTGGAGGTGCTGGAAGCCCAGAGCGAACCGGGCGGAGCAGTCCGCAGTGACCGCGAAGTCCACCCCGACTACGTCAATGATCTCGGTAGCTCCTTCTATCCGCTGGCCGCCGCCTCGCCCGTCCTGGCCGCCCTCGATCTGCACGTCGAGGGGCTGCGCTGGAGTCACGCCCCGCGGGTGCTGGCCCACCCGCTGCCCGATGGCCGGTGCGCCGTCCTGGACCGGGACCGGGACCGGACCGCGGCGGCCATGGACGCCTTCGCCCCCGGCGACGGAGCGGCCTGGCACCACCTCTGCCGGATCTGGGACCGCATCGGGCCCGACCTCCTGGGCGCCCTTTTCACCCCGTTCCCGCCGGTGCGGTCCGCAGCCCGGCTCGCCGCCCGGCTGCGCGGCGCCGGCGGCCTGCGCCTTGCCCGGACGATGCTGCTGCCCGTGCGGCAACTGGGTGAAGAGGAGTTCAGCGGAGACGCGGGACGGCTGCTCCTCGCCGGCAACGCCCTCCATGCCGACCTCGCCCCGGAGGCCGCCGGCAGTGGGGGCTTCGGCTGGCTGATGACCATGCTCGGGCAGACTCATGGCTTTCCCGTGCCGGTGGGCGGAGCCGGAGCTCTGACCGCGTCGCTGGTGAGACGGCTCCGGCGCCGTGGCGGCGCATTGCGCTGCGGTGAGCGCGTCGTCGAGGTCGTCGTACGCGCGGGCCGGGCCGTGGCGGTGCGCACGGCGATGGGTGAGTGCGTGCCGGCGGGCCGCGCCGTGCTCGCAGACGTCTCGGTTCCCTCCCTGTACGGAGACCTCGTGGACCAACGCCATCTGCCGGGCCGTCTCGTGCAGGACCTGCGGCGCTTCCAGTGGGACTTCGCCACCTTCAAGGTTGATTGGGCCCTCGGCAAGCCCGTGCCCTGGACGGCCGGGGAGGCATCGTCCGCGGGCACGGTGCACGTGGCCGACGGCGTCGATGCGCTCACCCGCTTCGCGGCGCAGATCGCCATGGGACAGGTGCCCGACCGGCCTTTCGCGCTCTTCGGCCAGATGACCACAGCGGATCCCTCCCGCTCCCCCGCCGGCACCGAGTCGGCATGGGCCTATACCCATGTGCCGCAGCGGGTTCGCGGCGATGCCGGGGCGGACGGCATCACCGGCGTGTGGAACCTGCGGGAGCAGGAAGCCATGGCGGACCGGATGGAGAGCCAAGTGGAACGATTCGCGCCGGGCTTCCGCTCGCGTATCCGAGCGCGCCGGATCCTTGCGCCGCCGACGTTGCAGGCGCTCGACTCCAATCTGCGGGGTGGGGCCATCAACGGAGGAACCGCATCCCTGCACCAACAGTTGGTGTTCCGGCCGCTGCCTGGCACAGGGCGACCGGAAACCCCCGTCAAGGGCCTGTTCCTGGCTTCCGCCGGCGCCCACCCTGGAGGGGGCGTTCACGGGGCACCCGGCGCGAACGCCGCGCGGGCGGCACTGCGCAAGCTGTCCCCGAGTGTCGTCCTCTCGCTGGCTCAACGTGCGCTGACCCCCCGAAGCCGGAACGACGACCCACGGCAGGGACGCCGTTGAGCGGCCCGGTGCAATCAAGCAGGTCCCCGCGGGTGGCCGTGGTCTCCGTGTGAGGGCAGCCGGGTCCACTCCGTGTACCTCGGGCGAGCCCGGGTACTCGGGCGTCAATGGACACTCGGGTCGCTGTACCGGCACCCCGGGGCGACCCTGGGAGGGGAGCCCGAGGCGGGCGGGGTCGTCCTGCCATGGGGTGCCGCCCCCAGTGAAGAGAACACTCGTCCGGAGGTGTACGAGATGGGCCTGCGCACCTGGGTCACCGAGTGGCCCGTGTACCGGCAGCTCACCGGCAACGACCCGCTCGGACGTGGGAGCGCCGCCCGTTCCGCCCGCACCGGGGCTCTGCGGCCGCGCACCGACCGGGCCGACAGGGTCGTGCAGTCGGTGTGCCCGTACTGCGCCGTCGGCTGCGGTCAGCAGGTCTACGTCAAGGACGACCGCGTCGTGCAGATCGAGGGCGACCCGGACTCCCCGGTCAGCCGGGGCCGGCTGTGTCCCAAGGGCTCCGCCTCCCTCCAGCTCACCACCGGCGCCGCACGTCTGCACCACGTTCTCTACCGTCGGCCGTACGGCAGGGACTGGGAGCCGCTCGACCTGGAGACCGCCATGGACATGGTGGCCGAGCGAGTGGTCCGGACCCGTGCCGAGACCTGGGAGTGGGAGCGCGACGGCGTGCGCACGGCGCGCACCATGGGCCTCGCGAGCCTGGGCGGGGCGACCCTCGACAACGAGGAGAACTACCTGATCAAGAAGCTGCTGACCGGTCTGGGGGTCGTGCAGGTCGAGAACCAGGCTCGCGTGTGCCACAGCTCGACGGTCGCCGGCCTCGGTACCTCCTTCGGACGCGGCGGCGCCACGACCTTCATGCAGGATCTCCAGCACTCCGACTGCATCGTGATCCAGGGCTCCAACTACGCGGAGGCTCACCCGGTCGGCTTCCAGTGGGTCATGGAAGCCAAGGCGCGCGGAGCCAAGATCATTCACGTCGACCCCCGCTACACCCGGACGAGCGCCCTCGCCGACCTCCACGTCCCGATCCGCGCCGGCAGCGACATCGTGTTCCTCGGGGCGCTGATCAATCACGTCCTGACCGAGGGCAAGGACTTCCGCGAGTACGTCCTGCGCTACACCAACGCGGCTTCGCTCGTGGGCGAGGACTTCCGCGACACCGAAGACCTGGGAGGCGTGTTCTCCGGTTTCGACCCCGAGAGCGGCACCTACGATCCCGAGAGCTGGCAGTACGACGGCGCCGACGTGCAAAACCCCGCAGGCGACCCCGATCAGCGCTACGAGGAACGAGTACGCGAGGCCGGCGGCTCGGAGGCGCACGGATCCGGCGGCCCCCAGGCTCCCGGCCGGCCTCGGCGCGATGACACCCTCCAGCACGAGCGCTGCGTCTACCAGATCCTCAAACGCCACTACGCGCGCTACACACCCGAGCTGGTCGAGGAGACCTGCGGCATCCCCCGGGCGACCTTCCTGGAGGTGTGCGACGCGCTCACCGCCAACTCCGGACGCGACCGGACCAGCGCCTTCTGCTACGCCGTCGGCTGGACGCAGCACACCGTCGGCGCCCAGTACATCCGTGCCGCCTGCGTGCTGCAGCTGCTGCTGGGCAACATCGGGCGGCCCGGCGGAGGCATTCAGGCGCTGCGCGGCCACGCCTCCATCCAGGGCTCCAGCGACATCCCCACCCTCTTCAACCTGCTGCCCGGCTACCTGCCCATGCCGCACGCCCACGCCCACGAGGACCTCGACGCCTTCATCGCCGCCAGCCGCACCGACAAGGGCTTCTGGGGCAACATGCGCGCCTACTTCGTGAGTCTCCTCAAGGCGTACTACGGCGACGCCGCCACCGCCGACAACGACTTCTGCTTCGACCACCTGCCCCGTCTGACCGGCTCGCACAGCACATACGAGACCGTCATGGCGCAGCTCGACGGCGCGTGCAAGGGGTACTTCCTCATGGGGGAGAACCCGGCGGTCGGCTCCGCCAACACCCGCCTGCAGCGCCTGGGGATGGCGCAGCTCGACTGGCTCGTGGTGCGCGACTTCTCGCTCATCGAATCGGCGACGTGGTGGAAGGACGGGCCCGAGATCGCCACGGGTGAGATGCGCACCGAGGACATCGGCACCGAGGTCTTCTTCTTCCCTGCCGCCGCACACACCGAGAAGTCCGGCTCCTTCACCAACACCAACCGCTGGGTCCAGTGGCACCAGGCCGCTGTCGAACCCGAGGGCGAGGCGCGCAGCGACCTGTGGTTCATGTACCACCTCGGACGCCGCGTCAAGGAACTCCTCAAGGACTCCACCGACCCCCGGGACCGGCCCGTCCAGGACCTCACATGGGACTACCCCGTGGACGGCCCGCTGCGCGAACCCGTCGCCGCGGCCGTTCTCGCCGAGATCAACGGCCACGGCCCGGACGGTGCCCCGCTGTCGGCCTATACCCAGCTGAAGGACGACGGCTCCACGAACTGCGGCTGCTGGATCTACTGCGGGGTCTACGCCGACGGCGTCAACCAGGCCGACCGCCGCAAGCCGCACACCGAGCAGAGCTGGACCGCACTGGAGTGGGCCTGGGCCTGGCCCGCCAACCGCCGCATCCTCTACAACCGGGCCTCCGCCGACCCTGAGGGCCGGCCCTGGAGCGCACGCAAGGCCTACGTCTGGTGGGACAGCGACGCCGGCCACTGGACGGGGCACGATGTGCCCGACTTCCTCCCCGACCTCGATCCGGCACATGTCCCGCCCGAGGACGCGGTCGGGCCCGAGGCGCTGCGCGGCGACGACCCGTTCATCATGCAGGCCGACGGCAAAGGCTGGCTCTACGTGCCCGCGGGGCTGGAGGACGGGCCGCTGCCCACGCACTACGAGCCGCAGGATTCGCCCTTCCCCAACCTGCTGTACCCGGGCGTCGACCGGTCGCCGGCCCGCAAGACCCTGCCCCGCGAGGGCAACCGCTACCATCCGAGCGGCAACGAGCCGGGCGCCGAGGTCTATCCGTACATCGTCACCACGCACCGCCTGACGGAGCACTTCACCGCAGGAGGCATGAGTCGCTGGTCGCCCTATCTGAGCGCACTGCAACCGGAGTTCTTCTGCGAACTGTCCCCGGAGCTGGCGGCCGAGCGCGGTCTGGAACACGGCGGCTGGGCCACCGTCATCACCGCCCGCAACGCCATCGAGGCCCGCGTCCTGGTCACCGAACGGCTCCGCCCGCTGATCGTGCACGGCCGCCCCGTGCACCAGATCGGGATGCCCTTCCACTGGGGGCCCAATGGTGTCGTGACCGGTGACGCGGCCAACGAGCTCATGGCCATCTCCCTGGACCCCAATGCGCACATCCAGGAGGACAAGGCGCTCACCGCCGACATCAGGCCCGGACGCCGGCCACGCGGCGCCGCCCTGCCCGCGCTCGTGGCCGAGTACCGGCGCCGCGCGGGCATCACCGAGCACACCGGAGTGGAGGAGAGCACATGACGGCCGATCCCGTGCCGGAGGCCGGGGCCGGGCCACCGGCCCGGTCACTCGTCGACCGGCTCCTGTCCGGCCCCGAGCCCGACCCGGCCGGCGACGCCGGATACGAGGACCCGCCACCCCGCGTCGGGTTCTTCACCGACACCTCGGTGTGCATCGGCTGCAAGGCCTGCGAGGTGGCCTGCAAGGAGTGGAACGCTCTCCCCGAGGACGGCCTCTCCCTCACCGGCATGTCCTACGACAACACCCAGGGTCTCGGCGCATCCACCTGGCGGCACGTCGCCTTCATCGAACAGAACAAGCCCGTGCGCACCGGCCCGCCCGAGCCGGAAGGCCGCACCCTGCTGCCACTCACCGACGGCCCGGCGCAGACCGAGCCGTCCCAGGAGCCCGGCGGAATGCGGTGGCTCATGTCCTCCGATGTGTGCAAGCACTGCACCCATGCCGCCTGCCTCGACGTCTGCCCCACCGGCTCGCTCTTCCGCACCGAGTTCGGGACGGTCGTGGTCCAGGAGGACATCTGCAACGGCTGCGGCTACTGCGTCCCGGCCTGCCCGTACGGTGTGATCGAGCAACGCGCGGAAGACGGCCGGGCGTTCAAATGCACGATGTGTTACGACCGGCTCGGGGCCGGGCAGGAGCCGGCCTGCGCCAAGGCGTGCCCCACGGATTCCATCCAGTTCGGCCCCCTCGACGAACTGCGGGAACGTGCCGCCCTTCGCGTGGAACAACTCCAGGAGTCCGGCGTACCCGAGGCGCGTCTGTACGGACACGAACCGGACGACGGAGTGGGCGGTGACGGTGCCTTCTTCCTGCTCTTGGACGAACCCGAGGTCTACGGTCTGCCACCGGCGCCCGTCGTGACCACCAGGGACCTGCCCGCGATGTGGAGACACGCGGGCGCCGCTGCGCTGTCCCTGCTCGCCGCAGGGGCCCTCTCCCACGTTCTGCCCACCCTCGGCCGGGCTGCGGGCCTGCGGAAAGGACGCCGATGACCTCGCCTCCCGACGGGCCGCGCGCATCGCACCGGCAAGGCCCCGGACGCAAGCGACGGGGCGAGGAACTCATGGTCCCACGCGCCGAGTTCCAGTCCTATTACGGCAGGCCCGTCATCAAGGCGCCGTCCTGGGCGCCCCGTGACATCGCCGGCTACTTCTTCCTCGGCGGTCTCGCGGGAGCCGGATCGGTCCTCGCGGCAGGCGCCCACTTCACGGGGCGTCCCGTGACCGCGACCGCGCTCAAGGTGTCCTCCCTCGGGGCCGTCGGCCTGTCCGTGGCCGCACTGATCAACGATCTCGGGCGCCCGTCGCGGTTCACCCACATGCTGCGGGTGTTCAAGCCGACCTCGCCGATGAGCGTCGGCTCCTGGCTGCTGGGCGTATACGGGCCGGCCGCCGGACTCGCCGCCGCCACCGCCGTCAGCGGCACCTTCCGACGTGTGGGTGCCGCCGCGACCCTCGGCGCGGCGCTCACCGGCCCCGCCGTCGCCACGTACACCGCCGTCCTCGCGGCCGACACCGCCGTTCCCGCCTGGCACGGCGCGCACCGCGAACTCCCCTATCTCTTCGCCGCCTCCGCGACCGCTGCGGCCTCGGGGATGGCCCTCGTCGCCGGACCGGTCCGCGAGACGGGCCCTGCCCGGTGCGCCGCCGTGCTCGCAGCCGCCGGAGACCTCGCCGCGAGCACGGCCGCCGAGCGTCGCCTGGGCGGCGTCGCCGAGACCTGGCGGGAAGGGCGGGCGGGCACGCTGCTTCGCGGCGCCCGCGCGCTCCTCGTGGGCGGCGCGGCGGCGGGAGCCGCGGCTCCGTTCCTGGGACGCGCCGCACGCCCGGCCGCAGCCGTCGCCGGACTGGCCCTGCTCGCCGGCTCCGCGTGCACCCGCTTCGGGGTCTTCGCGGCGGGGGTCGCCTCGGCCGAGGACCCCCGGCACACCGTCGTACCGCAACGCGAACGACTCGAACGGGAGCGTGCCGCACGGGAAAGCGGCGGAGCGTACGCCACGGACAAGGAGTGAACAGTGCAGATCGGCTACAAACTCGCTGCCGAGTCCTTCGGGCCCGGAGAACTGGTACGCCAGGCGGTGCTCGCGGAGCAGGCGGGTTTTGACTTCGTCGAGATGAGCGACCACTACCACCCCTGGCTGGACGTCCAGGGCCACTCCCCCTTCGCCTGGACGGTGCTCGGGACCATCGCCGCCAAGACCGAACGCATCGGCCTGGCAACCGGAGTGACGTGCCCCTCGGTCCGCTATCACCCCGCGATCATCGCGCAGGCGGCCGCAACCCTCGCTCTGCTCTCCGACGGCCGCTTCACGCTCGGCGTGGGCTCGGGGGAACGGCTCAACGAGCACGTGACCGGAGAGGGCTTCCCCAACTCCGTAGCCGAGCGGCACGCACGGCTGCGGGAGGCACTGGAGATCATCAGGCTGCTGTGGAGCGGTGGCTACCAGTCCTACGACGGCCGGTATCTGAAGCTGGACGACGCCCGCGTCTTCGACCTCCCCCAGGAACTCCCTCCGATCGTGGTGGCCGCCGGCGGTCCCACCGCCGCCCGTCTCGCCGCCGAGTTCGGAGACGGGCTCTTCGCCACTGAGCCCGCGGGCGAGACGGTGGAGGCATACCGTCGCGCGGGCGGCGACGGCCCGCGGTACGCCGAGGTCCCCATGGCCTGGGCTCCCCACGCGCGCACCGGGGCACAGGCCGCCCTGGAGACCTCACGGTGGGCGGTGACCGGGTGGAAGGTGATGAGCGAACTGCCCAACCCCGCGAACTTCGAGGCCGCCACCGCCACCGTGCGCGAAGAGGACATCCTGTCCACGTTCGCCTGCGGAACCGACCCCACGAGGTTCCTGCAGGTGGCACAGCCCTTCGTGGACGCGGGCTTCGACCGGCTCGTGACACAGAACGCCGGGCCGGACCCGGACGGGTTCATGGACTTCTACCGAAGTGAACTGGACCAGCGGCTGCGTGACTTGCGGCCCGCTGCCGGGTAGTTCTTCCGCTGCGCCCCCTTGGACTCATTCAAGGGGGCCAGGGCGGTGCCCAGGTGCGGTGACTACGCGTCACGGTCTTTTCGCAGAGCCTGGATGAGCCAGGGGTACACCGGAAGCAGGTTCGGTACCACCTGCCAGCCGTTGACGACCCACACCAGCCGCCAGTACCGGTCCACCAGGGGGTCGTGTGCTTCTTCGAACCGTCGCGCCATCCACTCCCGGAATTCCGTGTCGGGGGTGCGCGCGAATACCTCGGCGAAGCGGTGTATGAGGTCGTCGATGACGGGGGCGGCCCTGTCGCTGAGCGGATCGACGCCCGACTCCATGGCCGCGGCCACCTTGCGACGGGTGACATCCATCAGTTCCTCTCCGGCGTCGTTCTCGATGCCGGGCCCGCGCCCGGCGGCCTGCCTCCCGGCCGTCCGGCGCATCCGGGCCCGGAAGTCCTCGTCGCCGACCAGCTCAGCGAGTTCCATCCATGCGGCGATCTGCTCGCTGGACGGATCATCGGGAAGGTCGGGAGTGGCAGCGCGCACCATGGCCACTGCTGCCGCGTCGGCATCCGTGGTGCCGAACGTGCCCTCCACGAAATCGTCGATCAGTCGTCGGCGTTCCTCGCCGGACAACCGCGTGAGCCTGTGCATGAGCTTGATCTCCTCGGGATCGGACCCGCTTCTGGCCGCGGCTCGCAGAACGCTCTGACGCAGTCGCAGCACCCGGATCTGGACGTCCATGGCGTCGGCGTGCGCCGCGGCGACTTCCGCCAGCGAGAGCTCGCGATCCAGTACCCGTCGAATCGTGGCCAGGTTCATGCCCAGCTCGCGCAGGGTGCAGAGGAGTTCCAGACGCAGCAGTGCGTCGAGGTCGTAGAGCCGGTAGCCGGCGGGACTTCGGGTGGTCGGCGCAACCACCCCCGAATCGGAGTAGAACCGGATGGTCCGCACGGACAGGCCGGTCCGCCGGGAAAGCTCCCCGATCGAGTAGAGGGTCGTCACGTCCATGCCCCCCACTCTGCTGTCTCCAGTCACTGGAGACTCAAGGCTATTTTCCACCTGGGCCCCGACCGGGAGTTCCTGCGTCACCGCTCACCGGCGGTCCACGGCTACGAGCCGTTGGACTCCATCGTCCACCTCAGCCTCTCCGTTGCAGCCAAGGAGTCCCCCATGAACGAGTTCCTTGGCTGTGAGACCCGTCGGGTGCCGCCTCATGCCTCGCGGTTCTCGAGTCGCAGCTGGACCTCCTGCTCCTGATCGCCTGATGTCGCCCCGGTCTCCCGGACCGTGAAGGCGGATTCCAGGCCTGACCGCAGTCGGCCGGCCGCCCAATAACTGCCCTGGACGGTGGCCGCCACCGGCTCGGTCAGCCGGCGCGGCACCGTCGGCGCCGCCGCGTCGGAGACGTCAATGGTCGCGGCCCACACGACCGGCCCCGTCCCCTCCGGGCCCCGGGGCGCGTCGTCCTTCGTCCGGTCGGAGACGAAAAGGGTGTCGAGCGCAGTGAAGACCGTGTGAGCGTCCTCGGGCGGGCAGTCGGTGAGCTGCACCTGGACCTGAGCGGCGCCTTGGTTGTTCTGTGCGGCCTCTTCCCTGTCCTTCACTGTGACCTGCCTTTCCGAGTGCCGCTCGCGGCGAGGGCCCCAGCTCTCCTCTTCAGCCGGGCGGCCGTGACCGGTGCGTGGTAGCAACAGCCGAGAGGCACCTCCCCCCGGCATGCGGATCGCCTACCCGATCGCCGCTCCCCTACAACCCGCCTGGTCCGGTTCGGGAGGCAGCGGACCGCGCAGCCGATCCCGGCTGCGGAGTTGTGCCGCGCAACGTAGCGCAACACGGCAGGGGGATCCGGATACACAACAAAAGGGCAGCGCGCTCCTTCCTCAGTCCAGCGCGCCGGCAGCCACCCGCAGGTCTGCTACGAGTCCCGCGTACGCCGCTTCGCGCTCATCGGACCGCAGGATCGCCGAGGGATGAACAGTGGCGACAAGCAGGCCCGGCTCCTGGCCACGTCGGGTCGTGGTCAGGCGTTGCTCCTCCGGGGGCAGGGGCAGGAGAGCGCCGCGGTCCTTCGTGACCCGAAACGAGGGGCCGAGCAACGCCTTGCCGGCGGTCGCTCCGAGGGCCACCACCACCTCGGGGTGCACGAGGCGCAGCTCGGCACTCAGCCACGGACGGCAGGCCCGCATCTCCCGCAGGCTCGGCGGCTTGTGGATCCGGCGCTTGCCGCGCTCCGCCACCTCGAACTTGAAGTGCTTGACCGCATTGGTGAAGTACGCCTGCTCCTCCGCGATTCCCGCCTCACCCAGCGCGGCTCGCAGCAAGCGGCCGGCCGGCCCCACGAACGGCTCGCCCGCCCGGTCCTCCTGATCTCCCGGCTGTTCGCCGACGAACATGATCCGCGCAGCGGAGGTGCCCGCCCCGAAGACCGTCCCGGAAGCATGCTCGAACAGCGGGCAGCCCCGACAGCTCGCCGCGGCACGCCGATACGCCGCGAGGCCACCACGGCTCGGCAGAAACGCAGTGGCGTCGTACTCGTCTCCCGCCTGCGGTGTTGCACCCGCGGCCATCAGCGTCACCTCCTCCACTCACCAGTGCACTCCCCCCATGCCCTCGGCGCCAGCTGAAGAGCGGCGACTCCGACCGCGGCACATCGCTCGCGGCCGACACGGTGCGACGTTCGCGGAGTAATCCGTCAGGCGCGGTCCGCTGGTGGGACGACCAGGACCGGGCAGGCGGCGGTATGCAGGGTTTCGGCGCTGACCGATCCGAGCATCAGCCTGCGCAGGCCCGAGCGGCCATGCCCTTGCGAGTACCCGGGCGAGCCGTTCCCACGCACCGGCAGAACATGAGCCGCGGGCAGCCGTTCGCACTCGTCGTAGCGCGACGCGCAAGCCGTGGTGTCTGCCCGTCATGTCCGGCCGGGTTGTCAGTGCGGCTTCACGGGGTGAGGACTGTCTTGATCATTCCGTCTTCCTTGGCCTGGAAGGTCTTGTACGCCTGGGGGCCGTCTTCCAGCGGGAGGGTGTGGGTGGCGAAGTGGTCGACTCCCAGGACGTCCTCGTCATTGAGCAGGGGCAGGATGTCGTCGACCCAGCGCTTGACGTTGGCCTGCCCCATCCTCAGCTGAATCTGCTTGTCGAACAGGGTGAGCATGGGCACGGGATCAACGGCGCCTCCGTACACGCCGATCAGGGAGATGGTGCCCCCTCGACGCACGGCGTCCACGGCCGTGTTGAAGGCCGTCATGCTGTCCACGCCCGCCCTTGCCATGAGTCGTTCGCCGAGGGCGTCGGGCAGTACTGCGGCCATGTTCTGGGCGGCGCGGGTGAGCGGGGCGCCGTGCGCCTCCATGCCGACCGCCTCGATGACGGAGTCCGTGCCGCGGCCGTCGGTGAGCCGACGGATCTCCTCCGCAAGGCCCTTGCCGTGCTCGTTCAGATCGAGGGCGTGGACCCCGCGTTCCCGGGCCCGCGCGAGCCGTTCGGGGACCAGGTCGACGCCGATGACCTTGCTCGCGCCCTGGTGGAGAGCAATGCGGGCGGCCATGTCGCCGATCGGCCCGAGCCCGAGCACGGTGACGCTTCCGCCCGGCGGAATGGCCGCGTAGTCGACGGCCTGCCACGCCGTGGGCAGAACGTCGGAGAGGTAGACGAACCGCTGGTCCGGCGGCCCTTTCGGGACCTTGATGGGGAGCGTATTCCCGAACGGCACCCGCAGGAGCTCTGCCTGACCGCCGGGGACCTGGCCGTAGAGCTTGGTGAACCCGAAGAGGGAGGCTCCCATGCCCCGGTCAGTGACCTGGGTCGTCTCGCACTGCGATTGGAGGCCGCGCTCGCACATCCAGCACGTGCCGCAGGAGACGTTGAACGGAACAACCACGCGGTCGCCGACCGACAGATGGGTAACCTCGCTGCCGACCTCTTCGACGATCCCCATGGGCTCATGTCCAAGAATGTCTCCGGGGTCGAGGTACGGGCCGAAGATCTCGTAGAGGTGCAGATCCGACCCGCAGATGCCGGTGGAAGTGACACGCACGATGATGTCTGTCGGTTCCTGGATTTTCGGGTCGGGAACGGTCTCCACACGTACGTCACGCTTTCCGTGCCAGGTCAGAGCTCTCATCGCTACTCCTCACCAGTTCCCCTGCAAAACGGTCCCCGCTACCACCATGCGACCGCCCCCAAAGATGCGCAGCAAGAAATACAGAAGGTGATTCCACTTCCACCCTCCGCATCTCCTGCCGTGATCGTCCCGTCTTCGGGCCGAGGGTGGGGGGTGGCACGCGTGTACGGATGCAGGGCCGACGGGCGCCGACGATCACGTGCGGACGTCCCACGGCAACGGGTGGGCGGACCGAAGGAGGGTATGACTGGCGAGCGGAGTGGTCGAGTCCGGGGGAATGTCCGCTTTCGGCCCGGGTATGCGCCGTGCATGGTTGCTGCATCTAACTTCGGGCCAAGAGCTCTGCTGCAGGGCACGCATCGTCGTCGGCGACCGCGACACACCCGCCTGGGCCGCCGACGTGGCAAGCTCCACCGGAGGCTGCTCGCCTACCGGGACGTGGTGATCTTCCACTCTCCGGCACCGGCGAGTGAGCGGGCGCAAAGTCTGCTGCTGGTGTACATCCGCCGCGTCGTCGGGGAAGTCACCTACGAGGTGTGTGAACACTGCGCGAGCGGGGTGATCACCCAGGTTCACGTCGCCACACCATTGCAGGACAGCGGCCTGGGCACACGTGCGGTTTCCCACCTGCGAGCCTGCTACCCCGATATCACCTGGCGCTGCTGCCTCCCCCAGCGCATGACGCGTGACCTGGCCCATCGCATGCGCCTGCCCAACAACCGTGCCGACCTGGGCTGTCCCCACCTCCAAAACGGCGCCTCTGACAGCCGCGGGAAAATGAGGCGGGCGAGGGGCTGAGCTGAATCCCGGCACATCGCAGCACCTCGTGCCTGACACGCGAGATGACGCCGCCTGCACAGGCGACGAGGACGTCCACGGCATGCGTCGGGGCCGCCACCAGCGGCGCCGGGACCCTTGGCGCCGACGCGTAAGTCAGCAGCGCGCCCCCTGCCCACCGGGGCCTGCCGCTCCGTTTGCACGCGTACTCAGCTGTCCACCCCGGCCTCCCACTTGCGCCGACGCAGTACGTGGCCGCTGAAGAGGTGTCGGCTTCGGTCGAGCAGTCCCCCCACCTCCGCGGCACGGCACCGCACGTCCGCCGACGGATGCCGGCGTTGCACGGACTGCCCGGTCCAGGCGCGCAGCTTCGCATCCGGGTCCTCCAACAGACCGACCGCCGCCCGTAGCGCCACGATGCCACCAAGCGCGTCGAGCAGCCGGAATGCGCCGGCGCGGACGTGCCGCGGCCGCTCGGAGCCGGTGCGTTCCAGTAGCCGGTCGGCGGGCAGTTCCCTTGCCGAGGGCAGCATCGACTACCGCGGCGGCGGATCGCCAGAACAGCGCGGTCGACGGCTTGTAGTGCGGTTCGTGGTCGTAGGGGCACCAGAGAACCTGGAGCAGATCGGCCTGGCCGGGCGGCCGCAACAGGGGTATGTCGCGCAGGTACAGCTGGGCGACGGGCAGCATGGGGACCGGGCTCTCCGCGGGCCACGGGGGGCCGGCGTCGAGCCGCTCCATGAACACCGCGTCGTTCCGCTCCTTGACCGCCTCCTCCTCGGGCGTGTACTGAGGGCCGTGGGGATCTCGGTGCAGTCGGGCCAGCCTGCGCCTCTCCAGCCTTATTTCTGCAGGTGCCCTGGACATGCCGCTGCGCGGGTGAGAGCCGTCGCAGTGCGGCCACGGCTCATCAGCGGGCCACAGCAACGGGCCCCCACTGAACTCTCGGACACCGAAGGCGACCCGGCGCGAGGATGCAGCCGAATCGCCTCCCGCGCCAGCGGCGCCAACTCGGGAAAGACCGCGGCGACGTCGGCCGGACGCGGCGGAGTGGTACGGACAAGGCTCATACCAGCGATCCTGCCACCAGCCACTGACAGTCCTCGGCCGTCTCCACAGGCGTCAGGGATCAACTGGCCGCGTGAAACGCCCGCTGACTCGGTCACAGGGGCAACAGGCCTGCCTATGGGGCATCTGTCGTGCTGCGGCTCAACACCGCGGCCTGGTGTGGTCTCCGCGCCCACGGAGGTGGCCGGCCTCCTACGTAGGTCTGAGCCGGCCAGGGCAACCGGCGTACCCATGCCGGTTGTCCGTCGATGGCGCAGGCGAGGTGCCGGTGCGCCAACACTGCACGCCTGGGCCCGGCTTACTTGCCTGTGGGGGCGTGAGCCGTGCCTGTGCCGACGGCTGCGGGTGCGATGACGGCGACGCCAAGCACAGCGGCGGTCACCGCGCTCGTTATCAGAGCACCGGTTTCAGGCAACGGCCGCGACACTATGACAGTGGACGCGAATGAAGAGACCTGCGGTCAACAGTTGCCCCTGCCTCCAAGACCGGTTCTGCCAGACATGGCCGCAGCACGCAGTCGCGGGCCGGCTGACGTTGTCGAGGCCCATTGGCAGTCCTTACGACTCAGCTGGCAGTGGATCCGTGCAGTACATCAGATCCGCAGGCCCGGGCGCCCCTATCCGGGAATCGTTCCGCTGCTGGAGGCCGCCGCCGCTCAACCACGACTCCGGCGGCTGTATCCGTTCACCAGCCACTTCGCCCTGTTCTTCAGCAGCTCCGCCGGCTACCCCTGGGCTGTGCAGGCGGGATCGATCGAGCCCCTGCACGACGGACGGTTCAAGGTTCGCCGACGCAGCCCTTCCGCCGTGATCGGCGACGTCGAGACCGCCGAAGAGGCGGTGGCTCTCCTGCTTGAACTTCTGCCCACCGGCCCCGAGCCCGTCATCACCGCCTCCGCGGACGGCACGTGTGGCAGTGTGTCGCCACACCACGCCCCTGCCCAGCCGGAGCACTGATCCACGCACTGATCCACCACCTCAGCAAGAGCCATCAGAAGCGCCCTGGCCCGGAGAGCACGAGTCACGCCGTCCGTGACGAGCACCAGGAGCTCGTCGTCCATGAGCCGGTCGAGGTTGCCGGCGGCGGCACGTGAGGAAGACCGACGACTTCGGCATGTGCCGGTCGTGGCTTCTTGGGCCGCGGTCTCGGCGACCGGACCGTCCGGCAGGCTTGCCTCGCCCGGCCCGGCCGGATCCTCAGGCGTTACGCCGGGTAACGCGAGCGTCACCGTGCATAGCCTGTTCCGACGCGGCTGGACCACCCACCACCGGGAAGAGCACCCCACCCGCGACCCGCTATCCGCGCGAGCCCCTAATATCATCGGGCGTCCTCCGACGGACGCTGACGCCTGCTGGGTCGTGCCCGCCACCCCACGCCCGGCACGACGGCTCCATGGCTTGGCAATGGAGTCGAGCATCGAGGAGAGGAACGTTCATGCGCGCCCGGAGCATCGCCACGGCCACCGCAACAGCACTGGCACTCGTGGCCGCTCGTGATCTTGTCCAGAAGAAGCACGCATTGCTCCGGAACTTCCCCGTGCTCGGGCACGCCCGGTACCTGTTGGAGACGATCGGTCCTGAGCTGCGGCAGTACATAGTCACCTCCAACGACGAAGAGCGCCCGTTCAGCCGCGACCAGCGCACCTGGATCTACGCGTCGGCGAAGGGGGAGAACAACTACTTCGGGTTCGGAACCGACAACGACGTCGAGCACACGCAGGGGCACGCCTACCTGAAGCAGCGCACGTTCGCCGGCCCGCTGCCCGACACGCACGACCCGCAGGCCCCACTGCCGTCCGCCAAGGTGCTGGGCGGGCCGCGCGGGCGCGCCAAGGCGTTCCGGCCGGCGAGTGTGGTGAACATCTCGGCGATGAGCTTCGGTTCGCTCTCCGGCGCGGCGATCACGGCGCTCAACAAGGGGGCGGCGCTGGCGGGCACCCTGCACAACACGGGCGAGGGCGGTCTCTCGCCGTACCACCGCAACGGCGGCGACCTCGTCCTTCAGATCGGTACGTCCTACTTCGGCTGCCGCAACGAGGACGGCAGTTTCAACATCGACAAGCTCAAGGACGTGGTCGCCGGCGCCCCGGTCAAGGCGATAGAGATCAAGCTCTCCCAGGGGGCCAAGCCCGGGCTGGGCGGAATGCTGCCGGGCGCGAAGGTGACGCCGGAAATCTCCGAGATCCGCGGCATTCCGCTCGGCGAGGACTGCGCTTCCCCGTCGCGGCACACCGCGTTCGGCGACGTCGACTCGATGCTCGACTTCGTCGAACTGCTCGCCACCGAGACCGGTCTGCCGGTCGGGATCAAGAGCGCGGTGGGCGAGATGGAGTTCTGGCAGGAGCTGGCCACGCTGATGGCGCGTGGTGACCGCGGTGTCGACTTCGTGACCATCGACGGCGGCGAGGGCGGCACCGGGGCGGCGCCGCTCACCTTCTCCGACTCGGTGTCGCTGCCCTTCCGGATGGGCTTCTCGCGGGTATACGGCGCCTTCGCCGAGCGGGGGCTGACCGACGACCTGACGTTCATCGCCTCCGGCAAGCTCGGACTTCCGGAGAACGCCGTGGTCGCCTTCGCTCTGGGTGCCGACATGATCAACGTGGCCCGTGAGGCGATGCTGTCGATCGGCTGCATCCAGGCGCAGAAGTGCCACACCGACAAGTGCCCCACCGGCATCGCCACCCAGAGCCCGTGGCTGGCCCGCGGCCTCGACCCGGCCTCGAAGGCCACCCGGGCCGCCGTCTACCTGCGCACCCTCCGCAAGGAGCTGATGAAGGTCTCGGCGGCCGTCGGTGTCGCCCACCCGGCCCTCATCACGGCCACGGACATCGAGATCATGAACGGTGACTACGAGGCCCGCACCCTGGCCGGCGTCTACGGCTACAAGGACGGCTGGGGCGAGCTCGGCCCGCACCTCGCCGAGGAGATCACCGCGCTGCTCACCGCCGGGCAGCCCTCCGGCCAGAAGCCGACCGCCTGACGCGCCGGTCACGGCAGGCACCGCGCCCGCTGCTCCCCTGTCCGGAGCGCGCGCGGTGCCGTCCGATGGCACCCTTGTCTTCCCTGCTCCACGAACAGCCCCTGCCTAGGTGAACAGAACAATGAGCGAAAAAGTGAGATTCCCGAGCGTCGTCGGCCCCGAGCTGGCCGGAGCGATCGACCTGCCGGACGGCGAGATCCGCGGCTGGGGGATCTTCGTACACGGGTTCACGCTCGGCAAGGGCTCGCCGGCCGCCTCGCGTGTCAGCAAGCAGCTGGCACGCGAGGGGATCGGCATGCTGCGCTTCGACAACCTCGGGATCGGGGACTCCGACGGCGACTGGGGGGACGGTTCCTTCACCGTCAAGGTCCAGGACACGATCCGTGCCGCGGCCATGATGGCGGAGCGCGGCACTCCGGCAGACCTGCTGGTGGGGCACTCATGGGGAGGCGCCGCCGCCCTGGCCGCCGCGGCCGAGGCAACCGGCGTCCGCGCGGTCGCCACGATCGCGGCGCCGGTCGACCCCAGCCACGTCGAGCGACAGTACGACGCGGTCGTGGATCGCGTGCTCAGTGACGGGTCGCACGAGTGGTTCGTCGGCGGGAGGACCCTGGTCCTCAAGCGCGCCTTCGTCGAAGACGTCCGCCGTGCGCACCTGCGCGACCGGATCGGCGAATTGGACCTGCCGCTCCTCGTCATGCATTCGCCGACCGACAACACCGTCCATATTGACAACGCCGGAGAGATCTTCCGCGAGGCACGACACCCGCGGAGCTTCGTCTCGCTCGAAGGAGCAGACCATCTCCTGACCGCCCGAGGACAAGCACAGCGAGCCGCCCACATCATCAGCGCCTGGGCGGATCAGTACATCGACTGACCGCGGCCCGCCGGGGACACGTCTCAGGCGGACGAAGTGCGCCGCCCCCTGGCGGACGACGTGCCCCCGGATCAGGTCAGCGGCATGGTGGGCACCATGCACCTCCCTCTGGCGAAGCCTTTGCGATGGGCACTTCGCCGTTTTGCCTCCCTGCCGGGTGAGAAGCCGGAAAGATGACGACATGACGGGGAGAGCGAAAGTCGTTGCGACAGCGGCGGCGCTGTGCGGCCTGACGGCGGTGGGACGGTCGTGGCGCTGGCGGTGAATCTGGGCGACGCAGGCGGAGGACCGGCCGGGCCGGTGCGGGCGCCGGGCGAGCGCAGCGTCGACGCGGGCGACAGCATCGGCGTCGCCGACACCGGCGACGAGGGGGGCCTGGCATGACCGCATGGTGGAAGAAGCTGCTGCGGCCCGCCGCCGTGCGAGCTGCCGGAGAGAGATCCGTGGCCATCTACGGTGACGCCCGCTCCCCGGTTGTCACGGGCGATAACGTCACGCTGACCTTCCATCCCCCGGGACCGGACCTGGAGCAGAGGTGGCGGGAGTGGGACGACCTGGTCGGCAGGGTCCGAACGCCCCGGTCCCCGTCGTCCCTGCTGGAGGCACACCGTGCGGTGGTCCCCTTCCGCGGCCGCGCGGACGTGCTGGAAGAGTTGGCGGCCTGGTGCGCCGAACCAGGCTTCGGCGTGCACCTGGTGTACGGGCCGGGTGGGCAGGGCAAGACTCGGCTCGCCCGCCGTTTCACCGACGGGCTGCAGGAAGGCTGGCACGTCCTCTGGCTCGCCCCCCATGCTTCGGTCGCCGACCTGTCGGCGCTCAGCAGCCCGCCCGGCCCGGTCCTTGTGGTCGTCGACTACGCCGAAGCGCGTGCGGACCAGTTGCTTGCTCTGCTGCGCGCGGCCCTGCGCAGCCCGGACGCGACACCGTTCAAGGTGCTGTTGCTGGCCCGCACCGCGCACGAGTGGTGGCCGGAGTTCCAGGACCGCGCCCGCATCGAGGACCTGTACGCGGTGCGAGGCACCCTCTTGCTGCCGCTGGAGCCGCACGCCGCCGATCGCATGGAGGCCTATCGCCAGGCCGTCGAGGCACTGGCCGCTGCCCTGCCCCGGGTTCCGGGGCAAGAGGGATCCGGCTGGCCCGCTCGTGCGGCACGTGTGCTGGCCCTGCCCGCGCACCGGTTACAACGCCCCGGTTTGGAGTGCGCGCTCACCTTGCACATGACCGCCCTTGCCGACCTGCTGGACGCAGCCGGGGAAGACGTCGGAGAAGGCGATGGCCGCCCGCCGCCGTCCCCCGCTCCGACCGGGTCGGCGGAGGAGCGGCTGCTGAGCCACGAACGGGTCTACTGGCGGGCTGTCGGTGAGGCGTCGGGCGTGCGCCGGACAAAGAAGGTCGAGGCCGCCCTGGCCGCTGCCTTCCTCTGCGGCGCACACGACCAGCAGGAGGCCCAAGCCCTTCTCGCCCGGGTGCCGGGCCTGGAACATCACAGCCCGGACACCCTCGGTGCCCTCAGCGAATGGATCGCCCAGCTGTATCCGCCGCCCGACCGGACACAGTTCTGGGGAAGCCTCCACCCGGACCGGCTCACCGAATTCTTCGTCGGGGGATGTCTGGCCAGCGGTCCCGAGCTGTCCGAACGGCTGCTGGACGGCGCCGGCGTGACCCAGGCAACTCGCCTGCTGACCGTCTCCGCACGCGCCGCCGGTCACCCCGCTCACCGCGACAGCCTGGACGCGGACCTCACGCAGCTGTGTGTCCGGCACGCGGACACCCTGGCCATGGCCGTCATCGACGTGGCCGTCCATGTGGAACGGCCGGACCCACTGCTGGCAGCCCTGCAGCAGCTGGCCGACGCCGCTGACCCGGATCCCGCACAGCTACTCCGGCTCGCCGGACACCTTCCGCGCCCCACCCACCGGCTGGCGGACTTCGCACTGCACCTCGCGCGCCGGCTGGTGCAGCTGCACCGGGACCGGGCGGCGCAGGACCCGACGCTCCTGCCCGACCTCGCCGGGCAACTGCGCCTGCTGTGCCGCCGACTCGGTGACGCGGGGCTCTGGGCCCAGGCGCATCAAACGGCCCTTGAGGCGCTGCGGTTGCTCACGCCTCTCGCCCGCCAGGATCCGCGTACCTACGAGGTCCAGCTCGCCGCATGCCTGCTGAACATCTCCGTGGCGCTGGGCGCCTCGGGGCGGCGCGAGGCAGCGGTGTTCCCCGCTCACCAGGCCGTCCGGCTCTACCGGCGGATCGGCCAGTGGGACGGTGGAGCGTCGCTGCCCGAACTGGCACACGCCCTGAACGCCGTCTCCAACGCCGAAGGGGAACTCGGACGGCTGCCGACGGCCCTGACCGCGAGCCGAGAGGCCATCGCGGTACGCCGGCAACTCGTCGACCAGCACGGCGACGCCTCCCGGCCCGACCTGGCCGCCGCCCTGAACAATCACGCCGTCCGCCTGCAGCAGGCCGGCCGTGGACACGAAGCGCTCGGCGGGGCGCGCGAGGCCGCCGAGCTCTACCGGGCCCTGGCGCAGGACCGTCCGGACGCCCATCGCGCCGGCCTTGGCATGAGCCTGGGCACCCTGTCCTCGTGTCTGCGCGACGCCGGCCGGCACACCGCGGCACTGCGCTGCGCCGAGGAGTCCGCTGACATCCGGCGCGAGCTGGCGCGCGAGCGCCCCGCCGCCTTCCAGCCGGCCCTGGCCCGCAGCCTGAACGCCCTCGCGATCGACCTGGGGAGGATGGGGCACCAGGACCGGGCCCTGGCGAAGGCCGAGGAGGCCGTCGGCCTCTACCGGACCCTCGCCCAACGCGACCGGACGGCCTACGCCGAGCCGTTGGCCATGAGCCTGAACACCTTGGCCTGCCAGCTGGAGAAGGCGGGCCAAGCGCCTCAGGCCCTGAGGGCCGCTCAGGAAGCCGTGGAGCTGTACCGACCCATCGCGGCGAGGAATCCGAGTGCGCACCGGGCCGACCTCGCCATGGCGCTGAACACACTCGCCGACGAGCTGGCCCAGACGGGCCGCGGCGACGAGGCACTTGAGGCCGCCCGGGAAGCCGTGAGTCTCTACCGAACCCTGGCCGACCAGCAGCCTCGGCCCCATCTCGACGCGCTGAGCACGGCATTGAACACGTTCGGCCTGCATCTGAAGGCCCTCGGCCACCTTGCCGATGCCCTGGAGGCGTTCGACGAAGCCATCGGGATCGGCCGCCGCATCACAGCCACTCCCCCGGCCGACGCCGCTCTCACCACGCTTGCCACAGCGCTGGCGAACAAGGCCGTGTGCCTGTCCGGCCTGCACCGGCCGCAGGACGCACTGCACACCGTCGAGGAATCGGTGCACGTCTACCAGGAGCTGATGCGCAAGGAACCCGAAGCCTGTCAGCCGCTGCTGGTCACCGCCCTGTCCATCCGACACCTGCTCCTCGTCGTCCTGGGACGTACCGACGAGGTGCCGGACGCCGTAGAGAAGACGCTGCGGGTCCGCGCCACCCTGGTGCGACAGGATCGCGCGGCTCACCTGACCCACTACGGCGACGAACTGACCCTGCTCGGTGTCACGCTCGCCCTCCGGGGGCGGTACGGCGAAGCGGCGGGCCCGCTGGACAGGGCGGTGGCCGTCCACCGGGAGCTGGTCGCCGAGGACATGCGGCACCGGCCGGTGCTGGCCCAGGCCCTGTTGGCCCTGGCATACGCGCTGAACGAAGCGGGCCGCCACGGTGAGTCATTACCGGTCGCGGAAGAAGCAGTCATGATCTGGGGCGACTCCCCTCCGGCAGATACGGCCCACCGGTCCCTGCTCGTGTGGGCCCTTTGCGCCCTCGGCACCCAGCAGCACCTCCACGGGCGGCCCGAGGCTGAGGCCACATTGCGCCGAGCCGCCGGCATGGCAGCAGACCTGCCCGACGACATCCCGGGCTCATCGCGCCAGCGACTGCAGGGCGCGGCACTGGCCGCCCTCGGCACACATCTGGCCCAGACCGCCCGTCCGGAGCTGGGTCTGCCGCTCCTCGCCCAGGCCGCCGACCTGCCCCCGGGAACGGACGAGGAAGCACGGTCCGCTCGGGCGGGCCTGCTGATCGTCTACGGCCACCACCTCGCCACCGACGCTGCCGACCACGAAACGGCCCTCGCGGTGACGCTCGACGCCGTGCGCCGCTATGAAGAGCTCGCCGCGCACAATTCGGCGGTCCATGAGCGCGAGGTGGCCTGGGCACTGGCCCACCTCGGCCTGCGTCTGACAGAAAGCGGGCGCTACGAAGACGCCGCGCAGGCCACCGACCGGGCGGTCACCCTGAGCCGTCGCCTGGGGACCTCGGCCCCTGCCTCGCACCGACTGCGCCTCGCCGTCTCCCTGTACGCACAGGCCCGGGCCGACTGGGAGGCCGGGACTGCCGGGACACGAGCCCAGGAGCACATCACCGAAGCCCTCACCATCCTGCGGGCCCTGGCCGAGCAGACCCCCGGGCTGGTCACCGCCTACCTCAAAGACGCGGAACGGACTTACGACGGGATGCACCCATCCCACCGTCGCCGCTTCCCCCGGCCCGACCGGTCACGACCACCTGCGTGAGGAGGCCGCCCGGTTCGGCGACCGGACCGATGTCCGGCGAGACCTGCCGAAGTGCGGCGGCGACCGGCTGGTACGAGAGGACGACCAGGGAGAATGCGATCACGGCGGTTCCGCCCCTCAATCCCTACGCAGGGGAGATTACGGGGCGTGGGTCACATACGGATCTCGGCAGAGCAGGGAACGAACGCACCCTCGGCAAGGCACAGCGGCGCGCAACCCCCTTCCTCAGCCTGCGCATTACTTACGCATGTCGAGGAACAGACACGTTCTCTCCCTTATGGTGACGCTGACTCAATACTGATAGCGAGGAGCAACCATCCATGGCGGTCTCGACCGGATTGCATGTCAGCCCGGAATTTCCCGCGATGCTCGAGCGGATTGACGCACTCGGCGGGGCGCTTGAGGCGGATGCGGACGCGGCCGAGGAACTCGGCAGACTCACCGAGGGTATCGGGCGGGCATTGCTGGGTGCTGGAGTCGTGAGGGCTGCCCTGCCGCAGAGCCTCGGCGGCTACGAGTTCTCCCCGCGCCAATTGACAGCGACGGTCGAGCGGGTCAGTTACCACGATTCCGCGGCTGGTTGGACGATGATGGCGCTGCAGTTGATGACCGGCACCACGGCGGCCTATCTCGATGCCGTTGCGACGGCCGAATTGTTCCCGGACGTCGCGGGCGGGGACCACGCGTTGCTGGCCGGTCACGGCACCCGGCCCGGCCGGGCCGTCCCGGTGGAGGGTGGCTATCTGGTGAGCGGCAGTTGGCAGTTCGCCTCCGGTATGGCGCACGCCACCCATATCCACAGTGCGATCCAGGTCGAGGGCACCGGGGAGCTGCGGGTGCTGGCGATGCCGAAGTCGCAGGTGGAACTCGTCGACAACTGGGATGTGCTCGGGCTGCGTGCGACGCACAGTATTGATTACCACTGCGCCGATGTGCTCGTCCCGTCGACGCACACGTATCTCGCCACGACGACGGACCCGGCCAACGGCGGCGCGATCTATCGCCTCGGACTGGTCAACATGGCCGCGATCGGACACACCGGTTGGGCGCTCGGTGTCGGGCGGCGCCTGCTCGATGAACTGAAGCTGGTCGCCGCGGCGAAATCCGGCACACGGAACGCCGCTGTCGACACCGCACAGTTCCACGCGGAGTACGCGACCGCCGAGGCCAGGCTTCGTTCCGCACGGGCGTGGGTGATGGAGGTATGGCGAGGCATCGAAGACACCCTGGACGCCGGCGAGTCGCTGAGTACCGAGCAGGACACTCTCCTCCGGCTGGCGCTCAACCACGCGACGTGGACCGTGCACGACGTGGGACAGACAGTGCACCGATGGGCGGGGACGGCGGCGATCCGGCGTGGGCCGATCGACCGGTTTCTGCGTGACCTGGGCACAGGAACCCAGCACATCACCTCGAGCCCCACCGTCCTGCAGAACTGCGGGAAATGGCTCAGCGGCGCCTCTCCCCAAGCGCACTGGGACTTTCTCGACTTGACGCCGTAACCGCCGGGCCGGCGAGTGCGCAACCGGCACGAAAGGGGCGCCGGCGTTCGCCCGCCGCTGATCGACAGGGCGGTCGAAGGACCGCATGTTGCCTATGACCGCAACGTCTCCGAAGGCGACTCCCCGAACTGTTGGCGGTACGCGAGTGAGAAACGGCCCGGGTGCAGGAAGCCCCAGCGGGAGGCGACGGCGGTGACGGTCGTGGCACCCGGGTCGGAGGCCAGGAGTTCCTTGCGTACGCGGTCCAGGCGGACCTCGCGCAGGTACGCGACCGGTGTCGTGTCGAGGTGCCGGCGGAAGCCTTCCTGAAGGGCCCGTACGCCGACGCCGACGCATTCCGCGATCTCCGCGACCGTGAGCGGCTCGGCGGCGTGTCCCTCGATGACCTCCATGGCGCGGCGGACCGCGGGCGGCGCGACGCGCGGCTGCTCGCCGAGCAGCGCCGACGTGTAGTTGCTGGGCTGGGCCATCAACAGCTGGGTCATAAGGAGCGATTCCAGCTGTTTCGTCACGACGGGCTGGCTGGTCATGCCGCCAGGACCCTCCGCCTCCCGGCGCATGAGGTCGACGATGTTGAGCCAGGACCGGGAGCCGGGCGTGGTGAGGTTCATACCGAGCGAGAAGGAGATCGGGCGGCGCACGGCACGGCCGAGCAAACTGCCCAGGTGTGATTCCAGCGACGACCGGTCGAACCACACGATCAGCTGCGGATTGCCGTCACCCCAGCGCATATCCAACTTTCCGGTCGGAGAGGGGACAGAAGCGAGTTCCGGGGACGAAATGATCTCCTCGCGGCCGCAGGTGATCTCGGCATAACCGGCGAGCGGTATCTGGACAAGGAAAAAGCTCTCCAAATCGCCCGGTGTGATCCGGACTTCCGTTCCGTAATCGAGGTAATAGAGACCTGTCCGGTCGAATGGTGCGCCGTGCAGCCGGGCGTCGAGCGTCGCCGAGCGCCGCATGATGCGCAGCTCATGCGGACAGAAGGCGCGGCCAACCTCGGCCCGCGCCTCCCAAATGTCCGCTGTATGGAACCGCTGGTGATTTGCGAGGGGGGACTTTTCAGCGGGCACGTAAACCTCCACCGCCGAGATGCGCGATCGGGACAGCAACCCGCGTGATCCGGATAGCGGGGGTGATCTTGCCATACCAAGATTGCCCCCTGGCCACCGCGGACCCGAGAGAATCCTGGGAATCAACAATGCAGGGAGTGCCGGGCCGGACTGCGCTCGTCGGAGGCGGAGTCACGCCCAGCGGACAGCCCGTCGCCTGCACGTTGCGCTTACTACGCGCGACCGGCGCGGCGAGGGCTGCCAGAGCCGTGCCCCGCACGTCCCGGCACCCTTGCCCCTGTTGTCCCTGCTGTCCCGGTTCGCCGATTCGACCGGGTCCCTCTAGCCGGCCGGGTCACCCGGGGCCACCCCCCGGCCCTACGGGTGACCTGGTCTCCCGCGGCTGCCCGCCGGCCCCCCTCCGGCGGGCAGCCGCATTCCCCACAGCTGCCCCCCACTCGGTGACGCCGCCACGTGCTGAAACGCTGCACAGCGCACGGCACCGCACGGCACCGCTCAGAAAACCGCACACCCCAACCCCGGAGATCCCCTCATGCGCAAGATCACGATCGTCGGAGCCGGCCAGGCCGGTCTTCAGCTCGGTATCGGCCTGGTCGACCACGGTTTTGACGTCACCCTCGTGTCCAACCGCACCGGAGACCAGATCCGCGAGGGCCGGGTCATGTCCAGCCAGGCCATGTTCGGCACCGCGCTGGCCCACGAGCGCAACCTCGGCCTCGACTTCTGGGGCGACGCCTGCCCGTCGATCGACGGTCTCGGCGTGAGCATCGCCGACGGCCAGGGCGGCCGGGCGCTCTCCTTCGACGCCCGCCTCGATGCCACCGCGCGCTCCATCGACCAGCGCGTCAAGATGCCACTCTGGATGGGCGAGTTCGCGCGCCGCGGCGGCCGTCTGGAGCTCTGCGAGGCCGGCATCGAGGACCTGGAGCGCTATGCCGCCGAGTCCGACCTGGTCATCGTCGCGGCCGGCAAGGGCGAGATCGCCGGGCTGTTCGAGCGGGACACCATACGTTCCCCGTACGACGCTCCGCAGCGCGCGCTGGCCCTGGCGTACGTCAACGGTATGGCACCGCTGCCCGACCGCCCCGGTGTCAGCTTCAACGTCATCCCCGGTGTCGGTGAGTACTTCACCATGCCCAGCCTCACCACCAGCGGCCCCTGCGACATCATGTTCTTCGAGGGCATCCCGGGTGGCCCGCTCGACTGCTTCGACGGGCTCGCCCCCGACCAGCAGCTGGCGAAGTTCCAGGAGCTGCTGCGGACGTACGTTCCGTGGGAGGCCGAGCGCTGCACCGAGGTCACGCTCACCGACCGGAACGGCACCCTCGCGGGCCGCTTCGCGCCGACCGTCCGCAAGCCCGTCGCCACGCTGCCCTCCGGCGCGCAGGTGCTCGGCCTCGCCGACGTCGTCGTCCTCAACGACCCGATCACCGGCCAGGGGTCCAACAACGCCTCGAAGTGCGCGGCCTCCTACCTCGCCACCCTCCTGGACCACGGCGAGCGCCCGTACGACACCGCGTTCATGGAGCTCGCCTTCGGCCGCTTCTGGGACAACGCGCAGTCTGCCACCGTATGGACCAACGCGATGCTCGGCGCCCCGCCGCAGCACGTCCTGGAGATCTTCGGCGCGGCGAGCGCCAACCCCCGTGTCGCCGCCCGCTTCGTCAACGGCTTCGACGACCCGCGCGACTTTTTCCAGTGGTTCATGGACCCGGTTGCCGCGAAGAACTACCTCGCGGAGGAAGGTGCCTGACAGGGCATCCGAGGGGCATAGCGAACTGACGCTACGTCAGCATCGACTGCAAGCGTAACGAGACAGGACAGCAGGACATGAGAAGGATCGCGGTGGTCGGGGCCGGGCAGGCGGGTGCCCAACTCGCCCTGGGGCTCCAGGCACACGGCTATGACGTCACCTTGGTCACCGACCGCGAACCCGACGAGATACGTCGCGGCCCGGTCATGTCCAGCCAGTGCATGTTCGACACCGCGCTGCAGAGCGAGCGCGAACTCGGACTGCACCACTGGGAGGACCAGGCCCCGGACATCTCCGGCATCGCGCTCTCTCTCATCGGTCCGCACGGCACTCCGGACGTCTCCTGGCGTGCCCCGCTGGAGGGCCCTGCCCACTCCGTCGACCAGCGGGTCAAGTGTGCCGCCTGGATCGAGCAGTTCGCGGACGGCGGCCGCGGCGAGATCGTGCTGCACGAGGCGGGCGTCAACGACCTCGAATGGTACGCCCGTACGCACGATCTCGTCGTGGTCTCCACAGGCAAGGGCGAGCTGAGCCAACTCTTCCCGCGCAACTCCGAACTCTCCCCGTACGACCGGCCGCGCCGTGCGCTGGCCCTGACGTACGTCACGGGAACGGCACCGCGGGAGGGGGAGAACGCCGTCCACTACCGCCTGGTCCCCGGCGTCGGCGAATACATCTCCTTCCCGGCCCTCACCACCACGGGCCCCTGCGACATCATGGTCTTCGAAGGCGTCCCCGGCGGCCCGATGGACTGCTGGGACGACATCCGCACGCCCGAAGCCCACCTCACCCGCTCACTGGAAATCCTCCACCGGTTCTTCCCCGACGAATACGAGCGCTACCGGCACGCCCGGCTCACCGACAGCGGTGGCGTGTTGCGCGGCAGGCTCACTCCGACGGTCCGGCACCCCGTCGCCCGCCTGGCCTCCGGCCGGCATGTCCTCGGCATGGCCGACGCCGTCGTCCTCAACGATCCGATCACCGGCCAGGGTTCGAACAACGCTGCCCAGGCCGCGACCCACTACCTCGACAGCATCCTCCGCCACGGCGGCGCCGAATTCACCCCGCAGTGGATGCAGCGCACCTTCGACAACTTCTGGCGCGGCTGGGGTCAATGGGCCGTCGGCTGGACCAACTCCCTCCTGGACGACCTGAGTCCCCACCACCACGGCCTCCTGGCCGCGGCGGCCGAGATCCCCTCGGTCGCCGGCGCCCTCGCCGCCGGATTCGACGACCCGCGCACCCTCTACCGCTGGTGGTTCGAGGAGGCCGAGGCACACCGCTTCCTCGCCGAGAAGCGCGCCCAGCACGCCGCCCGCTTCGACGGCCGCGAACTGCGCCGCGCGCTGGGCCAGTACGCCACCGGCGTGACCGTGGTGACGGCCCGCGCCCCCGACGGACGCAACGTCGGCATGACCGCGAACTCCTTCACCTCCGTCTCGTTGAACCCGCCCCTCGTCCTGTGGTGCCCCGGCAAAAACAGCCCGAGCCTCCCGGACTTCACCGATGCCTCGCACTTCGCCGTCCACATACTGGCCGCCGACCAACACCACCTCTCCCGCCAGTTCGCCACCCCCGCCGACGACAAATTCCACGGCATCCCCACCACCCCGGGCATCGCCGGCACCCCTCTTCTGGACGGTGCGGTCGCCCGCTTCCAATGCCGCACCGTCCAACGCCTCGACGCCGGCGACCACATCATCTTCCTCGGCGAGGTCGAACAGTACGAGGCCGACGGCGGTACTCCTCTGGTGTTCCACTCGGGCTACTACCACGTGGCGACGAAGCATCCAGATCTGTGACCGGAGCACGAGCCGGTACGCGTCGGCGGCACGGACGCTGCCTCCGCGTCCGTGCCGCCGCCGTCTTGCGTCTGCCCGGCGCGCCCGCGTGACGCCGCCGGTCTCAGTGCGGTGGTCTCAGCCCACCCGTACGTCCTTGCCGGTCAGCTCCGCCCGAATGCCGTTCTTCGTCACGGAGATGTCACGCAGCCGAATGTCGCCCGGCAGGTTGTCCGGCAGCTGAGCGGAGAACTCCATCTGCTGGGCGACCTTCGGCTCCCGGAGCTTCTGCAGTCCCTGGATGAGCGAGGGGTCGATGCCGGTGGGCTGGAGCAGCGAGGGATGGTCCACGAGTGTGTCCAGCACGCGGCCCTTCATCATCCGCTGCGGACTGACGTGCTGCCCGGTCGCCTGTTGCAGTTCGCCCTCGTCCAGCTTGTCGGCGACGGGTGCGGTCAGCTGCACGCCACCGCCCTTGCCCGGTACGTACGTGAGCAGGCCGGGCACCACCACGCGCGTGTCCTGCACGGTCATGCGCAGGCCGCGGTCCCCGGTGCGCTGCAACTGCGCACGCCCCCGGACCTGGGCCTGCTTGTCACCCACCGGCAGGTCGCCGCCGGCCAGCACCGTGTTCTTCCCGGGGCCGGGCCGCAAGTGGATCTGCGACGCGCCGACTTCGCGGTTCAGGTCCTTGAAGTCCAGCAGGACGTCACCGTGCACCCGGCTCAGCACCGCGCCCTTGACCGAGGACGGCAGGCTGCCGACGATCCGGATGTCGTCCACCGTCCCCTTCACCTGCGCGACGGAGACCGGCCCGGCGTCGACATCGGGGACGTCGACCTCGACGTGGTCGATGTCGCCCGCGAGCACCTGCCCGATGAACGGGACGCTGTCAATGTGCACCTCGGGCTCGGCACGCAGCTTCAGCGCCTTCTGCACCTGCTGCGCCGCCAGGTTCTCCGCGTAGAGCACGGCCCACCGGTCACCGAGCGCGAGAAACGCAAGAACGACGGCCAGCGCGACGGCCACCTTCGCGGTCCTCCGCACGATCCGACGCGGCTTGCGCCCGGCCGCCCGCGGGTGCTCCTTCTCGTCGCCGGTGATCGGGGCGTCAGTGCCTGCTTCGGCTGCGGATGCGGATCCGGCCGGGCCGGCTCCGGTGCCGGCGCGCGAGTCGGGGCCGTTGTCGGGGCCGGCGGTGGCGCTCCAGGTGTCTGTACCGGAACCGGGGCCTGCGGCCTTGCCCTGGGTCGACGAGGCGTCAGGCTCTTCGCCGCCCCGGGCAGGCGGCTCGTGCGGGCCCTGGTTGTTCGAGGCCGGGCCGTCCTGTGGGGCACGGCTCGCCGGTACCCGCGCCGTGGAGTCTGCGGAAGGTTCGTTGGAGAGCATCGCCACCATGCGACCACAGCCCGGGCACTCGAACCAAGTCGTGCGCAGCCTCCGGGACATCCGAGACGCCTCCGAAGCGGCGGGGCCGGTGCCGTGCCCGAGCCCCGCCCCCGTGATCATGAAGGGGCGGAGCTTTCTTGTTGCTGCCGGGAGGCTTGCGTCAGCGGGTCCTGGTGACCGCGGGCGGGGACCAGGTGCCGTCGAGGACACTGGACTTGGGCCGGTACATGCGCAGGATCATGGAGAACCGGCCGCTCGGTGCGGGCAGCCAGTTGGACTGTTTGCCTGCCGGTGCGTCGTGCTGGAGGTAGATGTCCGTGGAACCGTCGGGGTTGCGGGTCGGCTTGACGGCGTGGCCGACCTCGTAGCGGTGGAGCGGGTTGCGGACCAGGAAGCCGTCCGGGTCGTACATCGTGAGGGACCAGAAGGCCTTCACCGGCGGGGTTTGCCCCGGTGCGAAGTGGAGGACGTACCGCTTGGCTCCGGTCAGTGGCTCGCCCCGGCTGTCGGTGCGGACGATCGGGTAGACGGCGTCCTGGGGGCGGTTGGCGCCCAGCCCTTGCCAGGCGGTGGTCGCGCGCAGCAGGTAATGGGTGCCGTAGTCGCCCAGGTTGAGCGAGACGCGCCAGCCGTTCACATCGTTTCCGGAGGTAGCGAGCGCGGCGCGGATCCGCTTCTGGGCCGCGGGTACGGCCCGGCGCAGGGCTTGTGCCGTGGCGGGGCCCTTGGCGTTGATGTCGAACGGCCGGCCGGGGACGATGCCCAGGCGGGCCAGGGTGGCCACCATGCGCGCGTCCTTCTTCGCGGGCGGGTTGGTGGCCATGGACGAAGCGAGCTGGGAGAAGAAGGTCTGCGCGTCCATGCCGGCGACGCGGGCGGCCGGCGAGGTGGCGGGGACGTCCGGGTCGACATGGCCCGGCGGCGGGGTGTGGTGGTGGCCGTAGTCGCGGAGTGGTGTGAGGGTGTAGTGGCGCACCAGGGCCTTGACCGCGGGCAGGTCGGAGGGGCCGTTGAACTGGGTCCGGCCGAGGATCCATGCGGTCTGGGTCGGCGACTTGATCTGCTTGACTCCGGCGGGCAGCCGGCCGTGCCAGCCTGGGCCGGTGAGGGCGAAGTCGCCCGCCGAGCTGCCGGTGGTGCGGGTTCCGGGGGAGGCGAAGACGTCGGTCCAGGCGTTGAGCATGGGCATCATGAAGTACCGGCCCTTGGTGTCCGGCACATGGAGCACGACCGGCCCCTTCTTCAGGTCCAGCCACGCCGAGGTGTACAGGGTGTCGACGTTGGGGGCCACCACGGTGTGGAACTCCGGGCCGGGAGCTCTGTCAGCCTTGGCGAACTGGTTCACCGGTGCCCGCAGGGTCGCCGGGTCGGGCTTGCGGACGTTGGTGGACGCCTGCTCGGTGGCCCGCGCCAGGACCAGTGGGTAGCCGTAGACGTAGGCCTTGACCGCGTCGGCGGTGGTGGCAGGAGCGGGCGCGGGGTGTGCCGTGCTCGCCTGGGCCGCTGTCACCGGCGGGGCGGACAGGGCGAGCACGGCCACCCCCGCACCGGCGGCGGCACCCCAGCGGCGGAGTCGTCGCGTTGCGTTCATGAAGGCTCGTTCCTCACAGGGCTGTTGTCGGGTTGACGGCCGGATGCGGTGGGCCGGGCGGCCGACACCGTGCAGCACGAAGGTCAGGTCGTCATCGCCTCACTGTCGTCCCACCGACGGGCCGGGACAACCGGCCCGGAGGACACGTCAGACGGCCTATCGTTGTGACGTGTCACAACGCAGCGCGCCGTCGGCCGAGGCCCCGGAACCGGGCGAGGACATCCGCGAGCAGGTGGTCTTGATGGCCACTCGTCTCGAACCCCGGATCAACCCACTCGCCAGACTGGTCGTCGAGCGCCAGCGGGCCGAGGTACCCGGCTTCGACCGTCTCCCGGACGACATGCAGGATCTGGAGATCGCCTCGGCCGCCCGCCGCACGTTCCGCGGTTTCCTCCGCAGCGTGCAGGGCCTCGCGGACACCGACGCCGAGGTACTCCGGGAACGCGCCACCCAGCGCGCCGCGGAAGGCATCCACCTGACCGGGCTGCTCCGGGCGTACCACGTCGGCGCCGAGGTGGTGGCGGACGCGCTCTGCGCCGCCGCCCGCCCCGGGGAAGAGGCCGCCCTGCTGTGGCTCACCCGCCGGCTGTTCACCACGGTCAACTCCCTTGCCGAGCAAGCCACCGAGGCGTACCTGCTGGGGCTGGCCGACCAGCAGGCGGCGGGACGGGAACTGGCCGCGGCACTGCTCCGCGGTGACGCGCCGCAGGAGGTGGCCGCCCGGTGCGGACTCCCGCTCGAACCCGGCTACCTCGTGCTCAGTGTCCGCGCCCCGGTGCCCCAGGAGCCGGTGGCCGCGCGACGGCTGCTCCACCAGGTCCTGGTCCGGCTCGTGCCCGCCGCGGACGGCCGAGCGCTCAGCCTGCCGAACGAACAGGGCGGCCATATCCTGCTCCCACTCGGCACACCCCACGCCGACCTCGTCCGGCACCTGACCACCGGTCTGTCCCGCCCGGTGATCGCGGGGGCCGCCCTCGCGGCCACGCCCGGGGACGTTCCCGCGGCCGCGGAACAGGCGCACCGGATCGCCGCCATCGCCCGCTCCCCCGGCGTGCACCGGCTCCAGGACGTACTTCTCGATTACCATCTGGCCGGGTCCAAGGACAGTGCCCCGGAACTGGCCGCGCTTCTCGACCCGTTGGACGGCCACGCGGGTCTGGTCGAGGCCGTCGCCGCCTTCCTCGACTGCGACCTCGACCGACGCCGCACGGCCCGGGCGCTCAGGGTCCACCCCAACACCGTCGACAACCGCCTCGCCCGAGCCGCCCAACTCACCGGCCTGGACCCGCACACCACACACGGCGTACAGCTCTTCGGCGCGGCCCTCGCTCTGCGCCGGCTCGCTGAGGGCGCTCCAACCGGCTTTCCGGGCGGCTGAATGAAGTGCGCGACGAGGCCCGGCTGCCGGGCCTCGCAACGGTGCGGGAAACGGCTCACCGGAACACGGAACGTCTCACAGGAAAAGACTCAGACGACCATGACCCGGCGCCCGCGCGTGTGACCGGCCTGGCTGTCGGTGTGCGCCGCCGCGGCCTCGGCGAGAGGGTACGCCTTCTCGACCGGGATGTGGAGCTTCCCCCGTGAGATGAGGCCGACGGCCTCGGTGAGTGCTTCCGGCATGCTCCCCGCCACGCCGGAGAACCGGACACCGAGGTCCGGCGCGGCGAGATCGGCGATGGAGATCACCTTCTGCGGATCCCCGGTCAGCTCGACGAGTTCACGGATCACACCCGAGCCGGCCAGATCGAGCGCCGCGTCGACGGGGCCGAACTGCCGCACCCGCTCGACCCAGCCCTCGCCGTATGTCGTGGCGAGGGCACCCAGACTGCGCAGATAGTCCTGGTTCGCGGCTCCGCCCGTGCCGATCACCGTGATACCGCGCTCGCGGGCGATCTGCAGCACCGCCGATCCGACTCCCCCGGACGCACCGCTGGCCAGCAGCGTCTGCCCGGGCCGCACACCGACCCCACGGATGATGCGCAGCGCGGTCTCCACCACGGAGGGGTACCCGGCCGCCTCTTCGAACGTCAGCCCCTCGGGCATACGGGCCCAGGCCGACAGCACGGCGAACTCGGCATAGGTACTCGCCCCTTCGCCGAAGACGTGGTCGCCGGCCTCGACCTCTTCGACGCCCTCGCCGACCTCGTCCACCACCCCGGCGGCGTCCTGCCCGACGCCGGCGGGCAACTCGACCGGGTGGGCCGCCAGGATCTGGCCTTCGCGGACCCTCCAGTCGACGGGGTTCACGCCTGCCGCCCGTACGGCGATACGTATCCGACCGGGGCCCGCGTGGGGCTCCTCGGCATCTTCGAGTTGCAGAACGTCCGGACCGCCGAACTCGGCGAAGCTCACTCTCTTCATGCCGTGAACGTAGCACTAACGGTTAGCGTTTTGGAACAGTTCCGTATTTGTTTCTGATAGCGTCAGGGCATGACCGTGCAGTCCGGACGCCGCGAGCGCAAGAAGGCCGCGACCCGCCAGAAGATCGCCGACACCGCTTTGCGGCTGTTCCTGGAACGCGGCTACGACGCGGTGGGCATCCGTGACGTGGCCGCCGAGGCCGACGTGGCCGTCACCACCGTCTTCTCCCACTTCGCCTCGAAAGAGGCCCTGGTCTTCGAGCAGGACGCAGACTTCGAGCAACGCCTCGCACGGGCGGTCACCGGCCGGGCGCCGCACGAACCACTCATCCCTGCGCTGCGCCATGAGATCCATGCCCTGGTGCTCCATTGCACGGCGGACAGCGCCGCCCCGATCTGGCGCATGATCGAAGCCTCACCTGCCCTGCGGGAGTACGAGGAGTCGATGAGGCTGCGTCATGCGGAGTCGCTGGCAACGGCCCTCGCCGCCGATCCCGGCCTGTCACAGACCACAACGGCCTGCCGGACGATCGCGCGGTTCGTGATCGACGCCTATTCGCTGGCCCGTGAGGCGGCCGACCCGGAGGCCGCGGTGGACGAGATCTTCCAGATGATCGAGGCGGCATGGAAGGTCACCGGCCCCTCTGAACGGGCGTGAGGAACTGTTCCTCCGGTCTGTTCCCCCGGCAGGGCAGGGGGACGGCCCGGCGGGGGGCGCGCCGGCAGTCCCCGTCCACAACGTTCCGCAGCGCTGCTTGACCTCGGGTCAGGCTGGGGACACCTGGCGTGCACGGCTGCCGGCCAGGAGTGCCGCCCGGCGGACCGTACCGGCTGAGGCGGCCAGCAGCGGCATCCGCACGGCCGGGCTGGGAATGCGTTCCTGGGCGTGCAGCACTCCCTTGATCACTGTCGGGTTCGGTTCGGCGAAGAGGGCGGCGGACAGCCGGGCCAGCTCGGCGCCGAGTCTGCGGGCGGGTGCAGCGGAGCCGCGGTGCCACAACGAGATCAGTGCGGCGAAGTCGGCGGTGCGCAGGTTGGCCGAGGCGACGATTCCGCCGTGGGCGCCCGCCGCGACGAGCGGTGAGAGGACGACGTCGTCGCCGCCGAGCACGGCGAAGCCGGGCTGAGGGGCGCCGAGCACCTGCACCGTGGTCGCGTCGATCACGCCGGTCGCGTGCTTGATCCCGACGATCCCCGGCAGTCGGCTGAGCGCCGCGATCGTGCCGGCACTGAGAGTCTGTCCCGTGCGGTAGGGGATGTCGTACACGATCAGCGGCATGCCGCCGTGTTCGGCCAGCGCGGTGAAATGCGCCAGGGTCGCCGCTTCGCCGGGCCGGATGTACGGCGGCGCGGGAACCAGCGCCGCGGCTACGTCGCCGGCGGCCGCCAGCTCGCGCAGCGACGTGATGGCGGCGGCGGTGTCATTGGTGCCGACTCCGACGATCAGCGGGGCGCCGTGTGCACGGCAGGCGGCCGAGCAGATGCGCACCACCGTCTGCTTCTCCTCCGCGGTCAAGGTGGCCGCTTCCGCGGTGGTGCCGAGGGCGACGAGCCCGGAGGCGCCGGCCGCAAGCGCCTCGTCGGCGAGTCGGGCCAGCGCATCGGGGGCCAGGCGCAGGTCGGTGGTGAACGGGGTCACCAAGGGGACGTAGAGGCCGTTGAAAGCCGGATCGGGGTTCATGGTCCAAGCCTGACGCACACCGACCCGGTAGATCCATTTCTGATTTCTACCTCTACGCCTAAGCTGAGCTTATGCTCGATGTTCGTCGTCTCCACCTGCTTCGCGAACTGGACCGCCGGGGCACCATCGCCGCCGTGGCCGAAGCGCTGACTTTCACCGCATCCGCCGTCTCCCAGCAGCTGGGTGTGCTGGAGCGCGAGGCAGGCGTGCCCTTGCTGGAACGCAGCGGCAGGCGCGTGGTCCTCACGCCCGCCGGCCGGTCCCTCGTCGCCCACGCCGACGCCGTGCTGCAACGCCTTGAGCTGGCCGTCGCCGAGCTGGCCGGCGCCCGGGACGGCATCGGCGGGCCGCTACGTATCGGGACCTTCCCCTCCGGCGGCCACACCATCGTGCCCGCCACGCTGGCCGAGCTGGCTCAGCGGCATCCCGCGCTGGAACCGATGGTGCAAGAAATCGACTCCGCCCGTGTGTCCGACGGCCTGCGAGCCGGCGAACTCGACGTCGCCCTCGTCCACGACTACGACTTCGTACCCGCCTCACCGGACACCACCGTGGACGAGGTGCCCCTGCTGGAAGAGCCGATGTACCTCGTCACCGACACAGCGCCCAGGAAATCCAGCCGCAGCGACACCCTGGCCAAGCTGCTCGGGCCCTACGCCGAGGCTCCGTGGATCACCGCACGGGACGGCACGACCGGTCACGCGATGGCCGTACGCGCCTGCCAGGCAGCCGGGTTCCAGCCGAGGATCCGCCACCAGGTCAACGATTTCCGCACCGTGCTGGCCCTGGCCGCCACCGGACAAGGAGCCGGTCTCGTACCGGAGATGGCCACTGCGCAAAGCCCCGACGGCGTGGTGTTGACCAAGTTGCCGTTGTTCCGCCGGTCGAAGGTCGCCTTCCGCGCCGGCGGCGGTACGCACCCGGCGATCGCCGCCTTCGTGGCCGCGGCAAGTGCGGCAGTGCGCTGCATGACCGGCTCAGGGCTCGATGAGCAGACCTCGACGCCCCGTACGGGCGTGCGCCGTACGGACTCCGCACCGTGAACGCGCCCCGTCTCGTCGCCCTGTTCCGCGCCGGAGCCGGCCAACGTCGTCGGCGAGCTCGCCGATGAGAGGCGTGCGGAACTCGCCGCGGCAGCCGTCCAGCACGCCAGGCACCCATGCGAATGCCTCGGGGGGCGTTTTCGCGCTGATGACCGGGCTCAGGCCCGGTACGCGGCTGTCGCGGCCTCGATGAAAGACCGGATCAACGGGTTGGTGTCGCCTTTGTTCCACACCGCCACCACTCGGCTCGGCGCCATGTCGGTCAGCGGCACCGCGACCAGCTCCGCGTGCAGGTCGTGTCCGAGCGGGGCCAGGCCGACCGTGCCGTTCCACAGCACGGCCTGCAGACATTCCTGGACGGCGCGCACCACCGGGCCCTCGCGCGCGCTGCCGCCGTTCCAGTACGACTGCCAGAGGGGGTCGGTCCCCTGGGGGAAATGGAACCAGCGGCGGTCGTTCAGGTCGGCCAGCCGTAGTCGGTCGTGGTGGGCCAGCGGATCGTCGGCGCGCAGGACCACGCCGACCGGATCCGCCCGCAGCTCACGCACGGTCAGGGCAGTCTCGTCGAACGGCGCGCGAGTCAGGGCGACATCGACCAGCCCGGTGCGCAGCCCGCAGGTCGGGTCGGTCAGGTCGGTGTCGCGGATGCGGATGTCGATGCCGGGGTGGCGTCGGCGGTATGCGGCCGCCAGCCTGGCCGCTGCCGGGTCGGTGCCGTCGCCCAGGATGCCGACGGTGATGGTTGAGGCGCCGGCCGCCGCGCTCACGCGTACGCGCACGCGGTCGGCGTGGTCGAGCAGGGCCCGGGCCTCGTCGAGCAACACCGCGCCGACCGGGGTGAGCGTGACGCCGGCGGCCGAGCGGGCGAACAGCAGAGCCCCGACGTCGGCCTCCAACCGCTTGATCGCCCGGCTCAATGGCGGCTGACTCATGTGCAGTCGGGTTGCGGCGCGGCCGAAGTGGAGTTCCTCGGCGACGGCCACGAAATAGCGCAAGGTACGTAGCTCCACGCTGCAACGATACCCACGAGGTATCGGCGCCGCGGAATGGGTCTTGGACAGGCGCGGGGCCTTGGCCGTGCACTTGTGGGCATGACCGAAGAAGCAAAGACCAGTGAGCCGCAGGCCGGACCCGCCGTCTCGGTGGTCGGTCCCGGCGACGGCGAGACCATCGTCCTGGGCCCCACACGCATGCGCATCCTTGAGGACGGCAGCCGCACCGGACACCGCCTCGCGATCGCCGAGTCCGTCCTCGCCCCGCACACCCAGGGACCACCGCAGCACCGCCACGCCGAACACGACGAAGGCTTCTACATCCTCTCCGGCACCGTGCGGTTCACCGTCGGGGACGAGGACCACGACGCTTCCGTGGGCACGTTCGTGTTGGTTCCGCCCGGCACCCCGCACACCTTCGCCAACCCGACCGACCAACCCGCCGTCATGCTCAGCACGTTCACCCCCGATCTGTACGTGCAGTACTTCCGAGACCTCCAGGATGTGCTCGCCACCGGCCGGCCGCTGACGCCAGAGGCCGGCATCGACGCGATGAGCCGCTACGCGACCACGCCCGTCGCCGACTCCACCTGACGCCGGCGGGAAGGCCGGGGCGCGCTCCTCCCGACCGGCGGGCCGGGGCGCTCCCGACTTTCGGCGGCAGGTCCCTGCCGGTCACCAACCGGACCTCCGCCGGGGCTTTTCGGCTGCACCGATCTCCTTGACCTCAAGCGGACTTCAGGTAGGAGTCTGTGATGCATGAGAAACGACACCGCCGCTTTCCACGGCTCTTTTCCTGCACACGCCGGTTCGTCCGGTCCGCAGCAAGCCGAGGCCGGCCCGCTGTCCGGTGCCACGCTCGATGAGCTTGCCGAGAAGATTGCCGCCGCGGCAACGATCGTCGGCATCGGAGAGTCCACGCGAAGCTCCCGGGAGACCTTCGGGGTACGGGACCAACTCTTCCGCAGACTGGTCCAGGACCACGGGTTCCGGGCGCTGGCCATACATGACAGCGTCCGCATCGCCGCCGTCCTCGACAGGTACGTGCACGCAGGCGAGGGCGATGCCACCTCCGCGCTGGCCAACGCCTGGCGTCCCTGGCGCACCGCCGAGATGGCCGCGGCCTTGGAGTGGATCCGGGCGTTCAACCGGGACCACCCGGACGACCCCGTCCGGATCTTCGGCGTCAAGCCCGTGCAGGCGCAGCCCGAGGACTACGACGCCGTCCTGGATCACGTACGTGGGTCGGCCCCGGAACGGCTGGCGGAGGTGGCGTCGCACCTGGAACCGATCCGGACCGCTCACCGCATCGATGAGCACGTACAGCGCGCCCGGAAAATACATCCGGGGCGCCCGTTCGCCGACCATGCCCGCGACGCGCTCGCGCTGATCCGGTCCTTGCCCCACGCCGACCATGACGACGACGTCCTGGCACGGATGCGTCTGATCGCGGACTTCCATGAACGCAGCGTCGCCGGGCAAGGCTTCTCCGCGGACGACGTCGCCGTACGGGCCGGGGCGATCGGCGACTACCAGCAGCGGACCGGTCTGCGCGTGGTGTACTGGGACGGGATCGCTCACACTTCGGCGGCCGCGGTGACCAGCCCGCCGGCTCCTGAGCATGGTCCGCAGCCCAGCGAAGGCAGTCTGCTGCGCCAGCGGTACGGCGCACAGTACGTCTCGGTGGCGATCGGGTTCCATCACGGAGATCTCGGGGTCGCCACCGTCCCGGAGCCGACCGGCGATCTGATCGACGCGAAGCTCGGCGAGGTGGATCTGCCCGCCCACTGGCTGGACCTGCGCCACGACACGGCACGCCGCCGATGGGACGGACCGGCGAAGGCCCGTGTGATCAGCGGGGTCTATGACCCGTCCCGCGACGCCGCCGGGCACATCGCCGTTGCTTCCCTCGCCGATGCATTCGACGTGCTCATCCACATCCGCCGGGTGACTCCCGTGCGATGGCTGCCGTGAGCGGGACCCACTGACGAGATGAGCGCCGGACACCCACCGCGCACGACCCACCGTGCGCGGCCTGATCCGCGTCAGGCAGGGACGACCCAACGGCACTGAACACCGGTCAGCTCCCGCAGAGCCGCCCATCGAGAATCGCCGTGACCATGCACAGGAGCTGTTCACCAGCCCGCTCGACGCTCCCGTTCTGCGCACTGACCTGGGCTCCTTCCAGTGCGAAGGTGACCGCGGCTGCCGCCCCCGCGGGATCGGGCACCCCCGCCCGCGCGCAGAGTTCGGTGATACGCCGCACCTGGCCGGCCTTGTGCTCCGCGATCAGCCGGCGCGCGGGATGATCGCGGTCGGGCAGGGCGGCGATGGTGTTGACGAACGGGCAGCCGCGGTAGGAGATCTCGCAGAGTCCGTCGGCGAAATACCGTGTGACGTCCAAGATTTGCGCCCGGGGGTCATCCGGGTGGGCGCGCGCCGCCTGGTCGAGGACCGCCGTGTAGCCGGCGGCGACGATCCGCAGCCACTCCAGGATCAAGGCGTCCTTCGTGGTGAAGTGGCGGTAGAGCGCCATCTTGGTCGTCCGAGCGCGGTCAGCGATCGCCTGGACGCCGACGGCGTTGATCCCCTCGCGCGCGAAGAGCTCCTCCGCCGCGTCGAGAATCCTTTCCCGCGGGGGCAGTTCGGCGATCCGTCGCTCGCGTCCCGGCTGCGCCTCGCCGCCCGGACCGTTTCCGGCGGCGGGCTGCTGCTGCCTGCTCGACATGGCCATCGACCCTCCTTGATCCCGTGCTACGTTACCACCCAGTCCCGCACGATACCGAGCGGTATCGCATGGAACTTTCCGTTATCACCAGGGGCCGGGGAGCAGCAGGATGGAACTTTCGGAGTACGTGCGCTACGACGCGACAGGGCTGACGGAACTCGTCACCCGCAGGGAGGTCACCGCGGCGGAACTCGCCGAGGCGGCCGGGCGGGCGATCGAGGCGGTCAACCCTTTACTGAACGCGGTGGTGGAGAGCTGGCCCGCTGAGGGCGCTCCCGCAACCGGAAGCGCACCGCTGCACGGAGTACCGTTCCTGATCAAGGATCTCGCCATCGCGATGGCGGGCAAGCGCTCGGAACTGGGCAGCCGTCTCGCCGCGGGCCATGTCGCCCGTGCGGATTCCTCGCTCATGCGGCGCATTCGCCGGGCCGGGCTGGTGACGCTGGGACGCACCGCCACGCCGGAGTTCGCCTACAGCACGACCACCGAAAGCATCCTCTACGGGCCCACCCGCAACCCGTGGGACCCCTCCCGTACGCCTGGCGGTTCCAGCGGAGGATCTGCCGCCGCGGTGGCATCGGGGATGGTCCCGATGGCGCACGCCACCGATGCCGCGGGATCCATCCGAGTCCCGGCCGCCGGCACCGGCCTGTTCGGACTCAAGCCCACCCGCGGCCGGGTGACGATGGGACCGGACACCGACGAGGTGTTCAACGGGCTCGCCGTGCACGGGGCGCTCAGCCGCTCGGTCCGCGACAGCGCGCTGCTGCTGGATCTCGTCCAGGGCGCGGAGGCCGGCGACCCGTACTCCGCCCCGCCGCCCACGCGCCGCTACACGCAGGAGGCCGACCGCGACCCGGGCCGGCTCCGTATCGCGGTGCTCACCATTCCCTGGAGCGGCCGAACCGTGGACGCACCGATCACGGCGGCGACGACGCGGGCCGCGCACCTGGCGGAATCGCTGGGACACCATGTGGACCATGTGGAGAGCGCCGAAGTACGGCTGGGCGTCAACTGGGAGGACTTCGTCCTGGCCAATGCCCGGATCTGGAGTGCCAACCTGGTCACCTGGATCGACGACTTCGCCGCGGCCTTCGGCCGGCCCGTAGACGCCTCCACCGTCGAGCCCGAGATGCTCGCCTCCTACGACTACGGACGCCGGGTGACGGCAGACCAGTTCGTGCGGGCGCTCGCCGTCCGCAACAGCGTGGCCCGGAACCTGGCCCGCTCCTTCACTGTTCACGACGTCCTGCTGACCCCGACCCTGCCGGAACCGCCCCGAACGCTCGGCACCTACGCACAGGGCCTGAAGGACACCGACGGCCGCTCCTGGATGGCCCACCTCTTCCACCGCTCCCCCTTCACCGCGGCATTCAACGTGGCGGGCACGCCTGCCATGTCCGTCCCTCTGGAGAGCGATCCGGCCACCGGAATGCCGATCGGCATACAGTTCGCCGCCGCCTACGGCAGAGAGGACATCCTCTTCCGACTCGCGGGCCAACTGGAACGCGCACGCCCGTGGGCCGGGCGCCTCCCCGAGGTGTGGGCCGGAAGCATACGAGCCTGACGTCACGCCCCCGGACAGCTCCCCAAGTGAAGCCGACTGGCAGTCCCGCCGCCGGCTTCGCTTCGCGGTCCGAGAGTGGCGGATGTACCCGGCCGCGTCCGCCCGTGCCGGGGACCGCGCCGAGCTTCCGCACGACATGTCATGTTCCGGCCGCCCGCATGTCCGTCAATGACTGGTTCTCGCCTGGTCGGGCATGGCCGCTGCTGCGAAGCTCAGGTCTTCGCAGAAGGCCCGATGCCGCACAAATTGCCCTTTTGGGAAAGGAATCCGCATGCGCGTCAGACTCGTCACGGCCGTCGTGGCTCTCTCCGTTGCACTGGGTGGTACCGTCCTCGCCGCACCCGCCGCCCAGGCCGCGGTGCACCACCCCTCCGTGGCACCGGCGACCAAGGCAGCCGCACCCGGCTTCAACGTCGGCGGGATCTGGACCCTCTACCAGAGCAATTCGTGGAACGCCACGCTCTCCGTGACCCAGGACGCCCAGGGGAACCTCACCGGCATCGCCAGGACGGGAAGTGCGTCGACGGGCACCATCGAGCAGGGGTTCGTGGATGGTTCCTATATCTCCTTCGTCATTGCCTGGAACAACGGCACGAAAGGCCGCTATATAGGCTCCCGCGGCGCTGACGGCCGCCTCAGTGGAGTCACCTCCCAAGTGGGCAATTCCGCCAACCAGGCGACGTGGTACACCACTTGGTCGTTCTGACGGGGCCCGTACCTCTCCTGCGTGGCCCCGGTGCAGGAACACTGGGGCCACGCCTCAGCCGCGACCCTGACGTCCCGCCGGGCGAGCGGGATACCCGGACACCCACTACGGGAGCGCTTCCTCGCACATCCCAGTCGTCATCTCGCCCGCGGTGTCCGGGCGGCGGGCACGAAGTATGGCGAGGGCCATGACGAGGGTCCACGCGTCCAGCGCGTAGGCGGCGATCCGTTCCAGGCCGCCCAGCCCGGTTCCGGGGTCGTGCTGACCGAAGAACATCCATGCCGCGAGCACCGCGACGACAGCTATGGAGAGGGTTACGCTCCGCAGTCCGCCGAAGAGAGAGCTGCGGGAGGAAAATCCGGTGAGGAGGAGCCCAAGATTTCCCAGTCCCATGATGAGTAGTGCGCCGCCTACATGAAGATTCTCGTCGATGTCTGCAGGGACAAGGCCCACGAGAACCCACCCACCGGCACTGATGGCGAGCAGAATTCGGGAAGTTGCCGATATCCCCCCGCGGCCCCAGCAGGCTCCGGCCAGCAGCATGCCGACGAACAGCAGTACTCCGTGCACGGCGAAGCCGGCGTTCATGGCGTCGTGCAGCGGCGAACACACATACCGAGGGCGGGAGTCGTCCCATATTCGGCAGCTGACATTGCCGAGATCGCTGATGTTGTTCTCCGCCCAGCTGTAGGGAGTCCGCCAGCCGGCCTCCACGACCAGTTGCACGACGAGGAACTGCACGACGGCAACGATCCATGCGGCCGCACCGATCCTTGTTCTCATGGAGGTACGGAATGCGGAGTGCGGCACGGATCTCGTTTTCATCATGGCCTTTCAAGCGCCGAATCATTTACCGTTTCTGTTGTGAACTTTTTCAGACGACGGCGCTCCTGCGCATCGCTACGAGGGGGGAATTCGGAGCCCCCGTAGGGGGAGCCGGTACTGGCTAATTCGGGGGAGGCGTGCCAAGGGGCCCCACAGGTACGGTGCAGGCCGTGATGCTGTCGGTCACCGGCCCACGCGGCCCGGTATGCCTGGTGGTGGATCGGCTGCAGCTCAGCTGAAGCGGGTCACGGTGAGGCGGAGTCGGGACTCGCTGCCGAGGATGGGGTGGACCACCTCGGGCATCGGGATCTCGGTGTGCAGGCCTTCGCCGTCCTCGGTCATCCGACAGGGTTCCGTGGCGATCGGGTCGATGTCGTCGATGCTGCCGGGGACTGCTGAATTCCATGCCGCCCAGGCCTGCGCTCCCGGCTCTTCGTCCGAGCCGCGTCGGCCGACGTCGACGATGAGCGTGTCCTCCCAGTCGGGCACCTGCTCAAGGTGGTCCTCCCAGAAGAACCGGCCGCTCTTCTCCACGAGGTGGAAGACGCGCAGCACCAGCGTGTAACGGGAGCGGAGCGTCGGCCGGTCCTCCCGGCCGCCACGGCCGTTGACCGGGTCGAGGAGGAAAGCGGTGGCCAGGGGTACGGCGCCGGTGTCGCCCTCCGCCGAGCCGTGCTGGGCGGCTTCCTGGTTCAACTGGATGGGGCAGTAGTGGGCCGCGCGCTGCTCATGCATCACGGTCGGCAGGCCCCGGACGGCCAGCCGCACCTCTGCTTGCCACACCCGTGATGCACCGGAGGTCTGCTCGGGCAGATCGAGGCCGCGCAGGTCTGCCCGCACCTGGTAGCTGCCGAAGAGGAAGCGGCGCAGGTTCTGGTAGCCCTCTTCGGAGTTCACCAAGCCGTAGCGCCCCGAGTGGGAGCGGTGGATGAAGGCCCGGTGGGCGTTGCGCACATAGGCGTTGTCGATGTGGACCAGCCCGTCGCTGCGCGGTCCGACCGCCTTCTCGACCACTCCGTAGTCGGCCGCGTTGGTCCCGACGGCACAGAACACCCGGCGCGCGTCGAAGGCCCCGGCCGGGATCTCGTGGGGCCGCCAGCCCGGCGGGGGATCGTCGCCGTGGGACGCCCCGGGGGTCAGATAGGCGTACATCCGGTCGGGGGCGAAGATATCCGATCCATTCGGCCCGAAGGTCTCCATCGCCCAGTCGACGAGCCCTCCGCCGAGGTCGAAGGCGATGCCGCCGTGCGGGGTGCCGTAGGTGAAGAGCTTGTCCACGAGCTCGCTGCCGGCGCGCCGGGGTTCGCCCGTGCGCGGATCGGGAGTGCGGGAAACCTTCTGGATCATGCAGCGGGCGAGCAGGCCGCCCATGGAGTGGGCGACCAGATGCACCTTGGGGGCGCCGGTCTTGCGGCGGACGAGCTGGACGAAGTCATAGAGGCGTTCCGCCGCCTTTTCGAGGTCGAATTCCTCCGGCGTCGTGGTGACGGACGTACCGAAGGTGGACGCGGCGTAGTCGTAGAAGCGGTGCACCCAGATGGACTCGGGCGCGATCGCGCCATCGGCCTGCGACTGGAGATACACGTGCTGGTCGCCGCGCACCAGGAGCTGATAGCCCTCGTCACTCATCAGCCTGAGCAGGGGCCCCTCGAACTGGTAAAAGCGCGGCGTCCCCTCCGCGCCGACGCGAATGTGGGTGGCACCGCTGTTGAGCCCGTAGAAAGGGTCGTCGACCTGCTTGTCCACACCGCTCGGCGGACCGGCATATCCCCGCAGGTAGATGATGGGCGATCGCTCCGCCATGTTGAGACGCCCTCCCGAGGCACGTGCGGCCGGTGAGGCCGGTGGGCGGTCTGTCGGTGATGAGGCCAGGTTGCGGCAGGAGCGTGCGGAGCACCAACCCGTCCGAGCCAGACGGGGGCCCGAGCCAGGTGCCGGCCCCCGGTCGCAGATGCAGACGGACGTGCCGTCGCCTTCACCGGTCAGTGAAGGGCGGGCGCTCCCCTGCCCCGCGTAGTGCCGGTGGCGCTGTGTTGCGGGCCGTCGCGCCCGGTGAGACGGTTTTACGGGGGGATCATGCCGACGGCCTGGCATTGGACAGCCTTGCAGGCGACGGCGTTACGCGTCGATACGCGACTGATCCGCGCCCACCATTCCTGGCGCCTGACACTCCGTGAATCGACGCGCGTCCACGAACCGGAAGCGCACAGAGAGCGGGAAAATCAATGGCGAACGGACCCATGGGCAGGCGCCCCTTCGGCGAGCGTCCCGGTCACCCCAATGGCCCCGTCACAGGGCAGGGCACGGAGTACACAGGTCGATACGTGGTCCTGCTCGACCCGGGTGACCAGGAGAGCGGGCTCAACGCACTGCGTTCCTCCGCCGATATCGCGTCCGTCGAACGTGTCCGGGGAACCGATGCGGCGAACGTCGCCGAACTCCTTGAACGCCCCGATGTCTCGGTGCTCTTCGAGGAACTCGGCGCCGCCGTCGTCGAGGTACGGCCCGAACAGCGCCACGCGCTGGTGACCACGGCCGAGGCGGAATCCTCGATCATCGCGGCGGAGCCGGAGCGCATGGTCTACGCCTCGCCGATCACCGCTCCCCAGCAGGCGCCGACCGAGTTCTTCCCGGCCTACCGCAGCGACGAGGAAGTGGTCGCCCATCACACCAGGGCCGAAATCGCCGCCGCCCAGGGGCCGGCCATGGACGAGCAGAAATGGACCTGGGGCCTGCAGGCGATCCGGGCCAATCTGTCCAGCCTGACCGGACGCGATGTGAAGATCGCCGTCATCGACAGCGGCGTGGACACCGACCACCCGGACCTGGCCGGGCGCATCGAGGCCACGGTCTCCTTCGTACCGGGCGAGACCGTCGAGGACGGCCACGGCCACGGCACGCACTGCATCGGCACCGCTGCCGGTGCGGCCAACCCCCGGCAGGGGCCCCGCTACGGTGTGGCCTGCGATGCCAAGATCCTCGCGGCGAAGGTGCTCAGCAACGCGACGGGCAGCGGCACCGACGGCCAGATCCTGGCGGGTATGGCCTGGGCCGTCGCCCACGGGGCGCGGGTGATCTCCATGTCGCTCGGCGCTCAGGTCCGGCCGGGCGAGCTCTTCCCGCAGACCTACGAGAAGCTGGCTCAGCGCGCCCTCGAACGCGGCACGGTGATCGTCGCTGCCGCGGGCAACGACAGCCATCGGCCCCCGGAGATCCGGCCCGTCAGCCGGCCCGCCAACTGCCCCTCCATCCTCGCGGTGAGCGCGCTCGACAAGGCGCTCACGCCCTCGTTCTTCTCCAACGGCGGCATCAACGGGCAGGGCGGCGAGGTCAACATCGCCGCGCCGGGCAGGGACGTGCACTCGGCCGCCCCTGGCGGCGGGTACCAGGTCATGAGCGGCACCAGCATGGCCACGCCGCACGTCGCGGGCGTCCTGGCACTGCTCGCCCAGGCAAACCCCAACGCTTCTGCGGCCGAACTCAAAGTCAGTCTGATGTCCGGTGCCTTCCCGCTGACGCAGCCCGTCAGGGACGTCGGCTCGGGTCTGCTGCAGGCGCCGTGATCGAGTCCTCCCGGTCCGCGCCGGTCGGGGTCATCCTCGCGGTCGACCCCGGCCGGTTCGCGGAAGTGGTCGAGGCCTTGCGACGGGCCGGGCTGGCGGTCACGGGCGAGCAGGCGGCCCTCGGCACGCTCTCCGGCACCGTCGCGGAAAACCGGATACCGGCCCTGGAGGCGGTCGACGGCGTCGAATCCGTCGACCGGGAGCGCACCATCCACCTTCCCCCGCCCGACTCCCCCATCCAGTGAGTCCCCATCCAGTGAGTCTTGCTCTGTCTCCAGCCGGCACCTGTCTCTAGCCGACGGTGTCGCTGCCGCGCCGTTTCGCGTCGGACGACAGCGGGCCGGAGGCGGTGTGCCGGTCCGGCGGGACCTGCTGAGCGAAGGCCTGCAGGGCCACCTCGCTGTCCGGAGGCACGACGGCCATCAACCCGCGGTCCTGCGCCTCGGCGACCGCGGGGGCGGCGGCGCTTCCTTCGGGGACGAAGGCCAGGCGGACGTGCCCGTCACCGGAGCCACGGCGGTCCACCGGCGCGACGGCACCGTGAGTGCCGTCCGGCAGGGTCACCCACAGCTGGAAGTCCTCGTACCGGACGAAGTCGGCGCCCTTCACCGGCCAGGGGTAGTGGTGTTCTCCGGGCACGCTGGGAAGGATGCCCTGGTGGTTCCCGTGACTCAGGGGCACACAGGCATTGAACAGGGAGTCGGTCCACGCCTCCACGCCGTCAGCGTCCCTGATCGGCGTGCGCAGCAGTTCCTCGGCGCGCCGGTAGCCCAGTTCCGCCAGGGCGGGCAGCGTGAGCGGGAAGGCATCGACCAATTCGGCGGCATCCTGCCGGAGCCGGTCCACTTTCCCGGGGTCGGCGCAGAACTGCATGCTCCACTCGATGCCGACCCGGGCGCGGTACATGCGCCAGCCGCGGGAGCCCTTGACCCACAGGCTGCCGCCGTGGTGCATCTCCCAGCGCTCGGAATTCCTCGGCTCCTGGTCCGGATCCATCGGCCTGGGCCCGTAGGGCAGGTCGGCGTCGTCCATGGCGTGAAGGATTTTCCGGGCTGTCGTTTTGGCGGCCCGGAAATGCGACGACTCAAAGCGTTTCGGGTGCTCGACCAGACGAATCTTCCACGGATGGTTTTCCGATTCGATGCCGCCCGGCCGGGGCTGAGGGTGGCGGCCCATGGCTCAAATCTCCTTGGCTCGGCCTCACGGGCCAGCCACCGGCTCGCGGGGCGAAACTCCCCCTGTTTCCATCGTGCTCCGCGACCCGGACGGACGCGACCGGAGAGCGATGGCCGGAGACGTCTCCAAGATGACCGGAGATGTCTGCAGCAAGCCTCGTCGGCGAGCTGAGCCTCGTCACCGGTCCGGTAATGGTGCTGGAGGTCTCCGAAAAGGTGCTGGATATGGGCTGGTTGGCGTCCGGCCGTGCGGTTGCGGGGCATTCGGGGGAGAGTAGCCTGGAGTTGATGTGCTGACGGTTCTGGAGGTAGGCGATGTTCTCCCGATTTCTGCGGCGCCGCAAGCCGCATCGGCTCGTCCTTCTCGGTAACGGAAGTCTGATCCACGGCTTCAGCGGTGGATTCTACGACGGTCACGGATACCAGCACTGACACCGTGCGTGCGTGCTTGCGTCCACGGTGCACGCAAGCTCGCACGGTGGAATTCTGGAGGATATGCGGTGGCAGAGGAAACCGATGCCCTGGCAGCCATGGCGAGGATCCTGTCACCGCATTGCCGTGTCACCCGGCTGTCCGACGGAGCGCTGATCGCGGACTGGAAGCGGACGCGCTTTGTCGGATTGCCAACGGCGGAAATCCAGAAATTCTCCTCCGGAAGCCCTGAGGAACGCGCCGAACTCGTCACCGGTCTGATGCGTGCCGGGTGCGCGACGCGCCGCCGGAAGAAAACCCCGGACGGTGCCATCCGCGTCGGGCTCTGGCTGGGTGGGGTGCACCTGCTGATCCGGACGCTTGGATTCGGGCGCGTCCTCCGGCTGGTCTCCTTGGCCGCCCCGGGTTACGCCCGTGCGGACCTCCCCTCCACGGAGGAGGTAGGACGGCTGAAACGAGCGGTGCAGTCACGCAGCAGCAGAAGCTGGCTCGTCAACGGCGACTGCAAGTCCGAGGCAGTGACGGCCTTCGTCCTGCTACGGCGGTGCGGACTGAAAGCGGTACTCCACGTCGGCGTGCATGAACACCCCTTCGCTCTGCACGCGTGGACGGCCTCGGGCGGCCTGTGCGTCCCCGATGCCGTTCCGCGCGGGCACACCTTCACACCGGTGCTCTCGATCGACGGCGGAGGACAGTGACGTGGAAGCGCTCCGCCTTGAGTGGGCCGGGGGCGCACCGAGGCTCCGGACGAGCGAGGTCATGACACGTCAGGGACTCGTGACGACGGTCTTCTCGCGGGCCGGCACCGCGGCCGTGGTGGGCTGGGTCGGCTCGGCCCGTGAGCGGGCGGCGGGCGCGCGCGGCCTCCTCGACGACTCCGGCAGGCAGGGCGCCGCCCCGCCCGTGCCGGCCGGCGACTACGCGGCTGTTCTGGTGTACCGCGACCGCATCCTTCTGATGCGCGACGAGCAGGCACGCGTCCCGCTGTTCTTCAGGGAGCGCGGTGGCCGTGTGAGCGCCGTCAGCACCTCGGTCCGCTGCCTGGGGAGCGTCACGGAGCTGGCACCCCGCTACTTCTGCCGGTACCTCACCGGGAACCTGGCGCAACCGCACTCGGACCTCACCCCTTTCGCCGGGGTGCACCGTGTCCTCGGCGGTGAGGTGGTCGAACTCTCCCCCACCGGGCAGCTGCGCAGTCGTACGCCGCGGCGGGCCCGTCGGGCCACCGACCCGCCCGAGCGGACCGCAGACGGCTCCTGCCTCGACGGGGCAGCGCAGGAGTTGCGTCGCGCGCTGGAGAACGCTGTCGGACGCCGCATGGGCACGACGACGGCATGCCATGTCTCGGGCGGCACCGACTCCACCAGCGTCGCTCTGCTCGCCGCGCGCCTGCTGGCCGCGGAACGGGGCGACGCCGGAGACCTGGTCCTGCTCGCCGGGCGTTTCTCCCGGGGGGAGCTGGCCACGGAGCGGCCGTACCTCGACGTCGCGATGGAGGAGATCCGCCGTCACACACCCGCCGTCCGCCCGGTGATCATCGATGCCGACGACGTGGCCGACTTCGACGACTTCCCGCACCATGCGGGGGACGCCGACGAGCCTCATGCGCACGCCTTCCGCGCCCCGTTCTGGGCCAGGCTGCACGCCGCGGCCGCGGAACTGGGCTGTGACACGCTCCTGACCGGCTGCGGGGCCGATCCGATCGCCGACGCCAACCCGTTCCACCTGCACAGACTGGCCCGCACGGGAGCGCTCCGGCAGATGAGCGAGCAGGCACGCGCCTGGGCCGCGGAGAGCGAGCAGGGCTTGCGGGACATCGTCCGCGCGTACGTGGTGCAGCCGGCCTTCCCGCTGGCAGCCGAACGGATCACCGCGCTCCGCGGCGGCGGAACGGTACTCGGCGGCCTCGGCACCTTCAACCGCCCCCGATGGCTGCGATCCGGATTCGCGCGCGCACACGGCTACCGGGATGCGGGCATCGCGGAGAGCCGGTTCATGTTCGGGCGCAAGCCGGAACGGTCGCTCTACGAGGCAGCCAACTACGTCGCCGCTCCCGACCTGCTGTCCTGGCAGCGCGCACGACGGGACGGGTTCTTCCTCTCGCACCCGTTCCTCGACCCGGAGGTCGTCGCCACGATGCGCCGCCTGCCCGCCGCAGCCACCTCCCGGCCGGGCCGTCCGAAGGCCGTTCTCCGTGCGGCCATGGCGGATCTCCTGCCCGCCCCGATCCACGACAGGGCAATCAAGGTGCCCTTCAACGACCTCTACGCCCGGGGCCTGCGGAGACACGGCGATGAGCTCATCGCCCTGTGTCGCTCCGCCCGGCATCCGCTGGTCACGGAGATGTTCGACGTCGAGACGCTGTGCCGGGCCGTGCGGGAGGCCCAGCTCGGCCTGGGGGACTCGTACTCCTGGGACCGTGTGAACAGCTCGCTCGCCCTGGTGGCCTGGCTGGAGCGACTGGACCGGCGATCCGGTGCGCCCGGCGCGGCGGTGCCCGTCAGCGCTGGCTCTTGATGTCCCAGAGGGTTCGCTCCACCGGGCCGGTGACCAGGGAGGTGAGGCCGTACCGGCTCGACACCTCGCTCTGTTCCGCCGGGGTGAGGTGTCGGTTTTCCTCGCCTCTTCGCGTAATGGATGAGTACACGTTCGCGCCGTGCGTACCGAACTGCCAGTAGACGGTGATGAAACGCGGATCCCTTGTGTGTTCGTCGAGCGCATTGTTCTCGTGGACCCTGGCACGGTAGATAAGAGAGTCAAGACCACTCTTCTGTTGCTGCTGCAGTTGCTCCTTCACCCATCCGGGGACTTTTGCCCTGCGCCAGGAGTACGCCACGAAGTTGAGTGGCGGCTCCAGCACGAGTCGGTCCTTGCGCGCGAGGCTCGCGGTGGCATAGAAGGCCACCTGGTCGTACGGCGTGTTGATGGGAAGTTGCACCACCATTCGCGTGGCGTAGGTGTCGTTCGACTCAACCCAGCTTCCCTGGGCCATCCACGGTTTCGCCTCGACCAACTCGCCGGGCTGGTGAATCTCCCGGCGGGAGAGCGGGTTCACATCCGGGGAGTTGGGCCACTGCTCGGCATCGCTTCGCCACTGCCGGCGGAGCCGGTCCTTCGGGCTCAGCGGCACCTGTTTCCCCATGGCGTGGAACTCGGCGCCGAGCACGTAGAAACCCACGTCGCTGTGGTTCCGGATAGTGATGTCGACCGGTATGGCGAATGCCGTGCGGTCTTTGCTCAGTACCGGCTTTCCCATGGACACCGTAATGAGAGGCGTGGTCTGTCGCTGGTACGGCTGAAAGAGGTTCTGGTAGCCGAAATTGGCGATCGCGATGACAGAGGAGACGATCACCGCGGCGGCCACCCGTTTCGGAGCAGGGATCACGACCGATGTCCGCCATACCGCGAAGACGGCGTATGCCGCACCCGCCGTGAGCAGGCCGAACACCACCGGGTAGGCCACGGAGTCGCCGTCCTTGACCGTCTGCGCCAGGAGCATGGCGTTGGTCAGGAAGGACGCGAACGTGCCGATCAGCGCGACCAGGCCGGAATAGGGGAAGCTCTGCCGCATCCAGTGGTCCAGGACCGCGGCGACGCTCACGAGCGTGGTGAACGCAACCGCGAGAAGGACGGCACCAGTGAGGCGACCGGCGAAGGTCAGATCATGTACGAAGTCCTCAAGGCCGATCTGGGCCAGCAGCAGCGTGGTCATGAGGAGGACCAGCACGATCACTGCCACGGTCACCCGCGACTGCCAGGTTCTCATCGAGGGCTGTCTCATTTTCGGGCGCGCACGGGAGTGAGCCCTGGGGAAGTCCGCACGCGATCACCTCCTGAGGCCGCCGGTCGTGCGCTGCACGTGCACAGCGCGGACTCAGGAGATCTGCCGCCGCGCCGAAGGTTCGACCACCATCGTCCGCGGCGAGCCATCAGGTCGCCATCCGGATACCCCCGGACGTGCGAGCCGGAGCAGCCTTCCCGCGCAGGGCCACCTCGGTGAGGGCGCCTCAGAGGGCGAGTTCGGGCCGGTAGTGGTCCAGCCACAGGGCCAGGTCGACGACGCATTCGAGGCGGAGGCGGTGGCCCCATTCCAGCCGGTCGGGCGGGGTGTCCAGGCAGGGTTTGAGGTGGGTCTCGTCGGCCAGGGCGCGGACCTGGCCGTCGGCCAGGGCGTCGCGGGCCAGGTCCTGGAGGCCGCGGTTGTACTCGGGGTGGTGGGTGGCCGGGTAGTGGTTCTTGGGCCGGTGCAGCACGGAGCCGGGCGCGAGCCCGGCGCCGGCGGCGCGCAGCAGGCTCTTCTCCCGGCCGTCGAAGCTCTTCAGCTTCCAGGGCGTGGCGAAGGCGTACTCGACGAGGCGGTGGTCGCAGTAGGGCACGCGGACCTCCAGCCCCTGAGCCATGCTCAACCGGTCCTTCCGGTGCAGGAGTTGACGCAGCCAGCGGGTCAGGGACAGGTGCTGCATCTCGCGTTGCCGGTGCTCGGCAGGGGTTTCGTCGTCGCGGTGCGGTACGGCGGCCAGCGCGCTGCGGTAGGTGTCCGCGCGGAACTCCCCGATGCGCAGGTCGAGCGCCGGGTTGAGCGGCATGGCGGCCTCGTCGCCGGTGACGAGGAGCCAGGGGAAGGTGGGCGCGTTCAGTGCCTTCGCGGAGTGGAACCAGGGGTAGCCGCCGAACACCTCGTCCGCCGCCTCGCCGGACAGCGCCACGGTGGAGTGCCTGCGGATCTCGCCGAAGAGCAGATACAGGGAGGTGTCCATGTCGCCGACCCCGATCGGTGAGTCCCGTGCCACGACGACCGCCTTGCGGTGCTCGGGGTCGAGCAGCGCGAGCGGGTCGAGGACGACTGTGCTGTGTTCGGTGCCGAGGTAGGTGCCGGCCTCGGCGGCGTACGGGGTGTCGTGGCCGGTGCGCAGGACGTCGCCGGTGAACTGCTCGGCCTGGTCGCTGTAGTCGACGGCGTAGGAGCGGATGCGGGCGTCCGGTCCCTCGCGCAGCCGGAGTTCGTCGGCGAGCAGCGCGGTCAGGACCGTGGAGTCGATGCCGCCGGACAACAGGCTGCACAGCGGGACATCGGCCTCCAGCTGGCTGCGGGCGGCCGTGCCGACCAGCTCACGGATCCGGTCGACGGCCGTGTCCCGGTCGTCGTCGTGAGCGTCGGCCGCCAGCTGCCAGTAGCGGCGTTCGCGGATGCCGTCGCGGTCCAGCACGAGCAGGCCGCCGGGTTCCACCTCGCGCACCCCGGACCACACCGTCGGCCCGGTGTTGAACAGCAGGCTGTACGCCTCCCGGAGCCCGTCCGCGTCCACCCGTGGCCGGATCTCCGGATGTGCGAACAGGGCCTTGGGCTCGGACGCGAAGGCCAGGCCGCCGTCGACGGCTGCCCAGAACAGGGGTTTGACGCCGAGGCGGTCGCGTACCAGCAGCAGCCGCTGAGCACGGTCGTCCCAGACGGCGAGCGCGAACATGCCCTCCAGGTGGTCGGCCAGATCCGCACCCCATTCGGCGTACGCGCGCAGCACCACCTCGGTGTCGCTGCGGGTGTGGAAGCGGTGCCCCCGGCCGCGCAGTTCGGCGCGCAGCTGGTGGTGGTTGTACACCTCGCCGCTGTAGCTGAGCACGGTGGCCGGGCGGTCGGGCCGGTCGGTCATGGGCTGCAGGCCCCCGGCCGGGTCGATGACGGCCAGGCGGCGATGGCCGATCGCGGCGTACTCACCGAGCCAGACGCCGTACGCGTCCGGGCCTCGTGGTGTGAGGGTGGCCGTCATGGCTTCGAGTACCGGGCCCCGGGTGCGGGTGTCGTGGTGGAAGGACACCCATCCGGTGATTCCGCACATAGAAGTGCCTCCTGGGTCAGTCGTGGGCGGAAGATGCCGCGTCGGTCGTCTTCTCGGGGACGGAAGCGGGCCTGCTGCGCGGCGGAGCGAGCAGGGGTACGGACAGGCATGCGGCGATGGCGGCCAGTGCGAGCGCGGCCCGTACACCCTCATGAGGTCCGGTCAGCCCCCAGGCGGCGGTGGCCAGCGCGGGGCCGAGGGTGAAGCCGAGGCTGCGGGCGAGCTGCACCGTGGCCCCCACGGTCGCGATCCGGTCCGGTGGGGCCGCGCCCATGACGAGCGCCTGGGTCGGGCCGCCGTTCAGGCCCAGCCCGACGCCCGCCAGCGTCAGCCGCCAGGCCACGTCCAGCGGTGCCCAGCCGTCGCCCAGCGGGAGCAGCAGGAGCAGGCCGGCGGCGGTGAGGGCGGCGCCGGTGACCGCGACCGGCCGGGCGCCGATGGGGGTCCCCCCTGCTGGGGCGGATCCGGGAGCTCGGGGGAGGTCGGCGAGGCGTCCGCCGAGTGGCCCGGCCACCGCCATCCCGAGGGGGAAAGCGAGCACGGTCAGTCCGGTCGTGGTGGCGCTGACACCGTTATCGCGCTGGAGGTGCAGGGCGACGACGTAGTGCATGGCGGCGAATCCGGCGGCGAGGGTCAGCACCGCCCCGTGCGCGCGGAACAGCCCCGCCGTCCGGAGCGCGCCGGCCACCGGTCGTCCGCCCGGCCCGCGCAGCCACCACCACAGCGGCGGTACGGCGGCGAGGGCGAGGAGCAGCCAGGCCGGGCCGTCCGGCGCCAGCGTCAACGCCAGCAGCACGATCGCGGCACCCGCGGCCACCAGCAGCGCGTCGGCCACCGACCGGCGGTCAGGAACCCGCAGACGTCCGTCCCGGGGCATCGCCCTCCAGACCACGGCCAGGGCGAGCAGACAGAAGGGGATCTTCACCAGGAAGACGGAACGCCAGCCCAGGCGGTCCAGCAGCATTCCGCCCACGGCGGGCCCGATCACCGCGCCCAGCGGGCCCAGGGTGGCGGGCACGCTCATCGCCCGTCCGCGCAGCTCCGGTCGCACGGAGCGGAGCGCGAGGACCGGCATCAGCACGAACAGCGCCGCCCCGAACGCGCCCTGCAGCAGACGGACGGCGATCAACCAGGTCATCCAGGGTGCCGCGGCGGCCAGGGCGCTGCACAGACCGAAGCCGCAGGTCGCCGTCAGCACCGCGGAGCGCAGTGCCACCCCGTCGAGCCATCTGCCGACGGGCAACAGCAGGGCCACTACGGCCAGTTGATAGCCCAGCACCGCCCACTGCGCCGTTGCCGTGGACACCTGCAGCCCCTCGGCGATGTCGGCCAGGGCCACATTGACGATGTTCATGTCGAGCATCGCCACGAACGCCAGCACGCCCGCCACGGCGACCAGCGGCCAGCGGTCCGCGCCCCTGGGTATGTGACCGGTCTGTTCCGCACCGGGACCGTCGTTGGTCACCCTTCTCCCCCTCACCGCCACGGGTGGGCCGCCGGGCAGCAGCCTCGCTCCATAGGTCGGGGAGGAAATGCGGTGAGTTCCCGGTGATGTCCAAGAACATCACCACAGGCGGCGCCCGGGCCGCTGCCAGGCATCTGACCGTGACCGGCGTCCGTGACCGGCGTCCGTGACCCGCGTCCGTGGCCGGGCTCGGGCAGGCCTCCTCCCCCGCCTCCTCCTCCCGGACGGCGCCCCGCCGTGGAACTCCGTACTCCCCTCAGCCGACTCCTTGAGGTGAGGGCGTCGACCTGAACCCGCGCCCTCCGCGGATCCGTACACCGGCGAAAGCCACTGACCCCAGGAGTCCCCCATGGCCCAGAAGCAGTACCACGTCACCGGCATGAGCTGCGAGCACTGCGTGGCGAGCGTGACGGAAGAAGTCTCCGAGGTGCCGGGCGTGAGCGAGGTGGTGGTCGACCTCGCCGCGAACACCGTCACGGTGCACGGCACGGACCTCGATGACCAGCGGCTGCGCGCCGCCATCGTCGAGGCCGGTTACGTCGTTGCCGACTCGGTCGCCGCCTGATTCCCCACCCCCCCACGGGCCGGGCGGGACGTTGTCGCCTCCTGCCCGGCCGTGGCCGTGTTCATCGGCCGGTGGGTACCTCCGTCGGCGCAGGCGTCTTCGTGCCGGCCGGCGCGTGGTGGTCGAAGGCGATCAGCGGATCACCGGTGAGCGGGTGGTCGACCACAGCCGCCCGCACGCCGAACACCTCGGCCAGCAGGGCGGGCGTGAGGACATCACGCGGTGGTCCGGAGGCGATCACCGCTCCGGCGTGCAGGACGTGCAGTCGGTCGCACACCGAGGCGGCAGCGTTGAGGTCGTGCAGTGACACCAGCGTCGTGCGGCGCTGGGCGCGCAGCAGGGCGAGGAGTTCGACCTGGTGGTGGATGTCGAGGTGGTTGGTCGGCTCGTCCAGCACCAGCACGTCAGGGTCCTGGCAGAACGCGCGGGCCAGCAGGACGCGTTGGCGTTCGCCGCCGGACAGGGCCGTGAACCGGCGCCCGGACGCCGCTGACAGGCCCACGTCCGCGAGTGCTCGGGCGACGGTGTCCCGGTCGGTGGCGTCATCCCCCGCGAAGGCCCGCTTGTATGGTGTGCGGCCCATCGCGACGACCTCGCGGACGGTGAGTTCGAAGTCGCTCTGCCTCTCCTGCGGCAGCGCCGCGACGTGCCTGGCCCACTGGACCGCGGACAGCTCGCGGAGGTCGGTACCGGCCAGCAGAACCCGTCCGGCGGTGGGCTTCAGGTGCCGGTAGACCGTACGCAGCAGCGTGGACTTACCACTGCCGTTGGGTCCGACCAGGCCGGTGATCTCGCCCTCGGCCGCCACCAGACGGGCCCCCGCCACGACCGTACGACCGGCGTAGGCGACGCTCAGGTCTTCGATGTCGATTCTCAACTGCCGCTCCCAAGGCGCCGGTCCAGCAGGTACAGCAGGGCCGGAGCCCCGAGGAGTGAGGTGACCACGCCGACCGGCAGTTCCTGCGAGTCCATCGCCGTACGGCAGACGATGTCGACCACCACCAGGAGCAGCGCCCCGAACAGCGCCGAGACAGGCAGCAGGCGACGGTGGTCGCCGCCGACGACCAGGCGGCAGACGTGCGGCACCATCAGTGCGACGAAGGCGATCGCGCCCGACACCGCCACCAGGACGCCGGTCAGCACGCTGGTCACCATGAACAGTTCCCGGCGCAGCCGGCCGACGTGGACGCCGAGCCCTGCCGCGGTCTCGTCGCCCATCATCAGGGCGTTCAGCCCCCGGGCCCGCGCCTGGAGCCACAGCAGGGCGAGCGGCACCACGATCGCGGGCATGGCCAGGACCGGCCAGCTCGCGCCGCTCAGACTGCCCATGAGCCAGAACAGCACACTGTGCGTCTGCTGCTCGTCTCCGGCCTGCAACACCAGAAAGCTCGTGAAGCCGGAGAGGAACTGGCCGATCGCCACCCCGGCCAGCACCAGTCGCAGCGGCGCGAACCCCCCGCCCCTCCGGGCGATGGCCCAGACGAGGGCGAAGGTGGCCAGGGCTCCGGCGAAGGCCGCACCCGACAGCCCCAAGCCGAGCACCCCGCCTGTGCCAAGGCCGAGCACGAGGGAGGCGACCGCTCCGAGGGACGCTCCGTTGGAGATGCCCAGCAGGTACGGGTCGGCCAGCGGGTTGCGCACCAGCGCCTGCACCGCCGTACCGACGACACCGAGCCCGGCGCCCACGAGCGCGGCCAGCACGGCACGGGGAACGCGCAGTTGCCACACGATCAGGTCGTTCGTGCCCGGCCGTGGGGCCTCACCGGACAGGCGCCGCCACACCACGCTCCACACCTCGCCGGGCGAGATGGACGTCGATCCCCAGGCCACGGCGGCGGTCAGCGCGACGAGGAGGGCGACGCCGAGCACGCACGCCAGGGGCCCGGCGGGCAGGCTGCGTGCGTCCGCCCTCCCGTCGGTGGTCCGGTGGCGGGACGCGGACATCGTGGACGGCACGGCTAGCCGACCTTGCCCGGGTAGAGGGTCTTGGCGATCTTCTCGACCGTCTCGGCGTTCTCGACGCCGGCGATGGTGGTCGGCTCGGAAGCGATGCGCAGGAAGTGGCCCTCCTCGACCGCCTTCAGGCCGTTGGTCGCCGGGTTGGTCTCCAGCCACTTCTGTGCCTCGTCGAACGCCTTCCCGTTCGCCGTCCCGCTGCCCCGGTCGCGCACGCCGAGCTGGATCCAGTCCGGGTTCTTGGCGATCACGTCCTCCCAGCCGACCTGCTTGTTGTCGCCCTCGCAGTCGGCGAAGGCGTTGCGGGCGCCGGCCAGGGTGATCACCGCGTTGGCGACCTGGCGGTTGCAGACCACGGTGGGCTGCTTGGTGCCGGCGTCGTAGTCGAAGAAGAAGTACGCCGGCCGCTTGGCCGCCGCCGTACCGCCGACCGCCTTCTGGACCGCGCCGACCTTCTCCTTCATCCCGGCGACGAGTTCCTTCGCCTTGGCACGTGTACCGGTGACCGCGCCGAGCGCGGTGATGTCGGCCTCCACCGCCGACAGATCCCGCACGGGCTTCTTGCCCTGCGCGGCGCAGGCGGTGGACTTCAGGTAGAGGTGCTTGATTCCGGCCGCTTCGAACTCCTCCGCGGTCGGCGCATCCCCCATCCCTCCTCCGCCCATGCCCCCCATGGACGCGAACGTGTCGATGTACAGGTCGGCGCCGGAGCCGAGGAGTTTCTCCTTCGGGATCACGTTCCGGCTGAGCACCTTCACCTGCCGCCCCTGCGCATCCAGGGCGCCGGGCAGCGTGCCCTTGCCCGGCGGGAAGCCGGTGCCGATCACCTTGTCCCCGGCGCCGAGGCGGAGCAGCAGCTCCAGGCTGGAGGCGTTGCTCGTGACGATCCTCTTCGGGGCGCCGGAGAAGGTGGTCTTGGTGCCCCCGCAGTCGGTGACGGAGACCGGGTAGGACCCGCCTGCGGACTTCCCGGCGTCCCCGGTGCTCTCGTCCACAGCGTCCTTCTCCCAGCCGCCGCAGCCGGCGACCAGCAGGCCGCCCAGTACAACGGCCGCCGTACCGCCCCATACACGAGAACGCATCCATACCCTCCCAGATCCACTCGGTAAGCGGACGAAGCTCCGTTACCTGCTTCAGTAGTCGGGCCGATCTCCTGCCGGGTTCCCGCCGCGCGATCAGTCCAGGGAGAAGCCGTCGTCCTCCTCGTTCGGCGTTCGGCTGCCGCGGTGCAGACTGCCGGAACGGCCGGCCCCTGGTCGTGTCAGCCGTGCCCCGTGGCGCCGTCGCGGGCTGTCCCTGTGCGGCAGGCACGGCGGTGTACCAGCCGCACGGCCACCCCGTAGAGCACCAACCCGAGGGTGAGGCCCGCGCCCGCGCCGAAGAGCACGGTCGGGAGGTAGCCGAGCCAGTGCACCGTGGGCCCCAGAACGGCGTACGCCCGCACCACCCGGTGCACGGCGCCGGCCAGTACGCACAGCACGACCGGGGCCGTCAGCAGCAGCCGCAGCCGTACGGTCAGCACCGGTATCGCGGCCGCCCCTGACGCAGCGTCCCCGGACGCCGCGCCGCCGCGGGCGCCACCGCCCCGCCCCCGCAGGGCCGTCCACCCGAACCACCCGAGCGCCGCCGCCGCGAGCGCCGAAGTGCCGTACTGCACGAAGGTGTAAACGGGCAGGCCGCCCACCACCTGGTCCAGGCCGGGCACCAGCCGGGTGCCCCAGCGGCCCGGGTGGGTGAAGGCGTCCCAGACGACATGCGTCGTTGCCCCGAGCACCGCGGAGACCACGAACCAGGCCGCCAGGGTGAGGAGTTGGCGAAGGCCTCGGGGCCGCCGGGGCCGGCCGCGGACGACGGTGTGGACCGGACTCTGCCACGCCCGGGGCAGCAGGGCGATCAGCGGCTCGCGCACCAGCAGCCAGCCGCCGACCAGGGCCGCGGTGACCAGCACATCCACCGTCAGCACCCCCGACGGCGCGTGGGTGACCGCACCGAAGGCCATGGCGCCCGGGATCAGACTGTCGGCGTAGTACGTCATGTCCGGGGCGAACGACCCCGCCACGAGCGCCGAGGCGGCCAGCGGACCGCGTGCCGTGCCGGTCCGCCGGAGCGCGGGGAGCACGGCGGCGGCATGGCTGAGTGTGAAGGGCATGCACCTCTCCTTGATTGATTCCGGTCATGGTGGGGGTGGGTTCGATGGGGGGTGGTAGCGGTTGCGGCAGAGGCGCCGTCCTGCTCCCCGTCCGCCACCACCGCCCGGAGGTCAGAACGGGAGCCGCACCCCGGCTCCGCGCTCCAGCGCGCGGTGCATGATCGCGTTGCCCACCGTGATGTCGCAAACCGTCATGCCGATATTGCGGACGTGTTCCCTTCCCCGCACGCCGCAGCCGAACATCCCGAACGTGGTGGCGCCGGCGTGCAGCGCCGCGGCGGCCAGCACCGTCCCCGCCGGGGTACGCATCGCCCACAGCGCGGTCCCCCACCACGGCCGTCAGCGCGCAGGCCGGCGGCCCGTCGCGGCCGCCCTGACGTGAGACGTCCGCGATCGCGGCGGCGACCGCCTCGGGATCCGTGTCCGCCTCGGCCGCGATGACCACGGCCTCGTCCTCCGCACCGACGAGCCCCTGGCCCACCAGGTCCCGCGTGCAGCCACGGTCCGCCCCCTACCGGGTAGGGCCGCCCGGCCTTGGGGGCGCGGCGGCCCGGTGGCCTCCGGCGGCGCTGAGGCCCTTGTCGTCAAGGCGTCTGCCGAGCGCGAAGGCCAGGCCCGCCGCGAGCGAGGCGAGCGGGATCACACCGAGTGCGGCATGCAGTCCCATACGGTCGGCGAGCATGCCGGTCACCGCGGGTCCGGGTGCCAGGCCCAGCAGACTGTTGGCGAGGGTGAGCACGGCCATGGCCGTCGCCGTGACGGCTGCCGGGGTCAGGCTCGCCACCAGGGCGGCGGCGGGTCCCGCGGTGGCGTTGGACAGCAGCGTGCCGGCACCGATGAGGACGAGTTGCGGTGTACCGGCAGGCAGCCGGAACCCTGCCGTGAGCAGTATCAGAGACCCGACGCTGCAGACGATGGCGACGGTCCATTTGAGGTGGGGGTCCCTGCGTCCGAGCCGGTCGCAGACCATGCCGCCGCCGATCATGCCGATCCCGGTGATCAGCGCGAAGGCTCCGGCGGCGAGCCCGGCCTTGGCGGGCGCCAGGCCGTAGGAGCGATCGAGGAAGCTCGGCATCCAGGCCAGCAGCGCCATCGCGAGGAACATCTGCAGCCCGCTGCCGGCATAGGCACACAGCACGGAGACGGAGGAGAACAGCCGCGGCAGCAGCGAGCGCAGCGAGCCTCCTGCGCCCGGTGGTGCGGCCCCGGGCCCAGCCTCGGCCACCGCCGGCTTCCGCTCCGTCACGACGACGCCGTAGACGGCGGCCAGGACGAGGCCGGACAGGCCCATGACGCCGAACGTCCACCGCCAGCCCAGGTGTTGGGCCACGACACCGCCGACCGACACGCCGAGCACCGACCCGAAGGCGCCGCCCGCGATGAACGCGCCGGAGAGCGTGGCCCGCAGGCCCACCGGGAACACGCTCAGCACGACCGCGATGCCGACGCTCCCGTACGCCGCCTCACCCACGCCGACCAGGAAGCGGCCCAGGAACATCTGCTCGTAGCCGGCGGAGACCGCGCAGCCCAGGGTTGCCAGGCTCCACACCACCGCTGCCAGGACCAGGCTCCTGACCCGGCCCCAGCGGTCGGCGAGCAGCGACAGCGGGACGGTCAGCACGCCGACCATCAGGGCGACGATGCCGCTCAAGGAACCCAACTGGGCGTCGGAGAGCATCCAATCGGCCTTCAGCAGCGGGAACACCGCGTTCAGGACCTGCCGCGACATGTAGTCGGACAGCAGGAGTCCCAAGCTGAGGGCGAAGACCAGCCACGCGTAGCCGCGGGTCACCGGCTCAGCAGGGCCGGTCACCGGCAACCCCGGCGCGCTCCATCTTGCGGACGGCGGGCCAGTAGTCCTGGACGGCGTAGTGCTGCGTGGAGCGGTTGTCCCAGATGGCCACACTGTTCTCGGTCCAGCGCCAGCGGACCTGGTACTCGGGGATCGCCGCCTGACTGATCAGGTAGTTCAGGAGAAGGCTCGCGCCGGGGGCGTGGTCCTGGCCGAACCGCACGTTCCCGGGGGTGTGGTGGTTGACGAAATGGGTGGTGAAGGCGTTGACGAAGAGGATCTTCTCGCCCGTCTCCGGGTGGGTGCGCACCACCGGGTGCTCCGGGTCCGGGTATCGCGCCTTGAGCCGGTGACGCTGTTCCGTCGGCAGGACCGCTCCGAAGCTCGCTTCGATGCTGTGCCGGGCACGCAGGCCCGCGATATGGGTGCGGATGTGCTCGGGGAGCCTGCGGTAGGCCTCGGCCATGTTCACCCAGATCGTGTCACCGCCCACCTCGGGCGTCTCCACGCAGCGCAGCACAGCGCCCATGGGCGGGCAGTCGCGCCAGGTCGCGTCGCAGTGCAGGGCGTTCTCGTAGTGCTCGGGCTTGCTGTCCAGGTCCTTGTAGATGCGGACGAGGCCCGGGTGGTCGGGGTCGCCGCCGAGGACCGGGTGATCCTCCAGCGGGCCGAGGCGGGAGGCGAAGGCGACGTGGTCGGCCCGGGTCAGGTCCTGATCGCGCAGGAACAACACCTTGTGGCGGAGCAGGAGTTGTTTGATGTCGGTGAAGAGGGCGTCGTCCCGGGCGGCGTCGCCGAGCTGGACTCCGCGCAGTTCGGCTCCGATGGTGCAGGTCAGCGGTTCGACGTGGATCCTTGTTCGGGTGGAGGTCTGCGTCATGGCACTCTCCTGGGGTGTGGCTCGGGGATCGGGGGATCGGGGGATCGGGGGATCGGGGGATCGGGATTCTCAAGGAATGAGGACGGACGAACCCGTGGTGCGGCCCGCTTCCAGTGCGCGGTGCGCCGCCACGACGTCGTCGAGGGCGTAGCGCTGGTGGACGCGGATCGCGATCCGGCCGGCGGCGACGTGACCGAACAGCTCGGCGGCCAGCGCGTCCCGCTCAGCCGGCTCCGCGATGTAGTCGGCCAGCGCGGGCCGGGTCACGAACAGTGAGCCGTGCACGGCGAGTTGCATGGCATCGAGAGGCGGCACGCCGGAGGCCGTGCCGAAGCACACGAGCAGGCCGCGGCGGCTGAGCGAGGCCATGGACCCGTCGACGGTGTCCTTGCCGATGCTGTCGAGGACGAGGGGCACACCTGCCCCGTCGGTGAGCTCCCGTACGCGCTCGGCGACGTTCTCGCGGCGGTACAGGACCGTGTGGTCACAGCCGTGGGCGCGGGCGAGTGCGGCCTTCTCCTCGGTGGAGACCGTGCCGATCACGGTGAGACCGAGCAGCTTCGCCCACTGGCAGATGATCAGGCCGACACCGCCCGCGGCGGCGTGCAGCAGGATCGTGTCACCGGACTTGAGTGGATGGATCCGGCGCAGCAGGTAGGCGGCGGTGAGGCCCCGCATGGTCATCGCGGCCGCGGTCTCGCAGCCGATGCCGTCGGGCAGCCGGATCAACGGGTCGGCGGGCATGATCCGTTCCGTGCTGTAGGCGCCGAGCGGACTGCCGGTGTACGTGACGCGATCGCCCTCGGCGACGTGGGTGACGCCCGCGCCGACGGCCTCGACGAGCCCCGCGCCCTCGACGCCGAGACCGGCGGGCAGCGGGGCCGGGTACAGGCCGGTACGGAAGTAGGTGTCGGCGAAGTTGAGGCCGATGGCCGCGTGCCGGACACGGACCTGGCCGGGGCCCGGGTCGCCGACGGCGACCTGTTCGCGCCGCAGGACGTCGGGACCGCCGGTCTCATGGAAACGGATGGCATGTGCCACGGGATGCTCTCTTCGTTCGGTGGCGGTCAGCGGGCGGTGTCGCGGAGCAGGAAGCCGCGCTGTCCGGGGCGCCGGTTGGGCACCATGCCGAGCCGGGCCAGGGTCTGGTCGGTGTCCGCGTAGTACTCGCCGATGCGGTAGATCTCCTTGGCCTCCGCGCCGCTCGCGATGTCGCGGCCGAGGGCGCCGGCGACCCGCACCATCTGCTCGACCTGTTGCACGGAGCTCATGCGCTCGCCCTTGCGGGCCCACAGGTTGTCCTCGTTGCCCACGCGGACGTGCACGCCGAGGGCGATGGCGATGGCGTTCATGGGGGCGACGGCCCGCATCGAGGACTCGATGGTGAGGACGGAGCCATCGGGGACACGGCGAATGAACTCGATCAGGTCAGCGGGGTGACGGCCGGCGAACCCGCCGCCGATGGCCACATAGTTGAGCACCAGGGGGCCGGTGTACACACCGCTGCGGATCAGGCGCTCGACGGTTTCCAGCTGTGCCATGGTGGCGAGTTGGAAGTGCGGCTGGATGCCCCTTGCGTGCAGGCGCTCCAGGTGTTCGAGGTAGAAGTCGGGACCGGCCTCGACGACCATGTCACGGTAGGCCTTGTAGTAGTCGGGCTTGGCGATGGAGGTGCCGGCCAGGTCGTCGTGCGTCATGATTTCGACGATGTTCATCTGGCTGGTGTTGATGGCGATCGTCACCTGGTCGGGGCGCGGGGTGAGGTCGGCAAGCAAGTGGCGGGTGTCGTAGCTGAGCCACTTCGCCTCGGCGCCCTCGTCCTCGGGAGCGAACGAGATGGATCCCCCGATCTGCAGGACCATGTCCGGGACGGCCTCGCGCAGCCGGCCGAGCAGTTCGTTGAACATGGACATGCGCTTGGACCCGTGCCCGTTCGGTTCGCGCACATGGATGTGGAGCACGGTGGCGCCCGCGTCATAGCAGTCGACGGCGGCCCGGACGTGCTCGTCCATGGTCAGGGGAAGGTCGTCGGCGTCGCCGGGGAGCCATTCGGGCCCGTAGGGAGCGACCTGGATCACCAGCTTCTCCTGGTTCTCGGGCAGCAAGGAGTCGTCGAGGAAGTGCATGGGTCATCTCCTGATACGCGGACGTGGCGGGCCGACGGCCGTCGCGAGCCATCGGCCCAACTGGCTTTCTCCACAAGGGTGTTGCTCGACGAAACTGCGGTTCCCCTTGCGGTACCGCCACGTTAAGAGCGGGTTACCCGCCGCGCTTCACACAAGGTGACAGAAGACTTGTCACTTGGGGACAGGACCGGTGTCCGTCCGACGGGAGCGCCATTCACGTGCACTGGTGCCGAACCGGTCACGGAACCAGCGGGAGAAGGCGCTGGGCGCGGAGAAACCGAGCAGGCCGGAGATCTCCGTCAGGGAGCGGCGCGGGTTCGCCACCAGCTGCTCGGCCAGCTGTGTGCGCGTGGCGTTGACGAGTGAGGAGAACGTCTCGCCGGATGCGGCCAGATGCCGGTGGACGGTCCTGCGGCCGACGCCGAGACTCCCCGCGACCTGTTCGATCGAGCAGCGTCCGGTCGGCAGCAGGACCTCGATCAGTTCGCGCACCCGGTCCAGCTCGGTGGCCTCCGCAGCCACCGCGATGGACTCGAAGTACTGACGCGCGTAGCCGCGCAGCAAGGGGTCCGACATCGAGTTGGGCGTATCGAGTTCGGTGGCGTGGAAGACGATGCCGTTGAATTCCCCGTCGAATTCCACCACGGGCCCGAAGTGGCGCCGGTGCGCGGCGATGTCGCGAGGGGCCCCGTGGGTGAAGCACACGGACACCGGCTGCCAGCGCGCGCCGAGGAACACCCGCAGGAATCCGTGGAAGACACCGACGGCCAGCTCGACGGCCTGCCGGGCCGGCCGCGCCTCCCCCAGCTCCAGACTCACTTTGACGGTGGCGAGTCCGTTCGCCTCGCTGAGCCGACTGCGCAGCAGCTCGTTGCACATGCGCTCGTGGCGGATCAGGAGCCGCACGGCGCTGCGGACATCGGGCTCCTCCCGCAGGACGAGGCTGATGGGCCCGAGGTTGGCGAAGCGGCGACGCTCGGCGAGGAGCAGGCCGAAATCCACGCGGTGGGCGGCCACGGCGGAGCGTTCGAGGAGTTCGGCGACGGCGACGCCGGAGATCCACCGGTCCTGGACGGCGAGTCCGGCCGGATCGAGACCGACGCGTTTCATCAGGGCGCGCGGGTCGATGCCGAGGGACTGGCTGAGCTCTCTGTAGCTGCTCAGCGCTGCGTTGCGGACCAGCGGCTTCATCGGGGCGCTCCAAGGCTCTCGCCCCAACTGATAAGCCATCCGCCCTGTCAGGTCAACCGATGTGCCGGACCGTGGGCGGTGCCGTGCGCCGAGGGCCGGGCCGGTCCGCTGACGGGTGCCGGCCGTGGTGCCTGCCCGGGGCCCCCGAGCCGGGCGGCTACCTGCACGACCCCCAGCACTTCACCGTGGAGCGTCCGGTTGCGTTCATACCGGCGTTCCCGTCAGGGTGTGCGCGATGTGGTCGCTGAGGTGGGGCAGCCAGTCGGGGCGCGCGTTACCGAGGAGGTGGTCGCCGTGCGGGACCGACAGGTAGGTGCCGTGCGGTGCCAGCCGGGCCAGGGGCTCGCCGTTCGTCACGCCGGGGATGACGTCCTGGTCACCGTCCACGACCAGCAGCGGGGCCGCGATACGGGGTGCCAGGGCGGCAAGGTCCACCTGGCGTGCGAACGCGCGGGCGGCGTCGGCGCCTCCGGCGCGCCGGGCCATGATCTCCCTCACCGGCGCGGGCAGTTCGTCCCATTCGAGGCGGAAGGGGCCGCTGACGGTGGCGGCGGCGGCCACGCGCGGTTCAAGCGCCGCGGTCCGGGCCGCGAAGTAGCCCCCCAGGCTCAGGCCGACGAGCCCGATGCGTGCGGCGCCGAGGGCATCGATGGCCCGGCCCACGACCCGTTCGTAGTCCGGCACGAAGGTGGTGGTGGCCGCGAGCACGCCCTGTCCGGGACCGTCCATCGCGAACACCGCCAGCCCCCTGGCCAGCAGCGCGGACACCAGATCGAGGAACTCCTCCTTGGCCGAGTCCAGGCCGGGGACGACGACCACGGTCCCCGGCGCGTCGGCGGGGCCCCGCAGCCAGCCGGTGAACCGCTCGCCGCGCACCCGCCGCGCACCGGGCTCCAGCACGGTGAGAGCTCTGCTCAGGGCGTGGTCCGCCTCGACGGCGGCACGGTGTGCTTCCGCGTACGGCGCCAGCGTGGCCAGGTGGAACCACCGGGCCGCCACCAGCAGGTACTCCCCCGCCGAGCGGGAAGATCCCGCGTCCGCCGCGCGCTGAAGGTAGCCGTGCCCCGTGCGGTGGAAGGACGGCCCCCAGTCGGCGACGGAGGTGAAGCCCTCGGTGACACGCCGGTACTCGTGAGGGTCCACGCCCGCACCGGTGGCGCGTGTCCACTGGGCGGCGACGAACTCGGTGGCGCTCATCGTGCTCCTCCGGTCAGCGGCACGGCCTTGCCACCTACCGGCGCTCTTGAGGGGCGACCAAGGTGCCGGCGGTCTGTGCGCTGTCCGGGAGTGGAAGTCAGTCTTTGCATGGAGACGATGCAACCCCCTGCCCGCCCCGCGATCCAACAACGAACGAGCAAAGCCGACAACCTTTGGTTGTCACCTATGGTGGGGCCCATGGATCTCGACGTGGCGCAGGTACGTGCTTTTGTGCGCACCGCCGAGGAACTGCACTTCGGCCGGGCGGCCGGGACGCTCGCCATCTCCCAGCAGGCGCTGTCCAAGAGGATCGCGCGGCTGGAATCCCTGCTCGGCACCACGCTGTTCCAGCGCGGCGGCAACGGGGTCCGCCTCACCGAGGCCGGACGGCGTTTTCTCCTCCCGGCCCGGCAGACCGTGGCCGCCGCCGACGCCGCGGTCTCGGCGGTGCGCGGGAGGGAACGCCCGCTGCGCATAGACGTCTGGGGGCACCTCTACGCGCCGATGCGGACACTGGCCCAGGTTGCCAGGCAGGTCGTCGAACGGGCCGGGGAACTGGCACTGGGTCACGGGCGCGACCTGCCGTCGGTGACGGCGGCCCTGCTGCACGGCGACATCGACGCGGCTTTCGGCCGGGTCCACCCCCCGCTGCCCGCGGGACTGGCACACCGCGTTGTCCGCCTCGAACCGGTGGACGCCGTACTGAGCGATGAGCATCCGCTCGCAGCCGAACCGTCTCTCCGGCCGGACCAATTGCGCGACAGCCTGCTGTGGGCACCCGGTGCGCTGGACCGGCTCGACTTCCTCCACCGGTTCGCCGACCGATTCGGCATCCAGAACACGGCGACGAGCGTCAACCTCGGGCTCGACCGCTTCCTCGCCGAAGTGTCGGAAGAGCCGCGACGCTTCTCGCTGGTGCCTGCCGATGTGCCGCTGCCGGACGTCCCCGGCTTGCGCGCCGTCCCCCTGGTCGGTCCCACGCCGTTGTACGCCTGGTCGCTGCTGTGGTGCTCCGGAAACGGACACCCGGGGCTGAACGGCCTCGCCGCGGCCTGCACGGAGGAAGCAGGGCGAAACCGATGGCTGGAGTACGACCCGGCCCACGACTGGCTGCCTGAACCACCCACGAACGGCTCCGAGCCCGGACGGGACTGACCTGGGGCCTGTCGTGGGCAAGGCCGGCGCCGGCCCCGCCGTCACCGACGAGTCCGCGCTGTCCGTGGCCCTCCAACTGCGCGAAGACAACGAGCAGACCGCCACGGCAGCGACCGCGTGATCTCCCCGCCACTCTGCGGCCGGCGTTCGAGCCGGGGCTCCGAGGCCGGGCACCGCAGCGTCTCGGCAGCCCTGCGGCGGCCACGCCCAGGACAGAAACCGTCAATGTTGATGATGGCAAGCCGCGACAGTTATTGATAATTTGAGAAAACGTATTCAAGCACCTGCAAATAACCGTGAACCGCGGGAGCAATTGAGCCCAATATGGCCGATCCTTCGAGATGAATCTGACGCTGGAGTTAGTTACCGGAAGTCTGGGCGCTACGCGAAAAACCGACCTGACCAACCCTGATCAGCAGGGACAGGGCCGTCGGACCCGACTGTTGGTGACGATGGGGACATGAAGTAGTTGCCGTCCTCGCAGACAAGTCCATGACTCCACAACGGACAACTTGTTGTCATACGGGTCATGTTGAAGGTGTCATCACCACGGATTCCCTCGCCCCGCAGTGCCGGGGTGACATCAATGTTTTCGATGAGGTGCTCAGGTGAATCAGGATCATTTTCCCAGCCCGGCCGAGGACTCCTCCGCCATACGACGCTTCCCGGATCTCAGCTCTGCGGTCGACCTGGTTCGCGACCAAGTGGCTCAGGTGCTCGTTTATGTGCAGCCGGACATGGTCAAGGTGGATCAGTCGTTCAAGGACGCCGGCTTCGACTCCATCGCTGCCGTCCAGTTGTGCAACCGGCTGAATGATGTCACCAACCTTTCGTTGCCTGACACGGTGGCCTTCGACTACCCCACCCCACTGGCTTTGGCTGAGCATCTCTTCACGCTGACCGGCGGTGAAGCGGCCACGGAAGCTCCGGCCGGATCACACTCGTTGCAGGCAAGCCCCGCGCAAGAGGGCGAGGTATCCGCCGACGATCCCATCGCCATCGTGGGGATGGCATGCCGCTACCCCGGGGGCGTGCGGTCGGCCGAAGGTCTATGGGATCTGATATCTGCCGGCAAGGACGCCACCACGGAATTTCCCACCGATCGTGGATGGGACGTAGCCGCGCTCTACAACGAGGACCCCGATCACGCAGGTACCAGCTACACCAAGCGGGGAGGTTTCCTGGAGGGAGCAGCGGAATTCGATCCGCGTTTTTTCGGCATCTCACCGCATGAGGCATTGGCGATGGACCCGCAGCAGCGGTTGCTGCTGGAAACGTCCTGGGAAGCCATCGAGTCGGCCGGGATAAATCCACGTGCACTCCGCGGTACCAATTCCGCCGTGTTCGCCGGACTGATGTACCACGATTATGCGTCGAAGGTCGACCAGGCCCCCGGAGGGCTCGAAGGACACTTGACCACGGGAAAATCCGGCGGAGTCCTGTCCGGTCGGGTGTCGTATGTGCTGGGGCTCGAGGGGCCCGCGGTGACGGTGGACACGGCGTGTTCGTCGTCGTTGGTGGCGCTGCACTGGGCAGTGCAGTCGTTGCGCTCCGGTGAAACCTCCCTTGCATTGGCGGGCGGTGTCACCGTCATGTCCCACCCGGCAACCTTCGTGGAATTCAGCCGGCAGCGGGGGCTGTCTGCGGACGGCCGGTGCCGTTCGTATGCCGGTAGCGCTGATGGCACCGGGTTTGCTGAGGGTGTGGGTGTGCTGGTGGTGGAGCGGTTGTCCGATGCTGTGCGGCATGGGCATCGGGTGCTCGCGGTGGTACGGGGCTCCGCGGTGAACCAGGACGGCGCCTCCAACGGGCTGACCGCGCCCAGCGGACGGGCCCAGGAGCGAGTGGTACGCCAGGCGCTGTCGAGTGCCGGCCTGAAGCCAGGCGACGTGGACGCGGTGGAAGGACACGGCACGGGGACGAAGCTGGGCGACCCGATCGAGATCGGCGCCCTGGCGGAAACCTACGGCCGGGAGCGAACCGGTGCCCCGTTGCTGCTCGGGTCGGTGAAATCGAACCTCGGCCACACCCAAGCCGCCGCAGGCGTGGCCGGGGTGATCAAAATGGTGCAGGCCATGCAGCACGGCGTAGTGCCCGCATCCCTGCACGTGGACACACCCTCCCCACACGTGCAGTGGGGCGAAGGCGTCAAACTCGTCACGGCCGCACAGCCATGGCCCGAAACCGACCGACCACGCCGTGCAGGAGTCTCCTCCTTCGGCGTCTCCGGGACCAACGCACACGTCATCCTTGAACAGGCCCCACCGGAAGAGCCACCGCCCGCCCGCACGAGCGGCGGAGTGGTGCCATGGCTGCTGTCCGGCCGCACGGCGGACGCACTACGTGATCAGACCGACCGCCTGCGCGCCCACCTGGACGCCCATCCCGAACTCGACCCCGCCGACATCGGATACACCCTCGCCGTCGGGCGGGCCCACTTCGAGCACCGCGCCGTGGCCATGGACGGCGACCTGACCACATGGGTGGCCGAAGGCACAGCCGTCGCCTCTCGTGAGGTTGCTTTCGTGTTCCCGGGGCAGGGCGCGCAATGGGTGGGCATGGGGCAAGACCTCATGGAGTCCTCACCGGTATTCGCGGCGTCGATGGCGGAGTGCGCGCAGGCACTCGCTCCGTTCGTGGACTGGTCGCTGTCCGAGGTCCTCGGTGACGCCTCGATGCTGGAGCGGGTCGATGTGGTCCAGCCCGCGTCATGGGCCGTGATGGTCTCCCTCGCAGGACTGTGGCAGTCCTTCGGCGTGGCTCCCTCCGCAGTAGCGGGCCATTCCCAGGGAGAAATCGCGGCAGCCTGTGTCGCAGGCGCCCTCTCCCTCGACGACGGCGCCCGTGTGGTGGCACTGCGCAGCCAGCTGATCCGCGACAAACTGGCCGGCTCCGGCGCCATGGCCTCCATATCACTCCCACTGGACGAGGTCCGCGAACACCTCACCGGCCTGGAAGGACTCTCGGTCGCCGCCGTCAACGGCCCACGATCAGTAGTCCTCTCCGGCGACGTCAACGCCGTCGAAAACTTCGTCACGGCACGCACCGACGAAGGCGTGCACGCCCGCAGGGTCGCCGTCGACTACGCCTCCCACTCCGCCCACGTCGACGCCATCGAACAGGACCTGACCACCGCACTCACAGGCCTGCACCCCGCTTCCTCCC